>NZ_JABBVZ010000139.1 GCF_012933365.1 Sulfobacillus harzensis | reverse complement strand
AACCTCCAACCAAGGATTTCCCTTACCGTACCATAACCTTCCGTGATTATCACGAATTAAGGAATGGTTCTACTAGTACCGCCAGTAAGAGGGCTAGTACCACTAATCCAGCGGGATGCACAGAAAAGCCGAGCGAGGCACCGATGGCCACGAGAATGCCGTTGAGTACCCACATCGACAGCACGGTCGCCAAGATGGGTCCCAGCAAAATGGCGGCCCGGCTAGCCGGCGTAACGCGCAGTCGCTCGATCACCCCCGCTTTCACATCAAAAATTAGGCTAAAGCCGGGCCCCACTCCCGATCCGAACGCCACCAAGGCAAGAATGCCCGGCAAAAACAGGTCGAGCGCGGTGCCTGCGGGCAGAACATGGTCTTGGGATAGATGCCGCAAGAGTGGGGTGAACAAGACCAGATACAAGATGGGCGTCGTAACCGACGCGACCAGCCAGACCGGGTTTCGGAGCATTTGGCGGCCGTAGCGTCCAAACAATAACCCGGTATCGCGAAGGGTTTTCATGGGGACACCTCCCCGGGAACGGTCTGGTCCCGCAGGGATCGTCCGGTGGTGCGGAAAAACACGTCATCCAACGATGGCTGGTTCAGCTGCACGGTGGCTGGGCGAACGCCGGCCGCTTCCAAGCGGTGCAAAAGGTCGGCCAGAACGGCCGCCCCGTTGTCGACATACACGCGCACCGTAGTGTTCTCCCGGACAACGTCCCGCACGGCGGGGTCTTGGGTTAGGACGGACAGAGCCAGTTGGGCTGCGTCGTCGGTGGGCCACGACCAGAGAATCGCCTCCCCCGCCACTTGACGTTTCAACTGGGCGGGGTCCCCCTCGATCACCACCTCGCCATGATCAATGATATAGACCCGCTGGCACAGGGCATCCGCTTCGTCCAGATAGTGGGTGGTGAGGACCACGGTCATCCCCGCCTGCGCGAGGCGGCGAATATGCTCCCACAAATGGGCCCGGCTTTGCGGGTCCAGGCCCGTGCTAGGTTCGTCTAAAAACAGCACGGCGGGGTCGTGAATAATGCCCATCGCCACCTCAAGACGCCGGCGCTGGCCGCCCGAATAGGTTTTCACCGCGCGATCGGCATAGTCTCCCAGTTCGAGTTGCTGAATCAATCGCCCAGCCCGGTCCGCGGCATCTCGCGCCGATACCCCATAGAGGCGCGCTTGCAACTGCAAGTTCTCTCGTGCCGTCAGCGTGTCGTCGGCACCGCCCGCCTGGCTGACATAACCAATGCGCGTGCGCACCCGTGCAGGCTCGCGCCGCACGTCATACCCGGCAATGCGCACGTCACCGCTGTCAATCGGGAGCAATGTGGTCAACATACGCATTGTTGTCGTCTTCCCAGCTCCATTAGGTCCCAGAAGCCCAACGACCGTGCCTTTTGCCGCCTCGAGGGCGATATTGTTGACGGCCTGCACGCGGCGCCGCTTCGACTGAAAGGTTTTGGCCAGGCCGGTTGCGGCGAGTATCGGTTCATTCATGGCGTGTCTTGTGGTCTCCTTTCTTTGCGTCCTGCGGGGGCTCGCTCTCCAGGGGATACGACGGCGAGCCTCCCTCTCGATACACCCGCCGCCACCAGTCGATCCCCTCTAAGCGCCCCTCGCGAATCTCCGCGGATAACTGGCGCGTGAAATGTAATTCGGCGTCCCGCAAAGCCGCGCGGTACTC
This sequence comes from Sulfobacillus harzensis, assembly GCF_012933365.1. Taxonomy (GTDB): domain Bacteria; phylum Bacillota; class Sulfobacillia; order Sulfobacillales; family Sulfobacillaceae; genus Sulfobacillus_B; species Sulfobacillus_B harzensis. The sequence goes on along the minus strand of NZ_JABBVZ010000139.1, from coordinate 5,408 downwards.
AGCCTCCAGCGCAAATAAACGTGGGAACGACTGGCTATCCATGAGCTGTCGCATCCCCTCGTAACGTGCGGCATCGAGCGTCAACGCCTGCACCCGCTGGTCTAAGAGTTCCAATGCTCGGTCTGGATCCAATGCTGGGAGAAAAGAGAGAGCGGCTTCGAAACTCGGGTAGTCGTTCACCGGGATGGCTACTAAATCCGTGAGCCAGTCTTCCATTTCGGCGTAGCCCGCGGCGGTGAGCGCATAAATGGTACGTGGCGGCAGCCGGCCTTCTTGCACGGTATCTTGTGCAACAATCAACCCGCGCCGCTCCAGATCGTCCACCACCGCATACAACGATCCATAGTTGAGTCGCACACTGTGGTGCTTCCCTCGGGCCTTTAACCGGGTGGCTATCGCATACGGATGCATGGGTTCTTCAAACAAGGAAACGAGGACCGCCAACGCCAGAGGATTGGAGCGTTTTGATGCCGGCATCGTATTCACCTCTTAGTACTTTATATAGAGTACTCAAGTAAGAATGTCAAGCAAAATGTTAGAGAAGTGCTCTTGCCATTCCTCATACTCGCTTCCCGCCAGGAAGACATGGAAGTCAGACGCGGGCGACCCGTTGGCTCCATGCCTACTCCATCGATAGGACGGGGCACGAACATTTCCAGCCCACGGGGTATTTCACGCCGCTTCGATAGGACGCGCGATGAATTACGGGTATCGGGGGACTTCATGATTGATTCGGCGTTGTTCGGTCTTGCAAGAAACTCCGAGACGCCAGCGACAATCGCTCACCACCGATTGGGGGCAACCCCGCCAGGAGATGTTTGACGGCGGAAGTTTTCTGCCCGGTCGACTCTTTGACTTCGATCGTTGTTGTCTCTGGGGAGTGCTGCGACATTTGACCTATGAGTATGACGCAAGACAACACCACACATGAGCAACCGGCAAGCGCCGGTGAATACGGCTTCGATGAACCCGTACGGCTCATCATGCTTGCCGCGATGGGCGTCTGCGGGGCGGTCGCGCTCTCAGCTTCGTCGGGACCGTAGGCAACGCGCAACTCGCGCATACGCTGGCCGTATGCGTGAACTAGGGATTAGGGATTATAGACCTAGAGCTCCGACGGCTTGGCTGGCAGTTTTGGTTTGGTGGGCCGTGGGCGGGTGCCGAACTGGTCGTTGGTAGTAACCCATCGGCGTCGGATGGAATGACTCCAATCTAACAGGTCGGATGCGACCCTTGCCTCCATCTATCCCATCTATCAATTCTACCTGAACAAATTCATCCAACGAGGGCCAAAGAACACCTTGGCGCTTGGTGCATACTCGCCCCGATATGCGCGGTGGGCACCAGTGCCAGGTATCTTGGCCGTATTCCACGGCTGGGATATTCGTGGTGTCGTAATGACGCGTCAAACTGTCCTTATCTTGTCGATCGGCTTGTTTTGGCCGAAAGTTGACGGTGTCCGGGATTTGCTGGTCGTTGTGCCCACCATGGCGAGCAAAAAAGCGGGGCCAGTCAAAGCGGCCTCCGCTGCGGCACCAGGTAGTCAGCGATGTCGATCGACGGGGGCAGAATAGCCCGCAACCAGTCATGATGGTGCTCGGCCCGAGACACGGGAAACGGCTGTCGGCGCACCCATCGGCGCCAGTGCCAAACGGCATACCCGGTGCAACGTGGCCGTGGCCCGATAGCTCCCAGACCAGAAGCTCGCGTATGGCGACCATGAGGATGTTGCACAGCGACTGACATGGACTTTAATGCACGGGGTTCGGGAATGGGGTACAGCGCCACTTCGGTCGAACGCTTGCGGAAATTGCATGGCCATGGCAGCGTGGATTGTTTCGGTTTATGTTATCCGGCCTTTAAACTGCCTTAGACCGCTGATTCCAAATTACGTCATAGGTGTTCCGTTTGTCTGACACAGTGGAATCAGTGTCTTCATGGTGACTTCGGTCATACACATACAAAAACTCGCGTACCCGAACATAGACCGCAATCCGTCTGCGTTTCTCCCTGTCGGGGGCCGTCCCCATCTTCGTTACCGGCACTCTGGAGCCTTCTGACATCCCCGTCATTGCCCAGCGGGTATTGGCCCAGCGATCCAACCGACGGGGCAGAACGCACCGGCGCAGGCAGCCCAATGGCTTGGTAGGGGCCGGCACGGTTACTTTCGCGCCAGAATCCCCGACAGTTGCGGATAGCGGAGATGGAGCACCAGTGAGCGCAGGCCCCAGACGACTGCTACCTCCAGGCCAATGACCCACGTCACCGCCGTCATTTCGTGCAGTACCACGGCGGTGACGCCATGCAACGCAAAGAGCACCAGCCAACTCACGACATAGCGCCAGTCCCCTTGGAGAAACCAGCGACCGTCTTTTTCGTACAATCGCGTAAAGTACGCTTGCATGATGCCAAACGGGACCGATACGGCGATGGACATCAGTGCGTCGGCTACTTGCACGGCGGGCATCGGGTGGGGCAGCGTGTGATAGGCCCAATACAACCCCACGATGGGTAAAATATAAAATCGCAGGCGCGTGGGCCGACGCGGTGTGACTTGACGCACAATGAAGAATACAAGTAAGCCGAGCCCTATGACATCGGACAACCAATTAGGCATGGTGTTTGCGCTCCTTTTGGGGTGCTCGGATGGCCCCGGCGAGCAGGAAGCCGACCAGGCTGATGCCCCCGATGACCCCCATCACGTCATGAAACTCGAATATCTCCGCATTCTGAACCGAATGACCAACCCGATGGCAGAGCCGCGCCCGATCATGAGGAGCTCGATGCCCCAGGCGGGCGACGTCACGGTCACCGCATAGAGAGCGCCCGTATCCGCTGTGAGGAGGGCCATCCCGAGCAGCACCGCCCGTCACGATCGCCAAGGTAAGCCCCAGAGACAGCAAATAGGCGCTGGCCACCCACTGAGCTCCCTGGAGTGAACTGTGCAAACTGGTGGCAATGGCGGGCAGCCCGACATTGACAATGCTGCTGTCGACCATCGTTAAAAACGGGCCGGCCAAGAGCCCGACGAACGCCCATCCCCGAAGCGAGTGTTGCTGAGCGTTCATTCCGCTTGGCTCCTCTCCGTGAGGTTGACCGACTAATTAGTCAATACAAATACAAAAAAACACCTTACGGAACCGATGCGCCCTATGATCCCGTAAACAGAGTGATGAGCGTGTCGGTAATCGCCGGTACGCCACCGTTAATGGCCTGGCTCACAGCGAGTCCCTGGATGCAGGATCCCAGCAACAAGGCCAACTTGTCGGAATCCCCGGCTATCACATCACCCGCCTGTTGACCCTCTCGGATAAAAACCCCCATCAACGCCTGGGCTTCGCGGGTAAACCGAATCGCTTGGTCACGCGCTTGCACGGGCACGGCATCACTCACCAAGGCTTGCATGACCACCATGAACATGTCGGGCTGTTCGGCGAGCCCGGCCTGGATTTGCTGCACGAGCCACCGCAGCCGGTCAGCCGCGGTCCCGGGGCGACGCATAGCGTCCTCAAAGAGCTGGACGGTGCCGCGACTGGCGCGATCGACGAGCGTGGTATAGAGCTCCTCTTTACTCCCGAAATAGTGATAGAGGAGCCCTTTGCTCATGGCCACCGCGTGCGCAATCTCGTCAATACGGGTCCCGACATACCCCTGATGAGCAAACAGCCGGGCGGCCACCGAGCGAATCTGGGCCTGGCGCCGTTCCCGAATTGCTTGATTGGCCGATTCGGTCCGGGGCATCCCGCCTCACCTCACGGTTTTATACTGAACACACGGTCAATGATAAATTGCCTTCTTTCGGAAGTCAAGATGGGATCGCAAACGGCCGGGGTCCGGGTCACACCGCGACAGTAGTGCGTCGTTCTCCAATCCTCTGGTGGATGTTACGACTGATCCTTTTCGTGGTCACCCCATGCGGAAATCCGTAGAACAATCGATAAGTGCTCAAAATGTCCCACACAAAAATCCGGATATCCTTTTTTATCTTTCATGCGTCGGCCATGCCCCTTTCAGTCATCGTATTCCATGACCTCGGCCTTAGAGGCCTGAAAGAATGACAAGGGCCCGGTTGGTTCCGAATGTCCTTCGGAATAAAATAGTACATCTGACGCACTACGTAAAAATGGCCAATCCGATGCCGAGTACGGCCATGAGAGCTTGCCAGCCTGGCTTCCAAACCCTCACCCATTCACCCCAATTTCTCCTCATATTTCATTTCCTCAATGAACCACCCCGGTGTAGCACCCCGGCGTCCGAATGGTTTGCCTTCACGAGAAACCTCCGGTCGGCGAGCACATCCGGGTCCATCTCCGGAATTTTTCTGAAGGAGGTCGTCTTAAAACTTGGCAACACCTCAGCGAATATCGTCCATTCGACCTGGATTGTCAGACTGCCGCCCGGCCCAAAAGGCCTAAGATCGGTTCTGCATCTCCGTTTAACGGGTCCACGTATACCCGATTTGCCTCCAGTCACCGGGTTGACCCATCAACTGGATGCTCGCGTCGCGGGGAGAAACGTAGATGCTCATCGTTGACAAACCTAAACGATTGGCGAATCATGGTATATATTCCGTTTAATGCCATTTTTAGGAGGTGGCCTTTGAAAATCATCCCGACAGCAGCAGCGTTTGCCGCGCTTTCGTTAGGTTTTTTAGCAATAACCCCGGCATCCTGGGCGGCAACGGCTTCCCCTGCCCCCAAACCGAGCACAACCGCCACACCGTATTGGACGGTCGGTCGTAACGATGCCATTATTACTGCGCGGGACCGCACATCAAAAGTATGGGCCGACATTGTTCATGGCTCCATCGGGGAAACCTATTACCCCAACATTAATACCGCTGACTCGCGGCTCATTGAATTGGTAGTGGTACATAATGGCGCAGCGACACCCGTATCTCGTATGCAGCACCGCTACCGCTGGACTCGCCAGAAGGCCTTAGCCGTCACCATCATCAATAACCCCGCCAATCATTCCTATCAGTTGGATGAGACCGTTTTCACGAATCCCCGGACCAATGCGCTTGTCCTCCAGTACCAACTCAAAATCCTATCGGGATCGCCGAATGGCTATCAGTTGTATATCTTCAGCAATCCCCATCTGAACAATCAGGGCACGAATAATCGTGGATACGTCGCCAACAGCCATGGTCAATCAATCCTCATGGCCCAGAACGGTCCCGTGAGCTCCGCCATTGCCAGTCGTTCCGGTTTTACCCAGACGAGCATTGGATATATGGGAAGCAACGACGGCCTGACTCAACTCCTGAAAAACCGCACCGTGGCGTCGTACGGCTCCGCCGATGGAAATATTGGCGAAACCGGAGAACTTACCGTTCTGATGGACTTGTCCAAGATTGACCATCGTTAAGCAAATAATCAATCTTGTTGCCACCTTCCTGGTTCATC
>NZ_JABBVZ010000138.1 GCF_012933365.1 Sulfobacillus harzensis | reverse complement strand
GACCACCGCTACATGTGTTGTAGTTGCGTCAGTTCAGGCCCTAAATACGGTACAACAAATCTTTTTTCAAGGGAGGTTCCATGGGAAACCACGCCGATCTTACCGTTATGGCTCTCTCGCTGGCTTTTCTGGCTCTGATGGTCATTTTGGTCTTGCTGGTCATGCTGAGCCTGCTGCTGCGGATCAAGAGCTTTGAGAAGAAGGTGGAAAATCATCTGGGCGACTCCCGGGCCGTCGTCAAACAAATTGAGCAAAGCGGGCAGCGGGTGACCGAGGCCATGGACCAGGTCTATCAGGCCTCCAGGAGCGCGAAATCGGTCATTGGGGTGCTTCGAGACACTCTTTCAGGGAAGTCCCGGCGGACAAAAAGCCGCTGGTGGATTGCGGCCGCGTCTCTGGGGTGGGCGCTCTGGCAGAGGCGGCGCCATAAGGAGTCGGGGCCTTCCAGTACGCACAAAGCCTTGCCCAACTAGGGCCTGGTCATATGGATGCCCAGAAGGCTGTTGGTTTTGCCCGTGCCGTCATTAACCATCTTGTCCGCCGTCGGGCAACCGTCTATGCGGCGGCCCTGTCTTATAGTTTTATTTTTGCGCTGTTTCCGCTCTTGCTTTTCGCGGCCGCCTTGTCGGGTTTCCTTGACGCAGGAAACCACACCACATTATTTCGTGGCCCGGCAGCTCATCTTGTCGCGCCTGCCCTTCGCCGCCTGATTCTTGGAGCCATGGGCTCAGCCAGTCGCTTTAAGAGCCCCACGTTGCTCTCGGCGGGAGCCATTGGGTTTGTCGGGGCGATGTCCTCGGCGTTGCGTCAATTGATGAATGCGCTGAACGAAGCCTATGGCATTCAGAGGAGCCGCCGCGGCGTGGTGGTGACACTGGCTCTGTCGGTGGGATTAGGTCTCTTGTTGGGTATTCTCGTGGTATTGGCGCAAATGGTTACCGTGGCCGGGTCCACTTTGGTGCGCTGGATCTTGACGCAAGCCGGACAGGGTTCCGTCCCCTCGGCACTCGCAAGTGGGGTGCCCTGGGTCCTATTCTTGCTGATGCTGTGGTTCGTCTTAACGCTGGTATACAACTGGCTTCCGGAGTCCTCGAGGCCCTTTCATTGGTTTTTGCCCGGAACCCTAACCGCGCTGGGACTCTGGGTCCTCATGTCATGGGGCTTTTCCATTTACGTCGGCCATTTTGCCCACTATGACCGGACCTATGGGAGTTTAGGCGGGGTCATTCTGCTTTTGCTCTATCTCTACCTCGTCTCCCTGACGCTCCTCTTGGGCGGGATTGTCAACGCCGTCGCGGAAGCCCGAGGCCCCGTCATTCCGATCGATCCGACCCACCGGGAAATGTAAAACAGTGACAGGCATATTCTCTCGTTGGACATCGCCGATGATGGCAGAGATATTTAGCCTTAGCTATACTGGGTACAAGGTGACGTTGGGCAGTGGGTGTGGGTTGGCAGGGATGGCTAGAGGGAGTCGCTTCAGCTATTTTTCGACGGGATCGGCGGTGGGGGCGGCCATCCGCCGCCGACCGCCCCACCAAACGGCGATGCCGCCCAACAACCCGAAGAGGACGGCGAAAATGATGCCGGATAAAATGGCGTTGGCCGTCGCATGAAGATGGAGCATGGTGACAGCCGCGGATCGGGGAACACGGGGAACCTGGGCTAAAAATGCTTCTTCAGCCATTGGCGTGCGACGAATTGCCTGGCCGACTCCGGTTCCCAAAAGCGAAACCCCCGCACCAATCATCAAGCCATTGGCAAAACGGGGCCGATGGCGCTTTCTGAGACTTCGACCCATCACCACAAAAAGGATGACGGCGATGAGGAAACTGAAAAAATGGGCCAGGGTGGTGAGCCCATAGAGGGTGCTGGAAAGGGTTAACAGGGTGGGCGCGGCATAAACAATAAAAAGTAGCACAGCATAGAGCCAAATCATGGGAAGCCTTCCCTTCCACGGCAATTGGACGAAGCTTTCCATATTATGGCCCCGTGGAGGGAAGTTATGCGGATTTTGGGAATCGAGTCATCCTGCGACGATACCGCCGCTGCTATCGTGGAAGACGGTGTGCGTCTGATTGCCGAGGCCAAACTATCGTCGGCCCTCATCCAGCAACGCTATGGCGGAGTGGTTCCAGAAGTCGCCGCCCGGGAGCATGCTATGGCTGTGCTGCCGGTCGTGGAAACCGTGCTGGCGGAGGCAGGGATGCAACTGGCCGATTTAGATGCGGTGGCCGTGACGCAGGGTCCTGGGCTTTTGGGCGCGCTTTTGGTCGGCGTGACCTTCGCCAAGGCGCTGGCCCGGGCGCTGCACCGTCCGGCGATAGGGGTCCATCATTTGGAAGCGCATCTTTATGCCAACAGCATTGGCCACCCGGTGGAGTTCCCCGGTTTGGCGCTGATTGTCTCTGGTGGACACACCAGTCTGGTGTGGTGGCGGGGACACGGAGACCTCGAGGTCATTGGGGCGACGCGTGACGATGCGGCCGGAGAGGCTCTCGACAAAGGGGCACGGCTCTTGGGTCTTCCATATCCTGGCGGTCCGGAAATCGAGCGATTAGCCTTGACGGCTGGGCCCGAGCCGGCGTTTCGGCTGCCAGTAGCGCGGGTAACCGGGGCGCCGCTTGATTTCAGTTTCAGTGGATTGAAAACCGCCACCGAGGATCTCGTCCGCCAGCACCCGGATGCGCGCGCCGGCGTGGCCAGAGCCCTGCAAGAGGCGGTGGTCGAGGCGTTGATGAAAAATGTCAAACGGGCGTACGCGCTTTACCCGGTTCCCCATCTCTACGTCGCCGGCGGGGTGGCCGCCAATCAACGCTTGTCTGAGGCGTTGACCTCATTTGGGCGGGAGGTTGGAGCGACCGTGCACGTCCCGCCCGTGGCGCTTTGCACCGACAATGCGGCCATGGTGGCAGCCGCCGGCTACTACCGTTGGCAGCGTGGGGAACGGCTGCAACCTGGTGAAGGACCGAAGACGCCCTGGCAGCTTCAAGAGGTGGCCCGGGTAGAATCTTAAAGAATGAGGCGAGAACATGCTGATGGATTTTGGCGAGTGGTCGCCGACGGTGGAGTCACCGGTATTTTTGGCGCCGGGTAGCTATGTTATTGGGCGGGCAGTGCTGCGCGAGGAGGCTTCGGTGTGGTTTAACGCCGTCATCCGGGCTGATTCCGATGTCATCGAGCTGGGCCCTCGGTCCAATCTGCAGGACAACAGTGTGCTGCATGCGGATCGTGGCATCCCCTGTCTCATTGGCTCCCAGGTCACAATCGGGCATGGGACCATCATTCACGGCGCGCAGGTCGACGACCGCGTGTTGGTGGGAATGGGTAGCGTGGTGATGAATGGCGCCCACCTCCATTCCGATGTGATTGTGGGCGCGGGCACCTTGATTACCGAGGGAACCGAAATCCCCCCGGGGACGCTGGTGCTGGGACGTCCGGGACGGGTGGTCCGAGATTTGAAACCGGAGGAACTTCAACGCATCCAATGGTCCGCTGCGCATTACGTGGACTTATGGAAGAATCAAGGATGGCATTTTCATTAGCCCTGCAAGCGCGGATGAAAGTGCCAGGGCTTGCGTAGTCTAGTAAAAAGTGCGGGCAAAGGCGGGACGATGATGAAACACATCCACTTCATTGGTATTGGTGGCTACAGTATGAGTGGCCTGGCGCTGTGGCTAAAACAACAAGGGCTTCGCGTGACCGGGTCGGACATGAGTCCCTCCAGCCGCACCGACCGGTTATTAGCGGCGGGTATTCCCGTCTTCTTCGGACACGATCCGGCCCACATCGATGGGGTGGATGAGGTGATTTACAGCACCGATGTTCGCCCGGACAACCCTGAGCGCCTGGAGGCGGTGCGGCGCAACATTTTAGTTCGGCATCGGTCCGAACTATTGGCCGAGGTATTGAGCGATAAGCGTACCATCACGGTGGGGGGAACCCACGGCAAGACGACCACCACCACCATGATTGGCACACTACTGACCCAGACTGGTCTCGATCCTTCGGTGCTGGTGGGCGGGGAGGTCAGCCAGTTTGGCGGTAACACCATCCGCGTTGGGCGATCAGAGTGGGCGGTGGCCGAAGCAGACGAGAGCGATGGGACCTTTTTGCGCTATCGTCCGGAAATTGCCGTGGCCACCAACGTGGAGCCGGAGCACTTGGAGCATTACCAGGAAAACTTTGGCGTCTTGGTTGATGCGTTTCGCCGCTACCTCTCCTCGGTGCCGAACTCTGGTGCGGCGGTGGTGTGCCTCGACAATCCGGTGCTGGATGAGATGGCCGATACGCTGACGGTGCCCGTCATCACCTATGGATTTCATTCACGGGCCCAGGTACGCGGCGTTGTGGAGACGAAAACGCCCTCCGGGACGACGTTTCAGGTCTTTTATGAGGATCGGTTCTTGGGCCGGGTGTCGCTTGCGGTTCCCGGCAGCCATAATGTACAAAATGCCTTGGCCGCGTTGGCCGTGGCATTGCACCTCAAGATTGATGCCAAGGCGGCTATGGAGGCGCTCGCCACCTTTCAGAATGCCAACCGCCGTTTTCAGGTTCTGACACCGGGACCGGTTCTCGTGGTGGATGACTATGCCCATCATCCCACTGAGATTCGTGCGACACTAGAGGCCTGTCGGCAAGTGACCCCCGGACGTGTCGTCGTTCTCTTTCAACCCCAGCGGTACGTACGTACCCACCATCTTTGGGATCAGTTCGTGGAAGCCTTCGACGATGCCGATATTCTGGTGTTGACGGAAATTTACTCACCCCCCGGTGAAAAACCGATTCCTGGGGTGAGCGGGCGGAAATTGGCGGAAGCCATTGAAACGCGCCAGCCGGGTCGTGTGTATTTTGTGCCCGATATGTTCGATGCCGTGGACCTCGTGATGCCGATGCTGGCTCCGGGGGATACCTTTTTGACCATGGGGGCGGGCCCGGTCTACAAGGTGGGAGAGCGCGTGTCGGCCCTGATGGCCTAGAAGTTGTTGTCGGCTTTCGGGGGCTGTGGTAGACTTGTCGAAACTTTTCTCAGGGCGCGTTCCTGATTGTTACTATTCATTGCCATTAAGGAGGATCACGTGAACACTGACGAGAAATTTGGCACCGAGGCCCTCACTTTCGATGATGTGCTCTTAGTGCCAGGGTATTCCACCGTTCTTCCCCGCGATGTCGATGTGACCACCCGTTTCACCAAGAATATTCGCTTAAACGTTCCCTTGGTTTCGGCCGGCATGGACACCGTGACTGAGGCGCGTATGGCCATCGCCATGGCGCGTGAAGGTGGCATCGGGGTGATTCACAAGAATATGCCTGTCGAGCGTCAAGCCAGCGAAGTGGATAAGGTAAAGCGCAGCGAGCATGGTGTTATTATCGATCCCATCTTTCTTTCCCCTGACCACACGGTGCAGGACGCCTTGGACATGATGAGTCGATATCGGATTTCCGGCGTTCCGATTGTCCGTGACGGGGGCTATTTGGTGGGGATTCTCACCAATCGTGATTTGCGCTTCGAGGAGCACTTTAAGCGCCCCATTCGAGAAGTGATGACCAAGGAGAATCTGGTCACCGCCCGCGAGGGTACGACTTTGGAGGAAGCCAAAAAGATTCTGGGTCAGCACCGCATTGAGAAGTTGCCGCTGGTAGACGAGCATGGCCGGCTTCGTGGCCTTATTACCATCAAAGACATCGAAAAGGCGCGCAAATTCCCCAATGCGGCAAAAGACCAAAACGGTCGGTTGCTGGCGGCCGCTGCCGTTTCGGTGGGCGAAGGCACCATGGAGCGGGCGGAGGCGCTAGTACAAGCCCGCGTTGACGTGATTGTGGTGGACACCGCCCATGGCCATTCGCAAGGGGTATTGGATACCGTTCGCCGCATCAAGGAAGCCTTTCCCGAGGTGGAGGTGGTGGGTGGCAACGTGGCCACCCGCGGCGGGGCGCTGGCGCTGATTGAGGCCGGAGTTGACGCCGTGAAGGTGGGCGTGGGGCCGGGCTCGATTTGTACCACGCGTGTCGTGGCTGGTATCGGGGTGCCGCAGATTAGTGCCGTCTGGGACGCCTATCAAGTCGGCCGGGAGCACGACGTGCCGATTATTGCCGATGGTGGCATTCGCTGGTCGGGGGACATTGCCAAGGCCTTGGCGGCTGGAGCATCTACCGTCATGATTGGGTCGTTGTTTGCCGGGACTGAGGAGAGCCCGGGGGACATGGAGATTTTTAAGGGTCGTTCGTTTAAGGTGTATCGCGGGATGGGCTCATTAGGGGCCATGAAGGAAGGCTCCAAAGATCGCTATTTCCAAGACGAGTTGGATGTGGAAAAATTAGTCCCTGAGGGGATTGAAGGGCGCGTTCCCTACCGTGGATCGTTAGCCGATACGGTCTATCAGTTGATTGGCGGGATTCGCGCAGGCATGGGGTATTGCGGTGCCGCGAACTTGGCTGAGCTGCGCGACCATGCGAAATTTGTACGCATCACCGGGGCCGGATTGACCGAGAGCCATCCGCATGACGTCCAAATTACCAAAGAAGCGCCCAACTATAGCTTATAAGGTAACAGCAGGAAAGGACGAGAACGTTGGCGCAGTTGGTTATCGAGGGCGGAAAGAGTCTGGCCGGAGACGTGGCGGTAATTGGCTCGAAAAATAGTGCCCTGCCGATTATTGTGGCGGCTGCCTTGGCAGCAGAAGGCGTCACCATTTTGGAAAATGTGCCCCGCTACACGGATATTCTGGATTTATGTCAAATCTTGCGCGATTTAGGAGTGGCGGTCGAGTGGCTGGCAGATGACCGCCTCAGCATCGACGCAAAAGCACTGCATTCATACCAAGCCCGTTATGATTTGGCTAAAAAACTCCGCGGCTCCACCTATTTGGTGGGGCTTTTGCTGGCGCGGTTAGGCCAGGCGGATGTGGCCTTCCCGGGCGGCTGCCAAATCGGCTCCCGGCCGGTCAATTTTCACATTCAAGGATTTCAAGCGCTGGGAGCCAAAATGTGGCTGGAGCATGGCTCTATCCAAGGTACCGTCGACGGTCGTCTGCAAGGCGCCCGGGTCTATGTTGAGCGGGCCTCGTTTGGCACCACCTTGAATCTCATGATTGCCGGGAGTTTGGCGGACGGCACCACCATTTTGGAAAACGCCGCCATGGAACCGGAAGTGGTGGATGTGGCCAATTTTCTCAACGCCATGGGGGCGCGGGTACGTGGTGCGGGCACCAATCTAGTAGAACCATTCCTTAATTCGTGATAATCACGGAAGGTTATGGTACGGTAAGGGAAATCCTTGGTTGGAGGTT
>NZ_JABBVZ010000137.1 GCF_012933365.1 Sulfobacillus harzensis | reverse complement strand
ACACGCAGCCGGAGGCTCCGAAGCAAGCGCGGCGGGTCGTGCGCGACCTCCGATTGAAGCTGGTGCCCCGTTTACGCCGCTACGAACAGCAGTTAGCCGCTTGCGGAGACCGGAATAGCTATAGCAAGACCGACCCCGATGCCACCTTTATGCGTCTCAAGGAAGACCATATGCGCAATGGCCAACTTAAACCCGCCTACAACGTCCAGATGGGAACAGAAAACCAGTTCATCCTCGGGTACAGCGTGCACCAAAACCGGGCCGACGCGGGTTGCTTGATTCCCCATTTGGAACGCCTACGTACGCTGGTCGGCCGATTGCCGCAGACCATCGTCGCCGATGCCGGCTATGGCAGTGAGGAGAATTTTGCCTACGTGGAAAAGCAGGGCCGCACGGCCCTGATGAAGTGGAACACCTACCGGTTAGAGGGCACCCGCGAATGGCAGCGTCAAGTGAAGCGCGTGGAAAACTGGACGTATGTGTAGGCGCTAATTTGTTTTGTCATGGGATCGGCTAAAATGGCGGCCATATTGGTGCTTGGGCGTGACTCATCGCGTTGGCAAACTTAGGATGGCAGAAACCGAGGATTCAACCAAAACACGCCCCCTCTCGGGGGCGTGGCGGCGGACCCGAATGGGTCCGATTAGACGTCGTCGCGCCAGTCGCTCACGGCGCGTTGCATTTGGGGCTCATCCACCACGCGCAAGCCTTGGCTTTCAGCGTCCCAGAGGGCGCCGGTCGCCAAGTGGTTAATGATCCGAGGGAGGCCCCGGGATTGCGAGGCCAGGAGCTTGAGCGCCGAGGGCGTGAAGAGCCCGGGGGCCCCACCGGCCTTCTGCAAATGGTGGCTGACGTAGCTGGCCGTTTCCCCTTCATCCAGGCCCCGGAGATGGAATCGCAATCCCACGCGTTGATAGATGGCTTCGAACGCTTTGAGGCGGAGGGTGACACGGAGATCTGGCTGGCCGACGAGGATGCACGTAAAGGGCGTGAGGGCGTCCATCGCCGTATTCAGAACGAATCGGAGTTCATCCAACATCCGCGCGGGCAAGCCCTGGCCCTCGTCAATGATAATCACGGGAGCCTTGTGTTGATGTTGCCAGAGGTCGGTCATGAGGAGGACAAATTGGCGGCGGGTTTGGGATCGGTGAAACGGCATCGTCACGCCCGCTGCCTCCAGAATCTGACTGTAAAAGTCAAAGGGCGTCAGTTGGGACTCGGCGACATAGAACACGGGATGCGACGTGGGGTCCAGTTGTGACGCCAGATACCGCACGGCGCTCGACTTGCCGGATCCGACTTCCCCGGTGACCACCCCGAATAACCGCCCCTCCACCATGAGGTGGAGACGCGCGGCCAGTTCACGAAATTGCGTGCTGGGAAAATAATCCTCAATGGGGAGTTCCTTGGTAAAGGGGGCGCGCGTGAACCCCCAATAATTAAGACTCATGATGGGGCTCCTTTCCCGGGGCTAGCGCGGGCCGGCCTTCGGCATACTGCAGCCGCGCCGTGGCCTGAGCCCGTTCGGCTTCATGGCGCTCGCGGGCCAACTGGGCCAGATTGACGCCGGTCCGCGGGGCGGTCGGCGGCCGGTCTTCGCGCGGCGCTTCCCGATGGCGGTGGTGCGACAACACCAAGGGTTGGGCTTCCCCGTAGGATTCGCCCTGATAGGTAATGAAGATCCGGTCGAGCTGGTAGGGGTCATAGCGACAGTCCACCCGTTTCCCGGCCAACAAGCTCGCCACCTCATAGCGATTGCCGGCTAATTGGATGACCCCCGTCTTGTCCACTTTACGGGTTTCATGCCAGAGGAAGATGCGGTGAATCTCATCCACTGGGCGCGTTCGTATGTGCGCGGCGGAGTCCGCTCGGGATTGCTCCCACGCCGCTTGCGGCGTGATGCCCAACGCGCGGTGGACTTGTTGATGATAGCCTTGATCCAGCCACGCCTCCCAATACGCATTTAATTCCGCGAGCGTCGTCACCGTGCCATCCGCGACGAGGGCCTGCAGTTCGTGGGTCAGTTGTTGGTCGACCCGGCGGAACAGGCGCTCAATTTTTCCCTTACCCTGGGGCCTTCGGATGGTACTGTGGCGCAAATCGATCCCTAGTTCCGCACACACGCGGGTCAGATAATGGGAGGCGTAGATGGACCCATTGTCGACATGGATCATTTCGGGAACTCCGTAGCGCACGACGGCCCACTTCAGGACTTCTTCGAGGCGCGGCCGGTTTTCATCAAAGAAAAACCGACTCCCGACCACATAGCGCGTGGCGTCATCAATGAAGGCAATCAAGTACACCGGGCGGTGTCGCTCGGGATTCCGGGGATCCGGCAAGGTCAGCGTCTGCTGGGTGTCGCCTTTATGGAAGATCTTGCATAAAGGCGATTATGAAAGCCACGGGATTATGGAAAGAAGCAGCCTGGGATTGGTGCCAGGCCTCCCCAAGCCGCTCCGAATCTTTCCATAACGTCGTCGCTAGTTACCGTGACCCACTGGACAATTGGTCCAACCACTGTAAGAGTCCCGCGTCCTCGGACCATGAATCTCGTGGCGTTTCGATCCCGGGAAGTGAAGCCGCCTCCAGTGCGCGACGCCGAAGCTCCACGTCGGCCCGGGTATAGATTTGTGTTGTTGAGACATCGACATGGCCTAACAAGTCACGGATGTAGATCAAGTTCACCCCCGCCTGTAAGAGATGCACGGCCTTGGAATGCCGCAGCACATGGGGCGTGACGGATTCGGGAAATCCCGTCACACCGTGCTCCCGCGCTCGGCGGACGTATTTCTGCAAGATCTGGGTAATGCCGACGCGCGTGTACGGTCGGTGTTGATGATTATAGAAAAGCGGGTGATCGGCCTGGCTCAGCCGATGGAGTCCCTGTTCGGTCATGTAGTCGGCCACTAAAGTGGCCGTGGGTGTCATCAGCGGTACCTGCCGCCGTTTGCGCCCTTTTCCCGTGAGCGTAACCACTGCGGGGGGCTGGAGCCGAACATCGCTGACCACCAGATCGATGATTTCTTGCACTCGAGCTCCCGTATCGTAGAGGACCGCGAGCAAGGTGGCATCCCGACGTCCCTTGCTGGTCGCCCGGTCTGGTTGGGCCAGGAGGGCGCGCATAGCGTCAGGCGTCAAATAGGGTATGAGTGGCTCTGACGCTTTTTTCCCAGGAATGGTTAACACCTGTTGGACGGTCTCTAAAGATTCGGGCATCTCATACGCCACCCAGCGGAAAAAGGCCCGGAGGGCCGCTAGTCGTTGGTTACGCGTCGTCACCCCACACTGACGATCGGCTTCAAGCCAATCGAGAAAGCTCTGGATGCAGGCCGCATTCAACTGGGCTAAGGTAATCTGGTCGGGCGACCACCCTCGATTCACCTGGCAAAAACGGAGCAACAACTTAAACGTGTCACGATACGACTGGATCGTATTGGTGGCAAGATTGCGTTGGCCGGGTAAGTATTGGCTCAGGTAGCGCGTGACCAGTCGGGCAAAGTCAGTGGGCATGGCCGTCACCTCCGGGAATCAGAGAACCCCACTGTTGTTCGACGACCGAGACCACGGCAGGATAAAGGTCCGCCGTCAGGCGGAGGTACTCCTGAGTGCTCTTCAACCCTGTGTGGCCTAGATACGCGGAGAGATAGGGAAGCGCCACGGTCAGATCGACACCGTCGGCAATCCATTGCTGCAAACAATGGACAGCATAGGAGTGACGCACGTCATGGAGCCGTGGTCCCAGCCCGCGTCCGCCGTGCGCGATACCCGCTTCTTTAAGGAAGCGCCGAAAGTATCCATAGATGGTGAGCGTCGCATAAGGTTCTCCCGAGCGATTGGGAAACACGGGGGTGGTGGGTACCGCATGGAACTGTCGGGCTAGGTAACGAGCTAGGCGGTCCGCCAGAGCCGGGTGCAGGGGGACGTGGCGGTCTTTGTGGCCCTTGGCATTCTGGATGTGTAAGGTGCCCGTTAGGACATCCACATCGCGATGCTGTAACTGGAGAGCTTCCCCCGCTCGCAGGCCTGCGCCGTAAAGAACGCGGAAGAGCATGGACAACACCGGCCCACGATTTGGCGACCGTGGATCCTCGGGACAATGGTCCACGGCGGTGAGCAACGCGGCAATCTCTTGCCGCGTAAAGATATACGGCACATAACGGCCGGCGGCTCGTGGAGCGGTTTGAGGCGGATACAGCCACGCATTCAAGCCCGATCGCCGCATGAAATTAGCTAAAACCCGCATCAGCGTAATACGCCGCTGACGGTTGGTCTCGGTTTCCCCGGGTTGCGTGGCCGTCCATTGCTCGACCAAGGCCCGGGGCAACGTCATGGTAGCATGGCCCACGGCTTGACAAAACCGGTCAAACCGTGCAAAATCTTGGGCTTCCTTGGGGTGATAGCCCAAGGCCTGTTGTTCGGCAATGAGTCCTGTTAACACGGGTGCCAGTGCGCTGGCAAACGTCGGCCATTTAGGCGTGGACATCGGTCAATACCTCCTCAGGGTTTAAAGCGCACCGCCGCAAACCTGCCTCATCGACGGCGAGATAGACCTGTGTGGACTGAGTACTCCGGTGCCCCAACACATCGGCAATCACAGGGAGCGGGGTGTCAGCGGACAACAACCGGCCCGCGAGTCCATGACGGAGGGCATGCATCCCATGGGCACCAGCGGGAACCGTGACGCCGGCCTGCTGAACGTAATGCATGAGTAATCCGTGTAAATTCGCGTCCACAGCGAATGGTTCAAAGGGCGCTCGATGCCGCACAAACACACATGGGGCCTCCGTCTCCGGTCGACCGTTCCGTAAATAATCAATGATGGCCCAGCCGACGTCATCCAACAGCGGCAGTTCCACGGTGCGACCGGTTTTCTGCTGCACCCAGGCGACCGTTTTCGTCTGCCAATGCAACGCCGTCAACGGTAGCGTAGTAATATCCCCAACACGCAGGCCGAGTCGGGCCGCTAGCAACAAGATGGCGTAATCCCGCTTGCCCAACGGCGTGCCGCGGTCAACCGCGGCCAACACGGCAGACACGGCTTGAATCGGCCAGCTGTGCGGCAGTCGAGCCCCCGGTATCATCCGCACGGGCGGCAGGGCCCGACTGAGATCCTGGGAATAAAGGCCCCATCGATGCAAGAAGCGGAGAAAGGTCCGGACCTGACTGAGAATGACCCGCACCGTCTTCGGCTGATAGCTCATCAGGGTGGTCGTATAGTGGGAGAGGTCCGAACCGGTCACGGCTGTCAAAGGGATGCCGTGGTTAGCCATATAGGTCAGGAAGTGGCGCACGCGAGCCTGCCGTGTTCGGGCCGCCCGCGGAGAGTGCCCACGGTCAGTACAATCGCGATTGAAATCGGCGAGAGCTTGCTCCAATTCCGTCGGCAGCACCTGAATCGCCCTCGCTGACGGTCGTCGTGGCGGGAGAGTTCCGTAGCGGTGGTAGTAATCCAACACGGTCAGGTAGCGGCGCGGACCGCTAAGCCGACGCGGAGCTGGGGATGGCACATCCTCCAGTCGACAGCGATAGCGACTGTGAAAAAAGTCGTGCCCGAATTCCGACGAATAAGCGCCTATACCTCGGGCGTCTGCGCACTGCAGCAATTGGTGGTAAAAGCCGCGATAGTTAGCCTGGGTTGTTGACGCATAATGATGCGCGCTGATGTCCTTCAAGACCCGGTCGACTAATTGGCGGATGGTTTCCCGTTCATCCATAACCATAACGCCTCCTTTGAAGTGGGGCTGTCTCAAAAGGCTTTGGCCCTAAAATTTTCTCCCACTTGACCCCTAAAAACGCGGAGGAAAGTGACCTACTTCCTCCACTACGCGGGGTAAAATAGGCACATTTTAGGGACGGCATCACTGCCGACATACCTTTTGAGACGGCCCCGTTCAGGATGAGGCGTTATGGAAAGATTCGACCAGTGCTAGTGGCGTATTATCGTGCGTTTCTCCGTTGATTTTCCATAATCCCGTAACTTCCATAATCGCCTTGCCACTCCGCCATGGCTCGCGGCGCCTGGCGCCGCCGAAACGTCTCGGCCGGCGGCGCGGGTTGATAGGGCGCGGCCTGGCGTCGTCGCAGGTGATAGGTCAACGTGCTATGAGCCAGACTCCCAGGGGCAATCTCGCCCTGCCACTCCAGGAGTTGGATAATCGTCCGGGCGCTACGATGCGGGTCTTCTGCGCGCAAAGCCAGCGCCCGGTCCAACACCGTCGGGGAGACCCGGTGCAAACGGCTTGGGGCCGGGTCCGGCTCGAGGGCCGAGGCCCGCCGCGGCGATAAGCCGCCATCCACCGCAGGATAGTCCGGGGATGAATCTGGCGTTCGTGGCCGTCTGGCGTGAGCCAAACGTGAGCACTTTGTTGGGCCACAATGGCCCGTTGTTCCCCGTACGCCAATTGGCGGGTTACGAGCGGGGCAATAACAGTGAAGCGAAACTGCGCCACCACTTCGGGTGGTATGGATTTCGGCGTGGTCATCAGCCGATCTCACCTCCGATTTCACGGTACCGATCTCCGTCCGCCGTGCCATCCCGGCATTGATTGTGATGCATGAGCCATCCCCAGAGTACGCTGCCGGCGACCCAACCCCCCCGGCGGCTGGCCGCCGGGAGCACCAGGACGACGGCTCGCCACAACTGGTGCCAATGCTGAACGCGAGACCACTCCGGCTCGGGCCAAACGGGGATTCGGCGGGTTCCGAGCCGTTCCGCGATCCACTGGAGCACTCGGTGGATCACACCCGGGATGTCGGCGCGCCAGCGTGCCATCCAGCGCGTCAAGGTTCGCGGATGCGGGTCGATTTGCCGTGATCGGAGCCACGCCAGACACTGGGCCAGCGATCGGCCGCGATCCCGCCAGACAAGGACCGCGACGAGGATCGGCCATGTCCAGGCCGTGTAGGGCTGGCAGTCATAGGGTAAAGCGCTGTAAGTGCAGTGGCAGGCCCGACAGAGGAACCGTTGCACACGAATTGGCACGAGGCCCTGTGCCGTGAGGGCGTGGCGCGTGAACGTCCCATTACGAACAAGCCGATGCGAGGAATCGACCGGGCAATCCGGTCGGGGCGCTGCCAAGCCCTGGATGGCATGGCGGAGAGGTTGAGTTAAATATATAATAGCCATAGATCAACCGATCTGACCGAGGGTGGGCGTCCAACCATGAACCCTCGGTCTTTTTTTTTTAGAACCCTAAAACCAAATCAGACACCAATGGTACTAAAAAACCCCCTTCATGGGGGGAACTATGATCGACGACATTAGTTAGATTCTGCTGAAAAAGTCTCTTGTTGCCGATCCGTGAAAACCGCATAAAAGCAGGGATTCCCGGCCCTATTGTCGA
>NZ_JABBVZ010000136.1 GCF_012933365.1 Sulfobacillus harzensis | reverse complement strand
CCCTCATCATACTCCCCGTGCCGACGCCCTTTTTTCATGTGTGTGAGTGCCCTGCAGGGGCATGCGTGTCTCCTTTAGCAATTCCTCCTTTAGCAATTCCTTCAAACGATCGATTCGTTCTGTCCAGAACCGCTCATAGAACGACACCCACTCCTCCTTTGTGAGGTAAGCCACGACAATGAAAGTTAACGCTTTTTGGACCCTAATTAGACATCACACACAAATTCGCCGGCTCTGGCTGAGCGAATCGATTGCGGCATTCGGAGACTACTTCCTTAATATTGCGTTGATGTGGTATGTATTTGTTCGGACTGGGTCCGGTCTAGCGCTGGGATTAGTTGCTGTCGTTTCCTTTGTTCCTGCGGTCACGCTCGGCCCATGGCTGGGAGCCATTGGAGATCGCTACAATAGAAAAACGTTAATGGTTATCTCTAATCTTTCAGGTAGCGTGTTGGTGGCAGTTCTCTCATTTATAGTGCTGATTGGGTACCGGGCGATTTGGCCGATCTACGGTGCGATGCTCTTGATGTCAGTAACGTCTGCCTTATACAACCCAGCACGCGCAGGCATCATTCCCGAGATTGTGCAGCCCGATCAGTTGGTGGAGGTACAAGTTTTACTTTCTACTTCCCGTCAAACTGCTCGAGTTATTGGGTCATCGCTTGGTGGTTTCGTGATCTCGGTGGCAGGGGCTGCCCCCACCATGGCATTGGATTTTATTGCGCTTATCCTTGCGGCCTTAATCCTAACAAGAATTGCCTATCAGTCGAGCGTCCAATCCGATGTAAAGCCTAATAAAAGCGCCGAGCGAACCATCAATGACGCATGGCGGTGGATTCGCACGCAGCCAACCTTACTTGTTATGAGTCTCATCGGCATGGTTAGCAATATTGCTCTCGGCCCCGTGAATATCTTGCCTGCGATGTTGATCCGCGGCAGTTTTCATGCGTCTGCAGCTGCATTAGGTAGATTTGATGCCGCGATCGGAGTAGGAATGATAGCTGGGGGATTAGTAATTGGAGTAGTGGTTATTTCGCGTGTAGGACTTCTACTTTCAGCCGCGCTTGCCGCTCAGGGGCTGGGCATACTGTTGGTGGCCGTGTCTCCAACAGTTAACGTGGCCGACATCGGAAATCTTGTTTTGGGGGTTGGTTTAATCGGTGCTAATGCACCGAGCCAGGCGATGATGCAAACCATTATTCCCCCTGACATGCTGGGCCGAGTCTTTGCGCTTTTCGGTGCCATTAATGCCCTTGCCATCCCAATTACCTATGGAGGGGTGGGCGCTGTTGGTGATTGGATTGGGCCGCAACGTGCGTACGGCCTTGCCGCAACACTAATGGTGCTATGTGCTGTAGCAGGACTTGCCACTCCCGGCATACGTCACTTCACGAAACCGTCCCAGCCTAATATGGAGGCATATGCCGGCGCAAAGGAAGGTAGGACCGCGGGCAATAACGAGTAATTAGGAGAGAGCGTAGTGCCATGGTTAGCTGTGTAGAATTCGGTGGTTCCATCGGGTAGTGTCGCTTGTTCATCAAATGAGCTTTCGGAGGCAAGAGCCTGACGAATCGAGTCGACGTCTAAAGCAAACGTCGGAAATATAATGGTAGCGGTTATGCGTTCGGGCATGAATCAGTCCCCTCCTTCGGGCAATTAACGTCATGGTGGGCGGCCTCGAATGGGGGCCAGAGCCCCAAGCTCGCGGGATTGACCTCGGAACCCGTACGGGCCGCCGTCGATGCCAATTGGTTGAAGACCCCCTCCGCGAGACGCAGGCGGCGCTGCATTTCCTCCAGCAACGCGACCGCATACTGGAAGGCATGGGCAACAGCGTGCCCCTGGACTTGCTGATCGGCCGGCAGCTGCGCGACGAGCGCTTCAGCTAGTGCAGCGGCGTTGTTCAGATCCCGCAGGGTCAAAGTGGCCGGGGAATCAGACATGGTGTGGCCTCGCTTTCGTGATAGTTGATACGCTTAGAGCCGAATGGCATGGGCTGAGAATGTGCGATGGCAGCCGTCACAGTAGATCTGCTCGTCTTCCGTGGTGACGTTCTTGGCATCGGCAAAGGCAAAGCCATCGGCCTGGATTGCCATGCCCATCGCCTGAAAGGTGCCACCGACCACCATGAGGTGGTCACCAACCCCGCAATAGGGACAGCTCGTGGAGAACGTGGTGTCATCACCCGGTTCGATGGCGACCCCAAGGCCCCGAATGTAGCGCTCGGGCGTGCCAAAAGCGTCTTCATCCATGTCGGACCACCACTCAGCGACCCAATCGCGCAGAGCCGCCGCTAAGGAGGGACCCTGCTCCGGAAGCAGCACCATGACGGCTTCGCCGGTTTGGTCGTGATTCAGCACAAAGACCTCGACCTGGTGTCCATGGGCGTCGCGCAGCGCGTCCATCAGGCGGTCAGCCACATCTTTTTCGTAGTCACACACGACAATCGCAGGTTTTTCCATCGAAACATCTCCGTTCGTTTGAACCTCCCCGGCATAAAGGCCGGAGATTCTGGGGGAACCACCGTGGCTGCGTCGACGGGTTGTGAAGCCCTGGGAGTACTCCTCCGGACTCGCCACCGTTTATCCCACCAGCAACATGGGCGGGGTTCAGCCGCAACTACGCCTTAACGTCCCCCGGAGAGGGACGGGACGGCGATACGTGATCCGTTGGGGCACCAAGATCTCCCCGGGGCGAATCTCCCCATGCATCCCCTTGTTGAGGATGTTCACCGCCCCGACTCCATCGCGGTGGGCCCGATAGCCACAAGCGCGACAGCGGTAGGTGCGGTCTGCCACCTTGTTGAGATGGCCACAGTGCGGACACGTTTGGGACGTGTACGCTTCACTAATCTTGATCAGTTGGATGTTGTGACGATGGAGTTTGTATGCGAGATACTGTTCCAAACGCCCGAACTCCAACGCCCCAACATCTTGATTGGTCCGCCGGGACCGGCGGTGCCGTTTGTTGTGGTTGAGGGTGCCGAGATCCCCCGCGTACAGGATGGTAATGCCGTAAGCGAGACAAAATGCCACGATCTGATTGGCGGTGTGATGCAACACGTTGCGCGTCACGCGCTCGACTTTTTGGCTTCCACGATGCCGTGCGCGATTGAGGCGCTTGCGTCGCCGTGAGCCCGGCTTCGTCCGGGTTCGCTTCTTCTGGAGCTTAGCCTGAGCTTTCGCGCGGCCCTGCTTGACGGACCGGACGCCACGACCGGATATCGCTAACGCCTCTGTGCCGTCGGAGACCATGCCCAGATGGATGACGCCGATGTCCAGTCCTCCGGCTTTGCCGGAGGCGGCGGGCACGGGCTCCCGAATCTCGCGTGTGATGGTCAGATAGATCTCCCCATACCCCAACTCGGCTTGCACAATCATACCGGTCGGCATGTCCTTCGGAACATGCACCCGAATCGGTTCGCGCCCGCGCCTGAGGGGCAACAGCAGATGCTGATGCTGAATTTTGAGGGCTTGTCCTTTGAAAATCGGGTTAAAGTATCGACGGAACCTCCATGGATACCGCGCCCGCTTATCGCCATTCCGTCGTTTTGTACGGACCCCGTCAATCGTGGCGCAGAACTTTTCGATGAGGGCTTGAACGGTCTGCGAGTGCAACGGGACCCGGCGTTTGAAATGCGTCTTAAGTTGGGATTCGGTCGGCCACGGCCAATGGCGCCGACGACAAAAACGGTGAATCTTGACCAATCGCGTCCACAGGTCGCCTGCGGCGTAGCGAGTGTCCGAGGCTTTCGCCCATTCCCGCGGAGGCAGGGAAACACGATAGGTGAACACGGTCGTTTCTTGCATGGAACCCCTCCTTTCTTGACGCACCGTTACGTCTATTATCGGCTTGGTCTATGGCACAGAGCAACGATTACAGAACCGGCAGACATTGTGTCTTCAACCTGCATGTGCATTTGGTCTTTGTGTCCAAGTATCGGCGGTTGGTCTTCACGAAAGAAATCCTAGAGGACTTGCGGACGATCTTTTCCGACGTGTGTCAGGACTTCGAAGCCACCTTCGAGGAATTCGACGGCGAGCGGGATCATGTGCATTTACTGATGACATACCCACCGAAAGTCGCGATTTCTCGACTGGTCAATAGTCTCAAGGGTGTCTCGTCCCGCCTGATCCGTAAGAAGCACTATCCGAGCATTGAGCGGGCGCTGTGGGGCGGTAGCCTCTGGTCGCCGAGTTATTTTGCCGGATCGGCTGGTGGGGCACCCCTGTCGATCATCAAGCAATACATCGAGCAACAGGAAACTCCCGATTGACCCTGCGGGGTCAGCGCCTTATATCTCCGCCCTGAACGGCGAAGTTTTACGGCGCATCTGATAAAAGTCGGCCCTACGGTTCTAAGGGCGTGCCGTCCTAGCGGTGATAGTGCTGGGGCTCGCCGTCGTGGTCGTTGTAGGTGCGCAGCGCAAACGCTCGCTCATCGACATGCCATTCCACGACGGCGGCCAGCTTGCCCTCAATGAAGACGGCAAAACCCGGATAGGCATCGAGATAGCTGTCGTCGGCTCCCACCGTGAGCGTGCTGCCTGGGGTCCGGATTTCCGTGAGGTCCACGTCCCGCCGAATACTCAACAACGGCCGCGAGTCGTTGCCGCCGGTCCGACACACGTCGGTCACTACGACGCTCACGGTTCGGCCGGTCGGGGCACCCATGTCATCCACTTCCTCATAGCGAATCCGATCGCCCACCGCGAATTGGATCCCGTGCTCTTCAATGATGGTGGCCGTCCGGACGCCTTGGTTGATCGGGTCAAACTGGTCTTTGGGGCAAGTGACTATCATATCTTCACGCCTTTCTTGGGAATGCTGCACCCCACCCGTCCTCCGACCGGCGGCAAGGGGCTCGAATCAGTAATGCCTGCCTTTCGCAAGTTAGTAGTTGTACCATTCGGAACGCGGATCAACAAAGGTGGCCACCGTACCTTCGAAATGACACTCGCGGCATCGGGCGACACTGTCGGGCGTCCAGTATGGGCGTTCATCGCCGGATTGGATGGAATGGAGGTCAAGACCATCACTGACGGAGACCTCGACCGTCACGCGGGCGTCAATATGCACGACCCCACCCTGGCAGCGCGGACATCGGATCATCAGAACGCCCTCCTTGTATTCGGGTAATAGGACACCAGACGGGTGGCCGTGCGGGACGCACGGCGGCAAGGTCAGCATCAAGGGCCGTTATGACGCGGCTCCAGGGGTACCGCCTTTGATACCCTCCGAGGAATCGATGAGGCCTTGGTGGCATTGGAACTACACATGGGACGGGAACCCTCACTGAGGCCCGTCGCTACGTAACGCGCGCGGAGCGCTCTGCACACGACGCTCATTATGGTAGGATTGCCGACTGCGGCCGGCGTGCGTGGAATTGCCATTGAGAATGATGTCCTCAAAGCCGACAAGCTGACGCCGACTTCGGGTGCCGTGGCGGTCGCCGAAGCCACGAACCCCATCACGTGCTTTTGGGATTGCTTAACATCCCTGGAAGTTCCGAGTTGGCTACTGAATCTCGCCGGCGCGGTGTGTGGCGCTATCTGTGTTGTATCCGATTTGGCAGCTTGCTTGCCCTGTGTGTTTGGGGTGCTGGCGGGTTACGCGGCAGAAGTGTCCTTCTGTGCGGGTGCGTGTGGCTTCTAAATTGGTGACCAAAAGAAGTGGGACCCCTTGCTTCGCAAGCAAGGGGTCTGTCTTGTTAGGGTTCTGATTGTCCTCGCCGTAACGAGAATACGGCGGCTCCAACGACAAGCCCCAAACTTACGACCCACAGCATACCACTGACTGCCAGGGATACCGGAAGAACCCGCGACATTGTCAGCAGCAAAGACGCCGCGAGCATTAACACCACCGTGGTTTTTGGAGCGGTCGACAGCGTGTGCCACCGCTGTCGAAGACCTTCCATGTGCCCTCTCCTCCTCTCACCAACACTCATCCGTCCGTAGCCTACCGTATTCATCATACGCTATTCGATCCATTCTGTGGGCATCTATGAGATAGCCGCAGGTAGGGACGATGGGGGCACACGTTTGGTTGAAGTCAGGCACCGGTGAAAGATTCGAGGCAGGAGGCGGCGGCGCGTAATGCGTCATCATCAGCGACGCCAAGAGGGCAAGACTCATGAGCAGATTCCCTTCTGCAATGGATTAGCCGATTTGCCATGTGTCGGTGCTGATGGCCGTCATACCCCGACTGCACGGATAGGGGTATGGCAACGATTCGTAAATATTCCGCCATAAGCCAGGTTGTGCCAATTATAATGAGTCGGTGGGCAGGTGGGCCAACAATGCATAGTCGATCGGTGGCGGCTGTCGCGTCAGATCCAACTCGTAGCGGCCGAACCGATTCACATGGGCGGTCCCATAGGGACTTAACGCCGCCAGAGCCTCGGCATCCAACGTCTGGCCGTTTTGCTGCAAGATGTGCAATCCCTGCGCCATGCGGAAGACATTAAAGAAGATCAAGCAGTTGGCGACGAGGTGATTATATTTGATGATCTTCCGTTGCTCGGCCCGGTCATTGCTGGCAATCGTCCCTTCCCCGCCAAACAACAACCATTTGGCAAACCCGTTGAAGGCCTCGCTCTTATTGGTGGCCGCTTGAATGGTGGCCCGGAGGTCCGCCTCATGGAGGTACCGCAAGAGAAAGTCGGTGCGGACGGCCCGGCCCAATTCCCGAAACGCCTGGTACAGCTTATTCTTGCGGCTGTAGCTACTGAGTTTTCGGAGCACGGTCGAGGCGGCGATCCGTCCCTCCTTGATGGACAGCGCTACCCGCAGCATGTCAGGCACATGCCGCGCGATGAGATCCCAATCCACGGGCGGCCCGAAGAGACGGTCGATGTGGACGTACTGGGCCCCCGCTGTGGGCCGCGCGAACACGAGGTCCTGCCAGTTGCGAATGCGTGGCATGAGTTGAATCCCGAGCAGGTAGGCCAGTCCAAAGACCGGGGCGTTTTGGCCTTGGGTGTCGGCGTGCACGATATCGGGTTGGATGTCCGACGCATTCTTGAGCAGCCCATCCAAAATGTACACCGCCTCCCAGACACCGCAGGGAATAAAGTGGCTAAAGAGGGCGATGTAGGTATCCGAGACATGGTAATAGCCAATGCTGCCATAGCCGCCGTAGCGAATGTGGTACTCGGACAACAGGTTTTGTTCGTAGAGATCCCACTTCGTGCCATCGGCCGCAGCATGGCGCCCGGACCCCCAGTAGCGCGGCAGGGCAAAGCGGTTGTACGCATTAATGACATGCTGAATCGCGGCGTCCAGTTGTTCCTCGGTGATATGGTGCGCATGAATCCAGGCCAAACGTGTCCAAGGCGCGGCGGACGCCGCGTCGCGTCAGCGTCTGGACGAGCTTGCGCAAGTCATCCAGATTGCGGGCTAATCGGTCCATGCTATACACCACGAGCGTGTTCCCCTCGCGGACAAAGGCGAGCAGCTGGTCCAATTGCGGTCGATGAACGTCCTTTCCGGACGCTTTATCGACAAACACCCGATCCACCATCACATCGTCTAATTGGCGATCGGGGTTCTGGTCCACAATGCTCACCGGGTATAGTGGTCCCCAGAATCTAGACAAATTTTAGGGGGCTCAAGTGTTACACTGGACACGTCATGTCGAAACAAAAAC
>NZ_JABBVZ010000135.1 GCF_012933365.1 Sulfobacillus harzensis | reverse complement strand
GATGGATGGTACCTCTATTCAACCAAACACGGACAGGAATCGCTAACCGCAAATTCCACGAAATTCGGGACTATCTCTCTTGTTGACAAGCGAGGCAAATTGGGACCAGGTAAGACGCTGATTGCCCGTATAGCCCACCTGGGCAAACTTGGAGGGATTGTAAATCACGGCATCGGCGTTTAGGGCATTGGGAATGCCGTACAGCCCCCCATGAACATCGCCCGCCGCCACGACCGAGGGACTAATGTTCGAAAGACTAATATCCTTAGCCCCCTTCAAATTCAGCAATGCGCCCTCTGCCGCAAACTGATTGATGTAGTTGTAATCCATCTGCATCACGTCTGGTCCTGCGCCGCCCGCCATCTCGGTGGTCAACTTCTGGAAGTAGGTGTTGAATGGTCCGCCAAATTCCTCATTGACGTGAATATAGGGATATTTCTTTTCAAATAGCTTGATCGCGTTCTCCGTTACCCGCTCTTGGGTGGTTCCGCCCCACCAGCCAAACGTGATAGTGACGTTTTTGTGGGATCCCGCAGCAGAGGTCGTTTGGGTAGTGGACCCACAGCCCGCTGCAATCCCGGCGACCGCAAACAGCGCTGCGACACTGAGCGCCCGAGTCTTGTTCACGATTTTTCCTCCTCGTCCTGGTTATTCCCGACTATTGCGACACTTTGAGCCTAGACCGCGGGCGATTTGGCCCCGTTGTGCTAGTCCTTCAAAAGATCGTCAATTCGAATGAATTGACCGGTTCGAATGGATTCGTTGGCGGCGACGCCAATCAAAACTGACATGGCCCCCGCGCGACTTCCCGCCGCGTGGCCTAACGGATCGTCATTGACCCCGCGAAACAGGTCATCCCGCAAACGTCGGTCGCCGCCCCCATGCCCCTCTCCCACATGAGGAACGGTCCAGCGCTCAACCCCGCCGAACAAGGGGTAAAAGCGAATGTCCAACTCGTCAAGCGGTTTGGGCTGTTCCGGCAAGCTCAAGCGCCAGTCGGCAGGCTGTCGGATGCCTTTGTCAGATCGCCGCTTAAAGCTGTGCTGATCTTTCTCAGTGATGTACCATTCTGGCTCGAACGCTTCCAACCGACCCTTTGAGCCATTAAAGGCCACCTGCCATCCTTCAAATGACGTGGCCGCAGTGAGCCCATAAGTTAATTGCACGTGTCCGGGATACCGCACAATCACCGACATGGTGTCCTCAATGTCAATGTCGGGAGAGAACACGCAACCGTCACGATAGTAGCCGTCATAATGCTCGTTGAGACGATAGAGACTGCGCAGCTTGTCATCCGCATCCAAATCCAGATAGAAGGCGCATTCATCGGATACCGAACAAGCCGAACAACGTTCTCCGTGATTGGGCATGCGCTCAGGGACGTAATATTTGCGCGCACCCATGGCTGCAACTTCGACGGGTTCCAAATCAAGCCACCAATTAATGAGGTCAAAATGGTGGGTGGCTTTGTGAACCAACAGCCCCCCAGAATTTTCCTTGTGCGCGTGCCATCGGCGAAAATAATCGGCTCCATGAACCGTGTCCAAAAACCAACGGAATTCGACCGAATGCAGTTCGCCCAAAACCCCCGACTTAATGATCCGCTTGATTTCTGTCTTGTAGGGAGCATAGCGGTAATTGAAGGTCACCCGCACCGAATGGCCTGTTCGCTGTTCCGCGCTCAAGATGGCGCGACAGGATTCGGCCGTTGTTGTCATGGGCTTTTCTGTGATGACATCCTTGCCTCTTTCCAGTGCCCTCACGATGTAATCCCGATGCGTTGCATCTTTCGTTGTCACAATAACAACGTCGCAGGGTACCGAATCCAGCATTTCATCAAAGTCGGTAAACCCTGCGACCTCATCCCCCAACACCTGTTGCCCGTACTGCACGCGGCCGGGATTGATGTCCATAATGCCGGTCAGCCTGGCCACATCAGCGTAGGTCTTCTGGAGATCCTGGGCAAACATTGACAAGCCCCGTGATCCCACGCCAACCAGACAATAGTGTTTCACCATTTCGTCGCCCTTTCCGTAAGGCTAACAACGTTGTTATTCGTAATTATAGTATTTATCGGGCAATTGTAAATACCATTTGCCGGAAATTTTTCTTTTGTGGATTGGGAGGATGAAATGATTAGCGCGGCACGGGCCCCGTGGATGTCCGAACCCGCAGCACGGGCTCAATCCAGGTCTCTTCTGCCACAGTTTGCCTCTGAACGAGTTGCAACACCGTGCGGGCCGCCATCCGGGCCATGTCATCCAAAGGCGGGCCGATCGTTGTCAAAGGCACCTCGGCATGCTCCATATCAAATAGATCGTCATATCCTATCAGGGACAAGCGCTCAGGGACTTGTACGCCGTCTTCCAAAAGCGCCCGCAAAGCGCCGCGGGTTACAAGATTGTTCACCCCAAGAAAGGCTGTGGGCGAATCAGAGGACCACCGATAATTTTTCACGGCCCGATATCCATCCTCCCAGGTGGTCGACCCGGGTAAAACAAATCCAGCGCGGAACGGCAAGCCGGCTTCCTTCAAACTTTCCTTAAAGGCCTGGGTTTTGATTTCTTGGGAATTGCCGACGAGCCCAATTCTTTGATGGCCCAGACTCTTTAAGTATTGCACCGCGGAAAGAATGCCCCGTTTTCGGTCAATCCTCAGACACGGAAAAGGAACCGGCGAATTATTGCCTAAAACAAACACTGGGACGCTGGATTCGGAAAAACGGGAGAGGAGTTGAGCATCCTCTTCCAAGTCGCCCCAATATACCAAAGCCCCAACTCTCAAATCTTCCAAAATATCGATGCTGGCCCCTGCCCATGTCAAAATCGTATAGTACTGCTCTTTGGCCAAGGCCGCATGGAGTTCATTGGCCAAATAGCCGAATACCGGATTATTGACGGTCTTAAACACCAGACCAATAAGCCGGCTTCGCCCTGAAACCAAATTTGACGCTAACAAATTGCGCCGATAGTTATGGGCTCGAGCGATCGCGAAAATGCGCTGCTTGGTATCTTCCTTGACCAACGGACTATCATTAAGTGCTTTAGATACCGTGCTGTAGCTGACTCCGGCTAATTTGGCAATATCTTTGATGGTTGTCATTGAATCACCTCCATTGATATTATGATGCGCTTCGCCCCGTCCCTAAACAAGACATCCTTAAAAAAGCCACCGAAACGCGTGACGATTCGAACCTCCCCAACCTTTTCGGCGAATCCACCCGCCTACGCCACGGTTAACACCCTATATACCCCCGCAATTTTGTCAATTATACTGAAGTGAGTTGCGGAGCCGTCGTGCCTTGGGGCCAAGTCTAATAGGAACCCTCAATTTCACCATCACCCGTGAGGAGCCCGTCTTCACCCAACCTGAATGCTTTTAGCCACGGTTGCTCCAAAGGACGAATCGGGTCAGGAACCATAGATGGCATCCGCCGAATACAGCCACATTGGACCGTGGAATTTCAGCATGTCGGACCACGTCTCCACGTCCCGCCTGTTCAGCCGAGTACAAGTGAACTGTCAAAGGGACCTGTCTTTTTATTAGGGTACACATATCATATCTGAACTGGTCTGGTTGTTGTTCCTCAGGGGGGTGCAAATGAAATGAACCGTGAGAGTGCGGGCCGGGGTGTCGAGCGCGTCCTGCAAATCGGCGATGGACGTTTCCTCCGTGGATTCGTCGACTGGATGCTGCAGCAGCTGCATAGCCGCAATCTCTATGATGGGCGTGTAGTCGTCGCAGTCCCTCGCCCCGCGATGCCGGGGAAGCTGGACCGTTGGCATGCCCACGGATACAAGTATCACGTCAATATCCGGGGCATCGATCAAGGCCAACTCATCGACGCCAGAGACACCGTAAACGTCATCAGCCGGATATTCGATCCTCACGCAGAGTATCGACAATTTCTTGACCTTGCAACGAGCCCCGACGTGGACGTGGTGGTTTCCAACACCACGGAATCCGGCATCACTTTTAATCCTGAACCTTTCCCGACCAACGTCTGTCCCCGGACATTTCCCGCTAAACTTACCGCTTATCTCTGGGCCCGTTTTGAGACCTTCGACGGTGATCCCAGCCGAGGTATGGATATCGTTCCCTGTGAGTTGGTGGAGCAAAACGGGCGGTTGATACAAGCGCTGGTTCTGCGCCACGCCGAGTCGTGGAACCTCCCGGCTGAATTTACTGAATGGGTCAAGACCTCCAACCGCTTCTACAACACCTTGGTCGATAGTATTGTCACTTCGGACCCGGAAGGCAGCGGCCTCGATATCATGCGGGAGCCATATTACCGGCTAGTCATCCAGGGACCGGACAATCTCGCACGGAAGTGGCGCTTTCAAGACGCAGGCCTCCACGTGGATTGGGTACCTGACATCGATCCCTATCGAACCGTGAAGGTTCGAGTCTTAAACGGAGCCCACACCGCCATGGCGGCTCTCGGCCTCCTATTAGGCCTTGACACCGTGAAGGAGGTGATGGCCGATGAGGCTTTACAACAACACATTGATCAACTGTTGACGCACGAGGTGCGCCCCACCTTGATTCAGGAAGGCATTCCTGACCACGAGCTTGACCAGTTCATTTACGATACGCTGGAGCGATTCCAAAATCCGTATCTCGAGCACCAGTTAAAAGACATTCAGCTCAATGCCATGGACAAGATGCGCCATCGCCTGCTCCCGACATTGACGGGGTATCACCGAATGACGGGTACACTTCCCAACCGCCTCATCGTCTCGTGGGCGGCACAACTCTTATGGCATGCTAAAAGAGCGTCCGATTCCCGTCATTCCGAAGTCGGCCATACGATTTTGAAGGACACCGCGCTTTGGGGTGAGGATCTAACGGACATTCCCGGACTTCTTGACGCGATAGACGATACCCTTCAGCGCATGGAATCACTCGGAATAAAGCGGGTGTTGGCAGAATCTTAACGGGGGAGTGAACAAAGATCCGGGTACAGACTCACTGTTGGACGATGGAACAATGCCTCTGCCACCTTGCTTCTCCTGCGTCGGACTGTGGAGGTGCCAGTGCCCGCGCCAATCACGACTTGTCCGATCACCGTGGTTCCATTCTGGGCATACACCGGAATGATCCGGCGGATACTAGGAGGTCATCGCGATGGCTTGGTCGGGACTTTCCAGTGGCGGCCCATTAAGCTGACTCGCGTGGGCGCACCCCGTTTTGCCCTTGATTGCCCCTATCAGAACCAGGACCGGCGCGTCGCGATCCGTCCCTGCCTGGATTGGGTGGGCCGAGATCCGGATGGTCCGTCTGATCGCGCGTGTTGGTGAGGTCGATGGAATCCGTCGGCACCACCCAGCGGAGGCGGCCGGACCCCGACCGCTTTGGGAAGACAAAGTTACGTTGACAACTTCCGACGGGTCGACGTCTTCTTTGGCGCATCACCGGTTTGAGCCACGCCGATGTCGACCGTCACCACAAGTCCTTTACTGGGATAACCTTCAACGAGTTCGGCCAACCCCCTGAAAAGATCGGCCGCCTCAGCGCGGGTCATTCCTTTTTCCTGAATCGGAAACAGCGGACGAGACATAGAACACCACCAGTCTTTTTCCAATGGCCAGTGTGGCAGGAAGTGCGCAAGAATGCAACCAATGGCCTATCGCCTCACGCGGCCGAGCAGGCCAAACATGTCATGGGGCCTCACGTAGTGGCAGTCCGATCGCCTGAGACCGCAACGCAGGTGGGCCCAGCAGAAACGCCGGGCCCCCGAGAGTTTTTCTCAAAATCACGCACTTCTTGGCTGCCGGGTCAACTCGAACGCTTGTACCCCAACCCCTCTCCCGATTCTTAATCGAGAGTCATTTCCCGTAACCTGGGGTCCATGTTCCACGATGGCAGACTTTGAAGCTGAAGTCGGCGTGGACTCCTTGCTCTCTGGTTCCATCGCTATCGCGACACCCACATCCGATTGAACGCAGGATTTCCAGTGGCGGGATTCGCGTACCGGCGACCTCCGTGCAATGTCTCTGCCGTTACGTTGATAGATGCGGGATCCGGCATCCAGAGCATGGGCAATTCTTTGGCGGTGTAGGCTTCATAGCGGTCGAAGACTTGCATCGTCTGCTGGGTCGTCGCATAGGGTTGATGCGTGGCCGCGATAAGGTGGTCCTCGTGTTGATTGGAGAATCCATGGCCCGTGGGCGCTCCAGTTTGAAATAGCTGCCCGCCGGTGGGATACCAGCCGGGACCGTTATAGTACCAACCGGATCCCACAGCCATCTGCCAGGCGCTAGATGTCTTGTCGTGGGTTTCCGTGAGGTAGCTGTTAAAGTTGACTCCCTTCAACGATACCCTCACCCCCATCTTGGCCCAGTCGGCCTGCATCAATTGGGCTTCCTCGGCCACCGCCTGCGATCCGCTGACATAAATCATGCGGAAGGTAAGCGTTTGACCTGCACGATTGGTCATGACACCGTTATGCTCATGCCACCCATGGCTTTCCAAAAGTTTTTTGGCATCCGAGATGCTGTACGGGATCGGCGGTTCGGCCTTTGCGTCATAGAACACCGTTTTAGGTGCCGACGGAATGGGTCCGTACTGGGGGAGGGCATAACCGTGATGGATGTCTTGAATGAGCGCAGACTGGTCGATACCCATCTCGAGCGCCTCGCGGATGTACAGGTTATCGAAAAGGGCCGCATCGGTCGTCCCCGGATACATGTTCAGCGCCGTCCAGAATACCGACAGCGCATGACCGGCAAATACCTTGTCGCCCTGTTGGGTGAGCTGGCTGGCCGCCCCCAGTTGGGTGGGGTCAAGGTAGCCGAGGTCGACAGTCCCCGTCTTCAAGGCGGAAAATTCAGCGCTGCTCGAGCTCTCGTAGGCGAACACCAGGCGGTTGACGAGCGAGCGATGCCCCGCATAATGCGGGTTCGGCACCAGAACCCAGGTTTGGTTGGGAGACGCGCTTTTAAGCTCATAGGGTCCATCGCTGGCCAATTCTGCTGTCTTCGGATTGGTGGCAATGGAGCCCAGATACTGAATTTCTCGGGCCCAGTTGCTTCCGTATTTATCCAGTTGTTTGGCCGGCATGGGGGTTAGCTGAATCAGGCCGTTGTAAATGAACCATTGTTGGTTGGCCGGATTCCTTAGCGTGAAAGTCACTTCGTGGGCGTTGTTCTCAACCACGCTCCGGATTCCGGACGGAATGTCGCCCGTACCGCCGCCGACGAAGGGCCACGGAGCAGGTGCACTGGCGGCCGAGGCAGCCTGAACAACGTGCCAGGTAAAAAGTAAGTCTTGGGCCGTCACGGGTTGTCCATTCGACCAGCGCCATTTGCTACCCAGATAGACGTGATACACCGTTCCGGCCTTGTTGTAGCGATTTTGGAGGAAATTGAGGAACTGGGCACAATTTGGTACAAGTTATTGAGATAAATGAGGGGCTTGTAAATTTGGTCAAGGAGCCAAAAGTTATCTACCGAATCTGCCCCTGCGTTGACGACGGGAAGATACCAGTCGATATTGGTTTGCGGAGAGAGGGCGACCGTCAGAGTGCCTCCCCGGTGGAGGCCGGAGTGGGCGGCCGTTTTCGACGCGGGCGTCCCACAGCCTGCTAGGAGCCTTTTCATTTAATCCGAACCCGCACGGCGCGCGGGTTTGACGCATTGGACGCTGCGATTTTCCTACAC
>NZ_JABBVZ010000134.1 GCF_012933365.1 Sulfobacillus harzensis | reverse complement strand
TCTGAGGGTCGAGTTAACGGGCTACTCTACATGCGGAGCGACGGCATCGCGGACCGACTACGCACACAAGCTGCTAGCACTTTTTCGGAGGCTGTCCGGACGGGCAGCCTCTCTTATGGGTGGGGACAAGGAGGTGTGGCGCGGGGATTGCAGTCAACACGGACATCCTCCGACTTCGAAACGATTTGCACCACTAATCAGCGGCTCCCCCGGCAGGACTCAGGAGCCCTGGCCCGTGGTAAGCTAATTTGTAGAAACGCTGCCCGCCGGCGAAGAGAAGATTAATGAGGGCCAGGTGCGGCGATGTGGAGCAGTTTCCCCCCTGGGCCGAGTGGCCCCTCCGCCGGATCGAACCGGCCGGCACAGTGAACGTGGCCTTCCGGCTCGGTAGAGGCTTGTCCATCCGGCTCGCGCCACTAGGCGGGCCCACTAAACCTGGCGGGAAGAGTTCACGTGGTTGCCTCGGATCGTGCGCGGGTCCCGATCGACATTCCAGTCCCCGTCGCGCAGGGCCGCCCGAATAGCGGCTATCCATGGTTTTGGGAGATCCACACGCGGGTAGAGGGCCAGATGATGCAGTTCCTAGAAAGGTGAGATAAAACACTGCGGGCATGGTTGGCGGCGCAAGCGCACAGCACGCCAGAGCTGACCCAGCAAGGACAGAGTTGGGCTATGACACGGAGGCCGGCAGTCCGCGTTCGGCGAGTGGTTCTCGGCCGGGAGACAGGGCTGATTTCAATATCGTATGCCGCGTGACTGAGGATGGGGATGTCACAAGACTCGGCCGGGGCATCCTGTGACAGGGTATAATAGACCCAAAACCCAAGGGGGCGCGTTGATGGCATCGTCAAAGACTCGCGAAGTCCTGTGGTCGGTCCTCCAGGACCTCCCCGACGACTTGGTGGATGAGGTTGCAGATTTCGTGCAATTCCTGCGCTTGCGGCATGTCCTTCCGGATACGGCTATGCTCTCCGAAGCAGCACTGGCGGCCGCGTGGCTGACGCAAGACGAGGATGAGGCATGGAAAAGCTTGTAGCGGGCGATGTCGTCGTCGTGCCGTTCCCGTTCACGAATTTGGAACGCGCGAAACGACGGCCAGCCTTTGTCTTAACGGCTTTAACGGACGGTGACTATATTTTTTGTCAGATTACGAGCCGTGCATGGCCGCAGTCGATACCGAATGAGGGACCTATCGGAGGGCACGTTGCCTCATGATTCGTATGTGCGGCCGGAAAAACTGTTCACCGGAAACCAGACTTTAGTCCTCTCACGAGTTGGTCATGTGAAATCCGCCATTCAACAGATGATTCATGGGCGTCTCCTCGCCCTGTTTGAGGCATTGTAGTGGCGCACCGCATACACATCATCACGGCCGCGAAACAATGAGCGAAACAGTTGGATCTTCTCCGCGGTTGACCCACCGTGAGGGTGCGGCAGGGGCTGTTTTAGTTGTTCCAGTTCGCGACGCAAAGCAACATTTTCCTGGAGCACCCCCTGGTAGGCGTGCTCCAGTTCCCGGATCCGGGCTTCCATGGCCGCTCGCGATTCGTGATTCACGGGAACGCCCTCCATTTTGTCGGCCATGGCCAGTCGCGCGAAACGAGTGCGCTAAGAGTCTTTGACCGCCGAGACAGCACGCTGGCCGTGCTGGTGCTGTATGCGCCGGATTATACCAAATTGGGGAGCTCACATCACAACGTGAGAATTCGTGGCATTTTGCTGGTAAATTGTCCCCCGGGGTTGACGTGACCATCGCTGGTGCTCGACTCCCGTATTTGTTCTCGGGGTGGCCGGAAAGATTCTCGATGTGTTCGCCGCCGGTTGTGCGACAAGGTCCTGTTCGGGGATACTATAGATATCATCTTAGGTTTAGACGATACGCCGCCACTGTTGGAAATGGCAGGAGGTCAGACATTGGATGGAGACGATTACGGTGCCTGAGGCCTTGCCGATGCGAATTAATCGGGACGCATTGGTTGACATTTGTCGGCGTTATCATGTCCGCGAACTGGCGGTGTTTGGGTCCGTCTTACGGGATGATTTTGGTCCGGCGAGCGATGTGGATGTTCTCGTGGACCTCGCACCGACGACACCAATCAAGAGCCTGCTAGACCGGGCCCAGTTAGTCGTGGAACTTGAAAGCGTGTTTGGACGGACCGTCGATCTCGCGGACAAGCAACGGCTGTATCCCCTCTTGGCCCCCGAGATTTTAGCGACGCGTGAGGTGATTTATGCCGCGACGGAGTGACGAGGCGACGATTCAGCAAATCGTGGATGCCGCGGACAAAATTATGCGGCGTTCTCATAGCCTTTCCTACGATCAGTTTTTAGAGGATGATGAAAAGCAAGACGCTCTCATTCGACCCCTCGAGATTATGGGAGAAGCTGTCAGTCGGGTCAGCACGGCATTTCGGACAGCGAATCCCGACTTAATGCCGTGGAGTACCGTCAAGGCCATGCGGAATCTATTGATTCATGGGTATGACACCGTGGATCTGGATGAGGTTTGGACCATGGTAACGCACCATGTGCCAGTGCTACGCGATAAATTGCGGACATGGTTGGCGTCGCAAGTCCACCGGACGGACGAGCCAAATCCCGGGACCCCGGCTGACCAGGACTAGCACATCACGGTCGGGCTATGAGATGGAGGCTTACAGTCGCGCCCGCCCGTCACCATTCCGTCACCAGGAGCGCATCGAAATGAGGATTTGTCACGATACTTGGCAGGAGAGAAATCCCCATGGAGATCGTTGTGCGCAGAGCGGTTCCCGATGATGGATCTCGAATTGCCGATATTTACAACCAAGGCATCCAAGCCCGAATGGCAACCTTTGAAACCGATTTGCGAACCGCCGACGAGCAGAGGCAATGGATCGAGGAACACTCGGGTGCTCCGGCGGTCGTCGCGGTTGTCAACGGGGTCGTTGTCGGGTTCGCCCATGCCGCAGCCTATCGATCCCGCCCGTGTTACCGTGGAATTGGCGAGTTCTCCATGTATGTAGATGCCAACTCACGGTCCTGTGGTGTGGGGAAGACGTTGCTCAACGCGCTCGTTGCCGAAGCCCAAGAGCTTGGGTACTGGAAGCTCGTGTCACGCATTTTTGACTGCAACACAGCGAGCCGCAAATTATGTCAGGCGTGCGGATTTCGGGAGGTGGGGATTTATGAGAAGCACGGCAAGTTAGACGGCCGATGGATTGACTGCGTTATCGTCGAAAGAGTGATTACCGAGAATCTCCGCTAGTGCGGAACGGACGCACTCGGAGAGTGCATCACCATAGCCCCCGCTTGATTGATACTCGTTTTCGCCTTCTTTTGAGGTACCCCATACGCCTCTCCAGTGACCTCCCGGACGCTGGCAACACCACGACGTCCGATTGAGGTTCAGGTAGGGTGCGATGGTGACGGACCCTCCAGTGCAGCAAGGATCGACCACACGAGCGGCACTCCGTGGGGCGTCATAGCGCATGATTTTCGTCGCCGTTGCGAGTGAGCCTGTACCGACATAGGCCGCCTTGGTCAGACTCACTCAATCCGCCGCGGCAATGTTCGCCGACAATCGTTCCTTAGTCTATCGCGATATGCTAATATAATGATACGTGGAGGGATGCGCATGTACGAGGAATGGGCCGAACGGTGGCGGGCGTTGGGGGATCCGACGCGATTGCACATTCTCCGGCTGCTCAGCGTGCGGGATGCCTGCGTGTGTGAGCTCGTGGAGTTGCTGCCCATTAGCCAGTCCGCGGTATCGCAACACCTACGGAAGCTCAAGTATGCCGGGTTCGTCCGGGATTATCGTGAGAAGTCGTGGATTTTTTATGCTTTGCGCCCGGACATCCCGCCGGCCATTACTCAGTTGCTGCAGGAGTTGTCGATTCCGGACACTGAGGCCATGTGGCTTCGGAGCCACCAGGTGGGGGCCTCGTGCTCCGTCCTCGGGGCCGTAGAGGTCGATTCCCTGAAGGTGTCGGAATAATGGGGTGGCGGCGCCCAAGGCCCCTTATCGGCGCGGAGGGATGGGCATGGCGATAGGGCTGGCCGTTGGCCTGTTCTTAGTGGTGTTGGTCTTGATCATTGTCCAGCCGCGCGGTCTCTCGATCGGATGGACGGCCCTGGGCGGGGCCGTGGTGGCGCTCCTGCTGGGTATTGTCTCGTGGTCCAACGTCGGCACGGTGGTGAGCATCGTCTGGGATGCGACCCTGACCTTCGTGGCGGTGATTCTCATTTCGTTGATTCTCGATGCGGTGGGCTTCTTTGAGTGGTCGGCCCTGCACATGATTCGTTTCGCCCGCGGGCACGGACTCCGACTGTTTCTGTTGTTGGGTGTTCTCGGAGCGCTGGTGGCCATGTTTTTCGCCAATGATGGAGCCGCGCTCATTCTGACACCGATCGTGTATGAACAAGCAAAAGCGCTCAAACTGGATCCCAAGGCGACCGTGGCGCTCATCATGGCGAGCGGCTTCATTGCCGATACCACGTCATTGCCGTTGGTGGTCTCCAATCTGGTCAATATTGTGTCGGCCGGCTATTTCCACCTGGGGTTCGGATCCTATGCCCTCCGTATGGTCCCGGTCGACGTGGTGGCGTTGGGGGCGAGCTTGGGGGTGTTGTACCTCTTTTATCGGCGCGCCCTCCCCGCGACGGTGACGACCACCGCGCTGCGATCGCCCGCATCGGCGATTAAGGATTCCCAGGTCTTTCGCGCGGCGTGGGTGGTGTTGGCCCTCTTGCTCCTCGGCTATTTCGCGAGTCAATTTCTGCATTGGCCCGTGGCGATTTTCGCGGGGGCGGCGGCGGTGGGATTGCTGGTCATCGCGCATCGGAGCCCGGTGGTGCCCATCCCGTCGTTAATCCAGAATGCGCCCTGGAAAGTGGTCGTGTTTTCGATTGGCATGTATGTCGTGGTCTTTGGCTTGCGGAACGTGGGCTTGACCCATTTGTTGGGCACGGTGTTGACGGCCCTGGCGACCCATGGTGCCGTCGTCGGCATTGTGGGGACGGGGTTTGTCGCGGCTGCACTCTCCTCGGTGATGAACAATATGCCGACGGTGCTCATCAATGCCTTGGCGATTCATGACGCGACGGTCGGCCCCACCCTGCATACGGCCATGGCGTACGCCAACGTGGTGGGCTGTGATTTGGGCCCCAAGTTTACCCCGATTGGCTCGCTGGCCACGCTGCTCTGGCTCCACGTGTTAGAGCAACGAGGCGTGCGCATTACCTGGGGGTATTACATGCGTGTGGGCGTCACGCTCACCATTCCGGTGCTGGTGGTCACATTGCTGGCCCTGTGGGGCTGGTCCGCGGTCATTGGATAGGAGGATCGACGATGCAAACGTACGAGGTCCAGATGCGCCGGCAGAGTGCACAGCAGGTGATCGCCCGCACTCGCGACCTGTCGCTGACGCTGGGGGCGCAGCGCGGCGACCCGGATGCCGGATTCAATCCGGTCGAAACCCTGTTGTCGGCCCTGGGGGCGTGCTTGCTGACCGCGCTCCAAATGGTGGCCGAGTTGTCGCGGGTGCCGGTCACGGGCATGGCCATTCACCTGACTGGGGTGCGCCAAGATCAACCGCCCCAATTGGTCTCGGTGACCTATGCATTGCGCGTGCAGACCGACATGGCCGAGGATCGGCTGACGCGTTTGGTGGAGACGGCAAAACGCAACAGCACCGTCTATCAAACTCTGGCGCTGGCGCTCCCCGTGTCCGGCACCGTGGTGCGAGACACCGGAACGGCACCCATCTAGGGAGGGTATTCCCATGGCTCAGATTTTAGTCATCGGCGGCAGTGACGCCGGCATCAGCGCCGCACTGCGCGCCCGGGAGGTGGATCCCACCACCACCGTGACGATGCTGGTCGCGGATGCGTTTCCTAACTATAGCATCTGCGGGCTGCCCTTCTATCTTAGCGGTGAGGTGGCCGATTGGCACCAACTCGCGCATCGCACGCTGGGGGACATTGAATCGGCGGGCATTCGGGTGCGATTGAACACCCGGGCTCTCGCCATCGATCCGGATTCTCATAGCGTAAGGGTGCAGACAGAAGGCCAGACCCCTGAGACGGTACCCTATGACAAGCTGGTGATCGGCACCGGCGCGGAACCCATTCGGCCGCCCATTTTGGGGGTAGATCAGCCCGGCGTCTTCCTGCTCCATAGTATGGAGGATAGTTTTCGCGTGGCGGCCTATTTGGACACCCATCAACCGCAGCGTGCGCTGATTATTGGGGCGGGCTACATCGGGCTTGAAATGGCCGATGCCTTGCGGCACTGCGGGCTGGCCGTGACGGTCGCCGAACAGGCGCCGGCCGTCTTGCCAACCGTGGATCCGGCCTGGGGCGTGCGCCTGGGG
Source organism: Sulfobacillus harzensis (assembly GCF_012933365.1). Lineage (GTDB taxonomy): Bacteria > Bacillota > Sulfobacillia > Sulfobacillales > Sulfobacillaceae > Sulfobacillus_B > Sulfobacillus_B harzensis. Next base: position 1,310 of record NZ_JABBVZ010000134.1, on the reverse strand, counting down.
GAACATCTCACCGCCCACGGTATTGCGGTCCGCACGGGGGTCCGGATCGAGGGTATTGCGCGAACCGGACACTCATTGCACGTGACCGGATCCCCCCGCTTCGCGGAGGACACCGACCTGGTGTTGGTGGTGGTGGGAGTCCAGCCGCTTACGGACTTGGCGCGCGAGGCGGGGTTGGCCCTCGGCCTGAAAGGTGCCATTCCGGTCGACCGGATGATGGCCACGGCGCTCCCCGACATTTACGCGGCCGGCGACTGTGTCGAAACCTATCATCGGCTGCTGGGTGCCCCCACCTATTTGCCGCTGGGAACGACCGCCCATAAGCAAGGACGGGTCGCGGGCGAAAATGCGGCCGGCGGTGACGCGCACTTCGCGGGATCGCTCGGGACCCAGGTCGTCAAAGTGTTCGACTGGGCGATTGCCCGCACGGGCTTTCGGGATCATGAGGCCGCGGCGGCCGGCTATCAGCCGCAAACGGTCGAATTCACGGCATGGGACCACAAAGCCTATTATCCCGGCGCCCACGAACTCACCGTGCGCATGACCGGGGACCGTGCAACCGGTCGCCTCTTAGGCGCTCAGATGATGGGGCACTGGCAAGCGGCGGTGGCCAAGCGCATCGATTTCTTTGCCATGGCGCTGTATCACCAGATGACCGTGGCCCAATGCTTGGAGGTCGACCTCAGCTACACGCCGCCGTTGGGAAGTCCCTGGGATGCGGTGCAAATGGCCGCTGAGCACTGGTTGCGCGTGGTGCGGTCGGGACAGTCAGGATGACGGGTGGGCGCGCGCACGCTCCGGCGTCACCATCGTGCTGCGGTCAAACATCGGAAGAACGCAGGAGGACATCGATGCTTCGAGCGTATGCCCTGTTTGTTCTCGCGGGTCTCGCCGAAATTGGCGGTGGATATCTCGTCTGGCAATAGCTCCGCCACGGCCGCCCCCTCGTGCTGGGGTTGTTAGGGGGCGCCATCCTCTTTTTGTATGGCATGATGGCGACTCGTCAGGAATTTGCGTCGTTCGGCAAGGTGTATGCCGCTTACGGCGGGGTGTTCATTGTCCTCGCCGTGCTCTGGGGTTGGGGCTTTGATCATCGACGCCCCGATGTCTCGGAATGGATCGGCGCCGCCATCTGCCTGGTCGGCGTGACCGTCATGCTGTGGAAGCGGTAACGGTTACCGGGTTGCCACCTAGCTAGAGCTTGCTGAAAAAGTCTTATGTCAAGAGGACAGATAGCTCGCAAGGATCCGCCTGGCGGTTCCGAGTGGGTTACTGATCTTAAACGGCCTGCCGCTGAGCCCAGCGGCGGA
>NZ_JABBVZ010000133.1 GCF_012933365.1 Sulfobacillus harzensis | reverse complement strand
TGTTACAAAGCTGCCCTGATGGGCGGCCTGAAGTGCGCTCCTGGTCTGGGTTTGCGACTTTATGAAAACTCTCCTAGGGGGACGATCGGAATTCTTGACGTGACCAAACCATGGCACGTTTGGTCGCGTCGCCGGACAACCGCTGGGAACAGAAGGAGGTGCCCTCTATGCATACCTCACGGTCACGCGTTCGTGTGGATATCATCACCGTCGGCAAACGTCTAAGCTATTGGCGAAAGCTCCAGGGGTGGACACCGGTAGAATTAGCCGAGCTAACCTGTCATGCCCAACGGAGTTTTGGCATTGCCTGCCGTCCTGTTACAGCTGCATGGATTCGGATGGTAGAACGCGGTGCTTACGGGCGTCTATCCTCGTTAAGCCAAACACGGCTGTGGGCCCTGGCATTGGCCCTAGACATTCCGGTCGAATTCTTGGCTCCGCAAGCACACCAGAGTTCCAGCGCTACCGCAGCATGGGACGCGAACTCGCTATCCTCGATCATTACCCGCTACATTCTTAATCTGAGCGTCTGGTACCAAAAGTCCCAAGGTAAAGAGCCGTGACAAATTGCTTTCCAATACAAAAACGCCCCGGAACAGACCGTGGGACGAATTGCCCATGCACAGCCGCCGCAGGCGGAGACCGCCTTGTTTGGCAAATCAATCAAGAAATCCGGATACCCGATAAGATTTGCTCACCGCGCATTGTTGTGATCTCTTTTTTCCGACTTCGTTGGCGGGACTATTCTCCTGCCGCATGCGCTTATTTGTGACGCGCGTGAATGTGGCCACCGAAACTAGTCCACAGAGCTTGGCCCGCATAATGACCTGGTCGGTGAGGAGCCGCGCCTCCTTAACGGTGCGATTGCCGACAACCCACAGCATTGGTGCCCCCCGGGCCACCTGACATAGGAAATCTCCCGCAAGGTTTAATCGAGGTCTTCGTAAAAAAGGTGAGCACTTCTCGAACCCGGTTAACATCTTGCTCCGCGATTTGAGTCAAAACCGACGAGGGCAACTCATGCCTATGTCGGCGTGGGCATAAGTGTCGACGATACCGTGGGCAGTAAACAAGGGAACGCGACGATCGACATGTCACTGAGAGGCACATCAATCGTCGCGATGGTGTGCGCAACGGGACGTCAGTTGCCCATGCCCACCTCTGAGGACAGGCCGTTGCTGAGGCGGTGGGCACGTAGCAGAAGTAAGCGTCATGACCAACATTCGTCGTTCCTGTGCCAACGGCAGTTTGTGGATGCTTCGGAATTCCCGTCCGATGTCAAAGTGAGCCTCCCCGCTGATCCTCGTCGATGGATCATTTCCGTCGCTTCGGTAAACACCCCTGGCTGGTTAGCCCGCATCCGCAGTCCAGCCCCCGTGCTAGTCCAGCAATCAACCGAGGCGCCCAATCCCGCTTTCCATAAAGCACCACATGACACAGAAAATTGATTCGGATACGATCGCCAGGTTGGCGGCGCAAGCGTACTATTCATTGAGTTCGATAGAGTGACTCGGGTGCCGATCCCACTGTAGGTTGGAGGAGTTATCACGATGCGAAAGTTTGTGGTTATGGCGAGTATTGGATTAACGGGTATGTTAGTATCATGTGGTGTGCATGCCGGAACGCCGAGGGTGCACCCTACCCCCCCGAATCCATCTCGCAGTACCTCATCGGTAAATCACGCACCCACAATCAGCAAAGCGAGTGCTGTGGCGCTATTCAGGAAAGCGGACCCGCACTTCGGCGCCATCGGATCCGTCGCCTGGCAAAAACCATGGCTCGTCGTCACGACGGTTCCCGGCGGCGCGTCAGGGAACACATCCGGCGCAGTCGCATTGGTCACATCGCACAACGCGACGATTGTTCACAGTGGGAATGCCAGCCCTACACTGACCCCATTCCCGATTCCTGGGCACCCCCACACCATGCTCGGCATTGGATCGATTCCGGGGTGCCTCGCAACGGGCTCTTATGCCGTGAATGCGAACTGTGCGGAGTCCTTTGCAGACATTTTCTTGTTTTCACCACGGTGGCCTTATATTGTGGGCTCGTGGACCAGCCTACCCGGCACCGCATCCATCGTAAGCTTGCCGAACCATCAACACGGGATTGGCTTTCAGTTGTATACACCGCAAATGTCCCAGGATGGAACCCTCGCTGGGTGGGATCCCACCAAGATTGCCTACCCTGCTGTCTTCCAATGGAGTCCTGCGCAACGAACCTTGGCGATTAACCATCTTGGCCTTTATATGAGTCCCAACAAGCGTCCCAGTACCCTAGGCTACAGCGGAACGGGCCTCTACTTATCCGAAACTGCTCGTCCTGCATCGACGGCTGGTGTTCCCACGCCATCTGTGCTCGTGGCCATTAACGGCACGCACACGACGAGCCTCTTTCAGAGTGATTTGCTCGAATCCCGGGCCCCTCTTGGAAAACCCGTCAAACTCACGATTTGGAACGCAGGGTCCACCACAGCCTACACCGTGACGCCTCAAGTCACGCCTTTGGCTCAGTGGCTCCAGGGTGCCATCTATAACGTGCCACCGGAGCACCCAGCTCGTCCATCACCCAGTCCATCGCCAAGCCCAAGCCCCAGTCCGTCACCGAGCCTATCGTCGTAAATGATGTATCGATGCGGAGAACGCGTTCAAAGGCCCTTAATCATACACCCCCGATTTTCAGCCGGACCTCACAATCGAGTAGAGGCCTGGCAACGCGCACCACATTACCGCGTGGCGCAAGCGATCCTCGCCTTCCCGGGCCAGAACCCGCTCGGTATTTGTGATTGACTCCGGTTGTTCGCTTGTTGGGCCGCGCTTACGATGGGTCGCCCAGTCGAAATGGAACACATCTTTGTCCATCCGCTTAACGGTGTGAACTCCGAAGTAGTCGCGCTACACTTGTAACAAGTTAGCCGGCAGTCTGGCCGAGCGATATCTGTCAAAATGCGCAAGCGTACTGGAGAGGGCCGGCACTGGAACCCCATAGGTCGCAGCGGTCTTCACCACATTTCGCCAGGCGGTCTGGTAGGTTTCTAACAGCGGAAGTAGGGGGGATCCAAGTTGGTTCCTACGTTATATCCCCATCCATTATCCGCCACTAGAGGATTCAGCGTCAAAATCCTCCCTGTACTCGCCACAAGGGGCGTAACAACTGCGCATAGCTCACAAAATTGCTCAGTTTCTGAGTCGACACAGATGCCCCCCGACACGGAGCAACGGGGCATGCGCCGCATTTCCTAACAGGTGGCCCAAAAATTCCCCCATGGTGGCCAGGAGAATCAGGACGATGTACCCGGTGCTTGGACCCCAAACGAGAGCGGCCACGAGCCCCAGTGCGGCCGAGATGATAGCCACCCAAACCACGCCGTCGTCGGTGTCATATGCCGTGGGTGCGTATACGCGAGTTTCCGGGGCAATAGTTGTGCCTTACCCATGGTCATAAGCAATCGACTAACCACAATACTAGCTGCCATATTCACGCCCACGAGGCTATTAATCACGAACAAGGCTAAAATCAGCTCCGGCACTTAACCGAAGTAGTGCTGAACTACCGTAAGGCCAGGAATTGCCGCCGACGCGAAGGAACCCATCTTGGTATAGCCCCAGCCCACCGTAAAGGCATAGGACACCAAGACAAATAGTGCCACGACCAGAATGGTCGACCATATCAGCGCCCGGCGGATAGTTTTATGCGGAGCACGTGATTCACGACCTAGGTAAACCGTCGCCGTCGACCCGGACATCCCAAAGGCTGCGACCAAGAGTCCAATAGCGAATCCCCCATACCCGCCGCTGGCAAGATGAGGATTGTAGACGGCCAAGGTATTGTGAGTGTGTCCCGAAAAGATAATGACAAGCTAACGACGACCAAGAGGACCATTTCCATCAACGCGACGAAGATCGCGTAGTTCAAAGACGTCTTAATCCCGAGGTACGTCAACAAAGTGGAGGGAATCAGGAGCAACAATGATAACGGGATCCATAGCCAGCTAGCTGGATGAGCCACTCCCAGGATGGGCAACAAGGCGGACACCATCGTCCCAAAAAAGAGCGCATTGGCCGGAATGAGCGCAATGTAATAAACGACGTAGGACAGGCCTGCCAAATAGCCCCACAATGCCCCGGCCCCTTTTTCCACGAAATAAGCGACCCCACTAGCGCTGGCTAACTTGTGACTAAACTGATAGGGAGTGTTGATCCACAAAGCCACAACGATAATGCCGAGCAAATACGCCAATGGCAATGCTCCTAAGGCGTACGACGCGGCGGCTGTCAGCGCCACGGTCGTCGCCGCCAATGGTCCGTTCGCCGTTAATCCTTGGGCGAAGACTTGAAAAAACCCCACAGAATCATGCGCGAGCCCGCTGGAAGACGCTGATACCGTTCACTTTTCGGTCGCCATACCGACACTCCCTTACTTGGTTTATGCAAAAAGCGGACCATGTACGACTTTTCCGTGCCACGGTGTGACACAGCAATGCCCTGGACGGTTCCCCTAGAGCTTGACAGAACCCTAGCAGGTGCCATTATTTTCCACGCAGATATTCCTATTCGCGTCCACGGGTGCCAATTCCTTCGACTCTAGCCACTATTCAGAAAAAACGTGATCAAAATAGGCTTTTGACGGCCCTTCCGCGATCCCTTGCCCCTGACGAGATTCTGATTGAGAGAGCCGGCACACGGAGCCATGCGGGCGCGATAGGCCTTGTCCGAAAAGCCGCCCCGCCGAGTTATGATAGGAATCGAGCGACCTTATCCATAAAGGTTCACACCACGGCCGGCTCCGTTCGGGGACTCCCCATACTCCCCGGATCCGAATGCGATTTCTTATGAGAGCAAAGTAGGAGGGATTAACGTGGCCAAAACACGAGCCGCCGTCGCCGGGGCAACCGGCTGGGCGGTAGCGCCATTGCCCGAGCCATTTTATCGAGTGATGAATTCGAACTGGTAGGAGCCGTGTCTCGGCATTCGGCTGGACTGGATTTTGGGGAGACACTGGGCTTCCCGCCCAACGGCGTGATCATTCAAAAAACCGTCGAGGACGTTCTACCCACTCATCCCGACGTATTGGTGGACTATACCCATCCAGTGGCCGTCAAGCATCACACGCTTCTTGCGCTAAAGCATGGGGTAAATGTGGTTGTGGGCACCTCAGGGTTGAACGCCGATGACTATCAGGAGATTGCCCATGTGGCGGAAACCGTCCATAAAGGCGTGGTGGCGGCCGGCAATTTTTCCCTGACGGCGGCGTTGGCCAAAAATTTTGCCCTCCTCGCAGCCCAGCACCTCCCATCGTGGGAGATTGTCGAGTATGCCGATGCCATAAAGTCGATGCCCCAAGCGGTACAGTCCAGGAACTGGCCGAAGCCCTAGGCGAACAGCGGGCGCCCCATATCGACGTCTCGCTGGAAGAGACTCTGGGAACAAGAGCGACCCGTGGTGCCCAGATCGCCGGAGTCCCGGTCCATTCAATCCGGCTTCCCAGTTACATGCTCGGGTTTGATGTGATTTTTGGCATGGGTGACGAACGCCTCATTCTCCGTCACGAGTCGGGGTCCAGCCCCGAGCCCTATGTCTCGGGTACCCTAATGGCCGTCAAACACGTGACGTCCATTACCGGCCTTGTCCGCGGTCTGGACCAGCTGTTATTTGGTAAGGACTAAAAAACCGCTCTCAAGCGAAAACGGTCGGGGGCGACAGTTTCCCCCTACCAATGAATTTTTCTACCCATTAAAGCAGTCGCTCGCGGTTGCCAAAGTGCCAACACGACCATTTTCGTTGCTAGATCATCATGACCCGAACCCTAAGCCTCTTCACGCATGAGCGTTTCCCCGAGCCGCGAGGCCGCTTGGGGCGACCTTATAGCAATGACCACGCCAATCGCCACCCAAAGAAGCACAAGATACGGAAAATAATTGCCGGGGGCCGCGGGAACAGGGTAGATGTTGGACCACAACGTATAGGCTAAGAGAATCACCGCAAGACCCGGAATGGCAAACTGCCAGCCCCGCCATCGCCCAATTCTCCCGAATAGCTTCATGGCGGCAACCTGGGTAAAGAGGTAGACCAGGAGCAGCGCCAATACACCGATGGTGCCTAACCAGCCAAACACGCTCGTCCCCAATTGTCCCTCTAGGGCCAATACCAGAATGAACGCCACCACCATGACCACGGCCAAGGAACGATATGGCGATTGAAAACGCGGATGGGCTTTGTCCCAGTTTCTTGGGACCAAACCCATCACGACTCATGGCAAATAAAATCCGAGCTCCCGCCGTCGCCGTTACTAGAGCCGAAGAGAAAGCAGAGATGTTGGCCCCAAACATGATGATGGCCGCCATGGCACGTCCTACATAGGTTTTGGCCAATGTTGCGAGAGGGGCCGTAGATGCTGAAAAAGCATGGACCCCTGCTGACCCAAGACCAAAGCCCTCCGATTGCGTGTAACTAATGAGAAGGTAAAAGGCACCGGTCAGAAATACCGCCATCATAATGGCCCGGGGAATGGACCGTTTCGGATTGGCCGTTTCCTCACCCAGCGTCGCGGCCCCCTCGAACCCGGCAAAGGACAAGAAGGCAAAGACGCTCGCCAGCCCGACAGCCGAAATCCCTTTGGAGCCAACGACAAACGGCTTCAGGGAAAGCCCGTGAGCACCACCCTTGGCCAAAATCACGGCTGTCAGGATGAGAATAATAATGATGGAGACGCCTTCGAATACCATTGTCACCCGGGTTGGCAGGCGGACATCGCGAAACGACAAATACCAGAACAGAGCGCCGGCCACGACCGCAGGAATAATCCAGGGTATCTGAATACCTAAGAACGCCAGGAAGGTCTGAAAAAACGCTCCGACCTCGGCCATCGACGCCCCGGTGAACGCGACATAGGTTAAGAGGATAACCCAGCCCGAGAGAAAGCCAAAACGCGCGCCAAGTCCACGACCATTAAACGCGTAAACCGAACCGGCATGAGCATACGTCCGACTAAATTCAATGAATGAGTAGGAGACCAAGGCAATGGTAATTAACGCCCCCAGAAAAGCCAGGGGAACGGCCGTACCCGCGATCGAGGCCGCCAATGACCCGTTTAAGGCCATGGCTGCCGTCGGTGCCATGATGGCGATGGAAAGGGCGGCCGCTTCCTAAATCCCCAGTTCCCGCTTGAGCCCGTTCATACCATGCCCCCCTCTAAGACCGCTTTGGGAAAGTGCATCCACCCAGTTCGGGGCATCCACGATTTCCGAAATTTTGAGATCCCCGGCCACGCTGGTGAGTAAGTACGCATCTTCGGGGGCCAAGCCCCCAAGACGGGCCAACCACTCCACCATTTCCTGAGTAGCTACGCGGGCGGCTTCCCACAAGTCTGGGCCGATCCCGCTAGTCACTCAGCAGGCGTTCGACTGATATGCGAAGCCAGGGGTTTCGAGACGCGGCGTGCGCACGCGAGCGCCTTTCTAGAGATGCACTCTCAGGACCACGGAGGAACTTGTTTCAATTGCTGTGCCCGCCACTTCGCCATCCCCCTGAGCCGCTTGCGTGTCTCCTACCGAGAGCAATGCGCCCGGCACCGCCACCGGAAGCCACAGGCGGCACCCCGCTGTCAAGACCAGCTATGGAGAGTCAAGCTGCCTGTTGGCATGGAAGATCGGGGCGGCAATGTAGGCATGCGCGCAG
>NZ_JABBVZ010000132.1 GCF_012933365.1 Sulfobacillus harzensis | reverse complement strand
GACCTTGACGACCGACCTCGCATGGCCCCAAAAGAAATTAGGCCGGCCGGGTTGACATGGTGTCATCATACGAGCATACGGAATAAGCGGAGCGTGATGGTTAAAGAGTTAACCCTCTTTATGCGACCCATGAAAACAATGCCCACGCTTGCTTAACGCAATGGACCGACCACCCGGTTTCCGCGTTTCCCTGATCGAATAAAACGTTTCAATCCGGAAAAAATGTCAAACAGAGTTGTTCCAAAAAGGCATCGGGCGAGTAACCACGTACGTCTCTTTGGAACACATACGCATCGTTCTTTAGGGCCGTCAGCAGCATGTCAGCCCGGAACACACAGTTCGAACCGGTCTGATCCGTTAATCCCATTTCGCGGAAGAGATTGACCAGGACATCATGGAGTTCCACGTAGAGCGGGCTCTGCATGACAGACCGCGGTCCATTTGCCGATGCGCCTTCCTCAACCCCGGCCAGCAGCTGCAGTTTCCTCTCGCGAAAGCTAATAAACGACCGGAGAACCTCTTTCAGTCGGTCACGCGGCGGCGTTGTCCGATGTTGTTCCAAGTAAGCGTCGATGTCGTCGAACAGCGAAACAAGGCTGTCTTTAATCAAGTCCAAACATAACTCACTTTTGTTTCGGTAACGGCGATAGAGCGTTCCCGGACCAATTTGCGCGGCTGTGGCAATCTGATTCATGCTCACTTGGTCCACGCCATGTTGCTCAAACAGTTGGAGGGCCGTGTTCAGTATGCGCTGACGATTCTCGGCCGCATCACGACGCTCGGCCGCATCACGACGCTCGGCCGCATCACGACGCTCGGAACGCGGGTAGGATTCACTCATATCGTGGGTTCGCCTCCTCAATGTCATTCCCTGAGCTTTACAACCGGAGAGATCTCCGATTAAATATGGGGAGAAGTCTCCGCTTAATATACCTCCTCACAAAGGAGAGTGCAACAGCTTGGACGGGGTGCGGCTGTCGGCCCCGCAAACGGCTGGCCCGGATGGAAGGAGGAACCCGCAATATTTCGGACTTTAGATGGCAACCGCCCTGATTCACGTCAATCGTCTGTGCGAACGGGAGGCGAAAACCCGTTCGCATGGCGGTTTGCCGTACCGATGTATATTGGATCGGCGTTGAACCCGATTAACAGTTCCCTAATCGCCACCGCTCTGTTGTCGGTCGCCATTGCGATGCACGTCCCGGTTGGACGTACCGCCGTTCTCGTCACCGCCCTATATTTGGCGTGTGCTATTGCCCAACCCACGGGTGGCAAGCTGGCCGAAGTGTTTGGGCCGCGCCGGGTTTTCCTGTCCGGAATCCTCATCGTTCTCGCCGGTGGGATTGTCGGCGGGATAGCTCAGAACTTGGCGACCCTCATTGTTGCCCGCGTGCTGATTGGGATCGGTACCTCGGCCGGATACCCATCGGCAATGCTGCTGATTCGACGGCGAGCCGAATGGGCGGGGATGGCTGAGCCACCCGGCGGGGTGCTAGGTGGATTGCAGATCGCGGCCACGGTGACCGCTGCCCTGGGACTGCCGCTGGGCGGCGTCCTGATTGGTGCTTGGGGGTGGCGTGCCGTCTTTTTCGCGAATGTACCCGTCACTTTAGCGGCCTTTTTGATGGCCGCGTTCTGGATCCCCGAGGACCCGCCTGTGGAGACAAAAAGTGTGAGAGACATTGCGTCTCGCATCGACGTCATTGGGATTCTCGGATTTGGTGCAACGGTGACAACACTCTTGGTATTCCTGTTTTCGGTACCCGTTATCAATTGGGTTGCTCTAGGATCCTCGGTGATACTTGCTATGGGCCTCGTTGTCTGGGAACTACGGGCGCAGCAGCCCTTTTTCGACGTCCGCCTGCTCGCCTCGAATTTAGCGCTAAGTGGGACCTATATTCGGATGGCACTCCTATCGCTGTGCGTCTACACCGTGCTCTATGGGATAAGTCAGTGGCTGGAAGCGGCTCGGGGCGTGTCCGCGCAAGAAGCGGGGTTGCTGTTGTTGCCCATGAGTGCTCTCTCGGCGATTGTGGTTCGTCCTATCGCCCGTCGCAACTTGCTGCGCGGTCCGCTCATTGCGGCCGCCGTCTCATCGCTCGTGGCGTCGGTCGGTGTGGTTCTCTTGACAACCCGCACGCCCATCCTCTGGATGGTGGTCATTACCCTTATTTTTGGGGTCACGTTAGGGACGATGGCCATCGGAAACCAGACCGCTTTGTATACTCAGGTCGAAGCGAGCCAAATCGGGACCGCGTCGGGACTGCTGCGGACCTTTACGTATCTCGGCTCGATCGGGTCGTCGTCGATTATCGCCATTTTCTTTCACCAGCATGTGACCGATCGGGGACTGCACCACACTGCCCTGATTATGGTCGCGGTCAGTGTCTTGGCCCTATTCATCACCCTCATCGATCGGCAGATTCGTACTCAGGCCCGAGCGGTGATGGGCAGCAAATCCTAACGTGATAGAAATGAGGAGATCCCATGACGTATCAAAGGCTTTCCATCGATCCCAAACACACGGCGCTTTTAGTGATGGACTATCAGTTGTCCATTCTCGGTTCGCTCAGCGAGGCAGAGGGCCTTCTGTCGCGGATGGGTAAGGCCATCGCTGTCGTTCGCCAATATGGCGTGCAGGTTGCTTATGTCCGCGTGGCCTTTGACGATGCCGATTATGATGCGGTGCCCGAGACCAGTCGCATGGCCCCCGCAATTAAGGCGGCCGGGCGAGCGCTTCACAGCGAGTCGCCCGCAACAGCGGTCCACCATCGCGTGGCCCCCGATGCCGGCGATATCGTGGTCCGAAAAACCCGTATGGGGGCATTCTCCACAACCGATCTGGACGCACGGCTGCGCGAACGCCAGATTCATACGCTCATCCTGGCAGGCGTGACGACCAGTGGCGTGGTTCTTTCTACGGTGCGCGATGCGCACGACCGCGACTACCAGGTCTATATCCTTGAGGACGCCATGACCGATCGCGATCCGCACGTCCACGATTTCTTGGTCAAAAAGATTTTTCCGCAACAAGCACACGTCATCACGATTGATGAGTTAGGCGGGCTGTTGTCGTCCGAAGACGAGGGGAGCTCTACATGATTTGGTCATTGTGCGCAAGCTAGAAGCTTACGGCTGTTTTGGGAGGTCGTCGTGGGTGCTGCCACGTCGCGCCATTGCCACTTGCCCACGACGTGAGCTTCTGCCCAAGCAGTATTCTCTGTTGCCAGAGACTAATGGACGCGATGCTCAGGCCGCCGCTGACGGGGCTTTCGGCCCATCACCGTTCGAGGCATTTCGGGCTCCGGTCCACCGACATAGGCAAAATTCAAAGCCTCGGCCAATCGCGGGCGCGGGCAACTGGATCGCTGGGTGCCAGTTGGGCGATGCTGGTCTTTTCCATAGCTCGCAGCGCCAGGTCAAATTCCGTAGGCCAGGCTTCAAACAGGTTCACCACATTCTGAGCAGAACCTTCGGCATCCAGTTCGTCAGTCAAGTATTGAGTCAGCGCTCAAGATTAGACGAGCATTTATGTTGTTAGGAGGGGAGGCCGCCCTCTGGGCGATGCCTCCCCGATGTCGGTACGTGTGATCGACGCCATATTGAGAGCCAGCATCACAGCTGGACGGTTTGTGTATCGACTTCGGCTAAGGTGCGCCCCACCCGTGGTATCCTCAAACTTCGGCGTTACCCGTATGGCGGGCGCGATAGCGGTGAACCTTGCTCGCATTGCCGCAGGTCCTCATGTTGCACCACCGGCGGCTGCGGTTTTTGGTCTCGTCCAGGAATAGCCACGTGCAATGGTCACTGGCGCACTCCCGAATGCGCGACAACGTAGAGGGTGCGGTGAGTAAATCGGCCGCCGAACGGACGATTGGGGCTTCCATCGTATCGAGGCTCATGTCCTGCTTCCAGCCCCAAGCATACCCGTCAGGTGTCCTCACGATTCGCGCGTGATGAAAGGATTGACCGATAGCCTTGTTTAGGTCCAACAGAAGAGTGTCGTCCACGGTGTTTCCCCGCGCGATGTCGGAGAAGATCCGATAAATCGCTTCACGTAAGGTTTTGACCTCGGCCAGGACATCGTTGGCCCGAGACACATCGTTCAAGGCTTTCGTCTGGAGATGGTTGAACGCCGTGTCGCCGATTAATCCGGCCTCGCGCGACCAGTGCAGCAGATCCGTGTAGCTGGTTAGCTGATCGGTGGCGTTGGCCTGGTTTCGCGCGCCACCAACGGTGTTCGCGAAGTCCAGGCAGAGCGAGCCGCCAATAAACTCAAATGGTGTGTTGTCCATGAAGGCCTCTCCTTGAATTGTAACCGTTAAAATAGAGTTGACAGGTTACATGGTGTTCCCATAAAATTCAACCGTCTAAACTCATTTTAGACGGTTACAAACCATCGTCAAGGGGGACCACCGCATGAAGACCCGGTTTCATATCCGTTTGTCCCAATCCGTGCTGGATGATTTGAAGCTCCGCCTCGAAATGGCCCGGTGGCCGGATACGGTCGACATTTCAGACTGGAATTATGGCACCAATCTGGCGTACTTAAAGGACCTGGTGTCCTATTGGCTTCATGATTTCGATTGGAGACAACAGGAGCAGCGCCTCAATCAGTTCCATCACTATCAGGCCCTGATCGGCGGCCTCAAGATCCACTTTATCCACGAGCCCGGGAAAGGGCCGCACCCCCTGCCGATTGTTCTCACGCATGGCTGGCCCAGTTCGTTTTATGAGATGAGCAAAATTATCCCCTTGTTGGTCGATCCTGCGGGACACGGCGGCGATGCGGCGGATGCGTTGACGTGGTAGTTCCCTCGCTGCCGGGCTATGGATTTTCCGAGCGGCCCCAACACCCGGGAATGACGCTGCGGCGGATTGCGGCTCTCTGGACGGAACTGATGGTAGATACCCTGGGCTATCGACGTTTCGCGGCGCACGGTGGCGATATTGGGGCGGGCGTGACGTCCAGCCTGGGGCGTTTCCATCCGGACCGACTCGTAGGCATTCACATCATGGCGGTTGCCAACCCTCAACGGGAGCCCGGATCGCCCCCGTTGACGGCGGCGGAAGAAGCCTATGTCGCCCACCTCGAACGTTGGGACCACGAAGAAGGCGCCTATGACCATCAACAATCCACGCGACCCCAGACCCTGGCGTACGGGCTGAATGATTCCCCGGTCGGTCTGGCGGGTTGGATCGTGGAAAAAATGCGGGCCTGGAGCGACTGTTCCGGAAATCTTTCCTGGCGTTTTAGTCCCGACGAGATATTGACCAATCTGATGATTTACTGGGGAACAGAGACGATTAACTCCTCGATGAGGCTGTACTACGACCACAAGCATTTTGGTGCAATCGATCCGGCCAATCATCGAATTACCGTTCCGACCGGGGTCACCCTGAGCGTGGAACCTGTCAACAAAGCCCCCAGGGAATGGGCAGAACGCACGTATGTCAACATCCAGCGATGGACGGAACTGCCGAAAGGAGGTCATTTCGCAGCGTTTGAAGAGCCTGAGTTGTTGGTCGAAGAAATTCGAGCCTTCTTTCGCCCCTTGCGGTAGCAGGGGAAGGGCAACAAAGTCGACGTATACGCGCGGACCCGCGATTCCCAAGCGCTCGCAGCTATCGATCGAGCGGCCGTGCTCATTAAGCTGTAGTCGGCATCGCCGGGACGGGGACACAGAGATGGATGGATCCCAGTTAGGAATCGGGAGCTGTCTAAACGGGTGCGACCAGAACGGCCGACCGCAAGTCGACTCTTGCACCCGCCGCGTGGCGAAACTATTTGCATCGCTGATAGCCTGCTCTCGGGGGCGAATGCCAGTAAGAAATGCGTACGGCGCGGTCTTGTCGGGGCGAGCGGGCAGACTATAATAATCGTAGATAGGGAAGGAGGCCGGGACGGTGCTTGCTCCAGTGGTTCAGCGGCACTTGCCGGATGTTTCGCGGATCTGTCAGCAGGAACGCATCGAGTCATTGGCGGTGTTCGGTTCGGCAACCCGCAACGACTTTGGGGAGGAGAGCGACATCGACCTGGTTGTTCAATTCGCTCCGGGGCAGCGCGTGGGCTTTGTTCGGCTATTGGCCATTCAAGATCAATTGTCGGAAGTATTCGAAGGCCGCTCCGTCGACATGCACACCCTCCGGGAGATCCACCCGGTGATCCGAGGCCAAGTCCAACAGCAGATGGTGCCGATTTTCCCACCGGAGGCCCAAGCCTAATGGCCGAAAAGAACCCGGCCGTGTACCTGGTCGATATGGTGGGCGCATGCGAGAAGATCATCCGGTACTGCGAACAGCGGACCGTCACCGAGTTCGTCGACGACACGCTGTTATTTGATGCGGTCCTGCGGAACCTCACCGTCTTGGGGGAAGCCGCCGGGCGCCTCGATCGACCATGGACCGCTCGTTATCCCGATGTTCCCTGGGCAGCCATCACGGGCATTCGCCATCGCGTGGTTCACGACTATGGCCATGTGGATCCCCAGATTGTCTGGGACACGGTGCAAGAGGATGTCCCAGCGATCCTCCGTAAGCTCAAGAAAATCCTCTCTGACATGGGTTCGGACGCGCTCTAACGCGCCGGATCCAGTTGCCTCAATGGAGCCATGGGCCGGGGACTAGGCCCAACCTTGCGCGTGGCAATAATATGGTGTGCGAATGAGCTGCTCTCGGGGGCGTATGTACGGGAAGGATGGCCGGTCACCTGAGTCTCAATCCGGAAGAGAGATTCAAATCCAAGGGACGATTAATCGTGGGGTGCGAGCTCAAGAAACGCCGCGTCCGACTCGGCGATAAAGTGCTGCACCGACGGGAACCGAGAGCGCAGTCCGCGATTGCGCGGGTGGTCGCATTGCCGATGCGCACCCAAATGACCTTCGGCGGGGCACCGCGCAACATGCTCCGTTGGTAGAAATCGATGTCTTTTGTCACGATAGCGCAGTTCTGTCGCACCGCATAACGCCAGATCTCCTCATCCGGCCGGCCGGTGAGCCCCACATCGCGCACGTGGAGGCTATGCGGGTACACATCGGCCAACTGCTCGACCAGGCGAAACGAGAGATTCTCATCGAACAACAGGGTCATAGCGAAGTAAAGAGGCGGCGCTCACGGTCGGCCGCAAAAGCTAGAGCCGCGCGAACGTCCTCGTCGTGCAGGTCCGGAAAGTCAGCCACAATGTCAGACGGCGACATACCTCCCGCGAGGTAATCGAGAATATCGGCGACGGTAATGCGCGTTCCCCGAATGATGGGTTTGCCGCTCCGGATCGCCGGGTCCAGCACAATCCGGTCATGGTAGTCGGTCACACAATCGCCTCCTTCACTTGATTATACTGCCGACAAAATAACCGGCTCAAGGGAATCCTTTCGACAGCAGCTTACGGTCGAACCCATGAGAGTAGCCAACAATACTTAACGGAGCTGATGGCGCACATTCGGGGGCGTATGTGCACCTGGCCAAGGACAGCGGCCCTGGTGCCACATAGGTTATCGCAAGGCTAAGTATAGTAAGTTCACGGCGTGCGCCACGTGCTGGTCCTTGGCAATGTCGACGCCGACCACCAAGGCGGTCGGAGTGATGCGTTCGATGCGTCGATTCTGGTTTGGATTTGCGTAGACTGCATGATAACGCCCCTGATGAGTTCTACGGGCTCTAGACCCTCGACACACTCATCTTACGGGAGGCGCTTTTGCGTAGACAAACCCCGAGAATTACGCTCCACAGGAATGTTCTCGGGGGCGAACCGGCACCAGGCGCGTGTAAAGTGATCTTGGGGGGTCACATAAGGTTACAGGGAATGGGTATTTATCTGAGGTGCTCCGAGGAAGCCGACGCGCCAAAAAGTTAGACTTCAATGTGAAAAAGCGCTATATGGAGACACGACCGGACGAGTTTTACACACTGGAGGGTTTTTCATAACTGGACAAATCACGGCTGTGGATAAGTGCTCCCCCTTGATGATGCCCTTTCCAACGTTCTGA
>NZ_JABBVZ010000131.1 GCF_012933365.1 Sulfobacillus harzensis | reverse complement strand
GCAGAATTTTCTGTGAAATAGACAGTAGAGTGAAACACCGAGTCGGCGCGCATTGCTCCCCAAAGCTGGGACGCGGGGTTTCTACAATGGCACGAAAATGGCCCTAGCGGATCTAGTAACGCTGGTTCCGACCTATCCCAAGCCCGTTGTGGCCCCAAACCCGGGTCCGCGGCTTGATTGTGGGGGTTTACCCGTGTCGCGCCCCATGTGTTAACCCAATCTTAACACCACGATCCTTGAAATATCACAAGGCCTTCTTATGATAAGCACATCACCATATCGCGATGGGATTATGCGACGTAGGTGACAGACATTTTGACATCCTTATTACAGGAGGGGCTTTTATCCATATGGACACGCAATCATCGTCATCCACCGTGCGCGATCACGTGCTGCAGCCGCTGGAAGAGGCGGGCCTTTCGGGGTTTCATTGGCGGACCTGGCTCACGGCGGGTATGGGATTTTTTACGGATGCCTATGATCTCTTTATTATCGGCGTCGTGACATCGCTGTTAACGCCGCTGTGGCACCTGACGACCTTGGATCTGATGTTGTTGAACAGCACCGCCCTCTTTGCGGCCGTGCTGGGCGCGTTGATCTTTGGACGCCTGATGGATCGCCTCGGACGCAAAACGGTCTATGGCATTGAAGCGATGCTCCTGACGGGTGGCGCGATCCTCTCCGCCTTCGCGCCCAACGTCTGGCTGTTGCTGGTCTTTCGGTTCATTGTGGGCATTGGCGTCGGGGGCGACTACCCCATGAGCGGCATCATCATGAGCGAATACTCGAACCGCAAGCGCCGGGGCTTCTTGGTCAATGCGGTGTTTGCCATGCAGGGATTCGGCTTGTTGGTCGGCCCGGCGGTCGCCGCGGCCTTGTTGGCCAGTGGCGTGCCGGACGCGACCGCGTGGCGGCTGATGTTGGGGCTCGGGGCGATTCCGGCCGGGGTGGTCATTTGGCTACGGCGCTCGATTGCGGAGACCCCGCACTTTATGCTCGGGGCGCGGGGGGATGCGGCGGGGGCTGCTCAGGTGGTGGGCACATTGACCGCCAAAACCGTGGCTGCCGCGACCGAATCCGTGAAGCCGCTGGCGAATTCCGCGCGGGTCTTGTTCACCAATCGGCGGTTTCTCCTGACGTTGATCGGGACCGCGTTTTCCTGGATGTTCCTGGACATGGCCTTTTACGGCAACAGCGTCTCCTCGTCGCTCATCATGAAAACGTTGTCGCCGACCGGCTCCTTGCTCACGCATACCCTCACCTCCATGGTCATCTTCCTCGTCGCGGCCGTGCCGGGGTACTGGATCTCGGCCTTGACCATTGATCGCTTGGGTCGAAAATTCATCCAGGTCATGGGCTTTGCGGTGATGGCGGTGGCGTATGGAATCTTGTGGCTGGCGCCCGGTATTGCGCAGCAGACCACGGAGTTTTTGCTGGTGTATGGCGTGAGCTACCTCTTTATCGAATTCGGCCCGAACAGTACGACGTTTGTGTTTCCCTCCGAGGTTTTTCCGGTGACGGTGCGGGGCTTGGGATTCGGCATCTCCGCGTCGGCGGGGAAATTCGGTGCCGCCATTGCCGCGTTCCTGTTTCCGGTCTTGCTCGTCCGGTTGCAGCTGTCGGGGACGATGGGACTCTTAGCCGGCATTTCGGCCTTGGGCGTGGTGTTAACGCTGTTGGCCCTGCGTGAGTCCAAAGGCCTTACGCTGCGGGAGGCCTCGCAGGAAGCCCTCTTGGAGGCCCCAGCGGCCGACGACGGGACCCTCGCTCAGGGGAATTAAGCGGCTGGCGTCGCTCATAGCCGCTGTAGCAGGAGGGAAATGCGGATGATCCAGACGCCGGAACCAAAGAAAGCCGACCGCTCGCCCGAGCGCTCTCGGGTCATCCCGTTCCCGACCCTGCGGCAGCGTCGCCGCCACTGGGTGCTGGCGATGACGATGGTGCCGGTCGGTCTTGGCGGTCTGGACGCCGGCTGGCACTGCGTCCAGGCCGCCCCGGTCTGGTGGTGGCAAGGCATTCTGGCGGTGCTGTGGCTCGGGCTGCTCGGCATTGTGGGCGCGGTCTATCATCTGCTGTGGCACGCAGGCGACGACACCCCCCACCCGTCGGACCGCCGCTAATCGTCGCCGCACAAAAAATTCGGCGGGACTGGTCATTTTCTCGATATAAGCATATCATGATGTCATGATGGAGGTGAGGGGCATGTTCGCCGATTGGGCGGAGCGGTTTCGGGTCTTAGGCGATGCCACCCGTCTCAGGATTTTGAGTTTACTGACGGTGCGCGATGCCTGCGTCTGCGAATTGGTCGAGCTGTTGCCCGTGAGCCAGCCGGCGGTCTCGCAGCACTTGCGCCGGTTGAAGGAGACGGGCTTGGTGACGGAGTATCGGCAGAAGGCCTGGACGTATTACCGTCTTCGCACCGATGTGCCGCCGGCCCTGGCGGCGTGTTTGGCGGCGTTGCCTGTGGACGCCGAAGACGCCGCCTGGCTCCACCGCCATCATGTCGGGTTGTCGTGTGCGGTGATGGATCCGTCATCTCCAGCATTGGGGGCGGCGGACCTCGTGCCAACCAAGGAGGAGATGTCATGGAAACGAAAGTGAAGGAACTGATCGCCATCGGCGCGGCCGTGGCCAGTGGATGTGAGCCCTGTCTGAGAACGCATGTGGACCGGGCGCGGACGGCTGGGGCCGATGCGCGCGAGATCGACACCGCGGTCCATGTTGCGCGGGCGGTGCGTCTGCAAGCGGTGACCGGATTTGACGACGCTGCCGGTCGGGTCTTACGGGGCGAGCCGATCCCGGTCATGGCCACGGACAGCGGCTGTGGTTGCGGCCCCGGATGTCAGTGCTAGGAGGGGATGGGGAATGCGCGTCGAGATTTTTGACCCGGAACTGTGCTGCACGAGCGGCGTGTGCGGATCCGCGCCCGATCCGACCCTGATTCGGGTCGAGGAGATGCTGGAACAATTGAAGGCGGAGGGCGCCACCGTGGCGCGCTACCAAATGAGTCGGCAGGCGACGGCGTTTACCGAAAACCCGACCGTGTACCGGACCCTGTTAGAGTCGGGGACGGCGGCCCTGCCCATCACCGCCATTGATGGGGTGGTGCAGTTCGTCGGGCGGTATCCGACCTACGCCGAGCTTCACGGGACCCGGGCGTCGTCAGGACGGGAGGCGTAACCGATGGGCTATTGGTTCTTTTCCGGCAAAGGCGGGGTGGGAAAGACCTCCCTCGCCTCCGCCACGGCGGTGGCGCTGGCCGCGGCCGGGCAGCGCATCCTCTTGGTGACGACCGATCCGGCGTCCAATTTGGCGGACGTGTTTCAGCAGGCGATTGGGCCGGCACCCCGGGCGATTACCGGGGTGCCGGGCCTGATGGCGCAAGAAATTGATGCGGAGGCCGCCGCGGCCGCCTATCGGCAACAGGCGTTGGAACCCCTGCGCGGCATCTTGCCGGACGCCATGCTGGCCACCGTAGAGGAGCAAATGAGCGGGCCGTGTACGGTCGAAGTGGCGGGTTTTGACGAATTCGTGCACTGCATGCTGGCGACCGATTATGACGGGGTCGTGTTTGACACGGCGCCGACGGGGCATACTTTGCGGCTGTTGGCCTTGCCGGCCGCCTGGTCCGCGCACATTACGGACGCCAGTCAAGGCTCCGGGCAGACCTGCCTGGGGCCGGTGGACCAGTTGCGCACGTCCCAGGCGCAATATGACAGGGCTCTCCAGGCGCTGCAGGATCCCGCCCGGACGACGTTTGTCTTGGTGACCCAACCCGAGCGGGCGGCGGTCGCGGAGACACTCCGGGCCGCGGACGAACTGCGGGCGTTGGGGTTGGTGGAACCCCAAATGGTGGTCAATGGCGTCATCCCGCGGGAGGCCGCCGATCACCCGTTTTTTGCCGCCCGCCAGGCGATGCAGGAGGCGGCTATCGCATCCTTGGAACAGGCGTGGGGCCGTCCGGCCCGCCGCATTCCGTTGCAGGCGGGCGAGGTGACGGGGTTAGCGGCCTTGCGCGATTTGGGAAGGTGGGTGATGGCGGATGTCCCCAGTGCCCGCTAAGGGGTCCCGGCAGCGCATCTTTCTCGCGGGCAAGGGCGGCGTCGGGAAAACCACCCTGGCGACGGCGGTGGCCGTGGGGCAGGCCCACGCGGGGCGAAAGACCCTGCTGTTGACCACCGATCCCGCGGCCCACACCGGGCTCGTCTTGGGCACGGCGGTCGGGGAGGATCCGGTGGCGGTCCCCGGGGTGCCCCGCCTCGACGTCGCCCGCATCGACCCCGCCGAGGCCACCGCCCGATACCAGGCGGATATCCTGCGCGACGCCGAGACACGCTACGCGCCGGAGACGGTCGCCCGCTTGCGCGAGGAGCTGAATTCCCCGTGCACCGAAGAAGTCGCCGTCTTCCGCCGGTTCTTATGGGCCCTCCTGACGGAGGCGTATGAGACCGTGGTGTTTGATACGGCGCCGACCGGCCATACGGTGCGGCTCCTCAGCCTGCCGCTCAGCTACCAGCAGCAGTTGCAGGCGAAAGCCGCCGGGATGGAGGAGAGCCGCGCGGTCGACGACGCCGAAGCGGCCACGATGGCGCAGGCGTTGGCCGTGCTGCGCGACCCCCACCAGACAATCTGGGCGTGGGTGGTCTACCCGGAAGCGACGCCCATCCGGGAAGCGCAGCGCGGCGCCGCCGAAATGGACGCCCTCGGCGTTCCCCCGGGGTGGGTGTTCGTCAACCAAGTGTTGCCGGAAGCGGCGTGTGTCCATCCGTTGTTTCGGCAACGCTATGTCATGCAGCAAGGCTACCTGGACGGCTTAAGCGACCAGTTCCCCGGCGCGGTCCAGATGCCCGTGCCGCTCTTGGCGACCGACGTGGTCGGTTTGGCGGCGGTGGACGAGCTGTTGGCGGCCATGCCGCCAGGCGTGGCAATGGGGGCCCATTAAGGGCCCCACGATATCACAGGAGGGATCGTACGATGGCGAACCTGGCGATTGTGCTGTTGTCCGGCCAGGACAACCCCAGCCGCGCGAGTGCTGGCTTGCATGTGGCGAAGCGGATTTACGACGCGCGGGTGGAGAACGGCATTGATGCGGTGGAAGTCTTTTTGTTTACGGAGGGTCTGAAGGTGCTGGGCGAGACCGACAGCGACCTCCGCCAGCTCATCCAAGATCTCGTGGATGCCGGGATTCTCGTGGGCGGGTGTACCAATCAACTCAACAGTTGGAACTTGGCCGATCAGGCCAAATCGGCCGGGGTCCGCGCGGAATTCGCCCGCGACGCCTTTTCGCGCTATGCCCGGGACGGGTATACCGTCCTGACGTTTTAACATGGCCGCGCCCGAGAGCCCGGCCCAGACCGGCGATAACGCGGTGGCCTGGTATTGGCCGGAGTGGGCCGCCGCAGCCGATCTCCCCACCGTTCGCGTGCGCGACACGGAATCGAGTCATGGGCGCTACGCGCGGGAGATCAAGACCATCCTCGTGAAGGACCTGGTGAAATTTCATGGGCATGCCTGCGACGGCTTATTCCGGGGGGGGCTCGCTCTCTCCTTCGCGCTGGATGCCCTGTTTCCGGAGGGGATCGTAGACCGCACGGATTTGCGGGTGCTGTCGCGCAATAGTCCCTGTCTGGGCGACGTGGCCGCGTATCTCACCGGCGGCCGAGTCCGCTTCAAGACCCAGGACGTGCGCGACGAGCCCGGCGTGTGGTTTGTGGTCCAGCGCATCACCACGGGCGAGACGGTCCGGGTGACCGAAAACCCCGGCGTCTATCCCGCGCACCTGGCCGCCGAAGAAAGCCGGCTGGTGGCGGCCGGCACCGCCGCGCCGGAGGCCCTGGATGCCTTGCAGGCGGCGCAGTGGGAGTGGGTGCGCACGGTGCTGCTCACCACGCCGACGGATACGCTGTATACCGTGACGTCGGACCCCGACTTTGTCTGGGAGCCGGTTCCGTATGATCATGCGGGCCCGCGGACCGACGTGCTCTTTCGTGACATTCCGCGCGAGGGGTAAATGCGAGCAGGGGGGCACCGCCCTGCCCGCCCTGCCCGCTATGTGCGAGGGGCGTGGGGGGCTTTGGGATCCCGACTTCCTGCGGGTTATCTCCGCATGCTAATATCCAAATGCAAAGAGGAGGGTGTCACCATGTACGAGGAGTGGGCCGAACGGTGGCGGGCACTGGGGGATCCGACGCGATTGCACATTCTGCGCCTCTTGAGCGTGCGGGATGCCTGCGTGTGTGAGTTGGTGGAGCTGTTGCCCATCAGCCAATCGGCGGTGTCGCAGCACCTCCGCAAGCTCAAGTATGCGGGGTTCGTCCGGGATTACCGCGAGAAGTCGTGGATTTTTTATGCGCTGCGCGCCGACATGCCCCCCGCTGTGACCAGTGTACTGCAGGGGCTGTCGATTCCGGAGGACGAGGTCACGTGGCTGCGGAGTCACCAAGTGGGGGCCGCGTGCGCCATCCCCGTGGCGGCTCCGGTGGAGGATGTCGTGGGGGCCTCGGAATGATGGTGTTGCGACGCCGCAGGCCGCGGATGGCGGAGGAGACTCGGGCATGGCGGTAGGATTAGCCGTCGGGCTATTTCTCGTGGTTCTTGTGCTCATTATTGCCCAACCGCGGGGTCTCTCGATTGGATGGACCGCGCTGGGTGGGGCGATCGTGGCCCTCCTGCTGGGGATTGTCTCGTGGACCAACGTCGGCACGGTGGTGGGGATTGTCTGGGATGCCACCCTCACCTTTGTCGCGGTGATCCTCATTTCGCTCATTCTCGATGCCGTGGGCTTCTTTGAGTGGTCCGCCCTGCACATGATTCGCGTCGCCCGCGGGCATGGCCTGCGCTTGTTTCTGCTCTTGGGTGTCCTGGGAGCGCTGGTGGCCATGCTGTTTGCGAATGATGGGGCGGCCCTCATCCTCACGCCGATTGTGTATGAACAAGCGAAAGCGCTCAAACTGGATCCCAAGGCGACCGTGGCCCTGATCATGGCCAGCGGCTTTATTGCGGATACCACGTCGTTGCCACTGGTGGTCTCCAACCTGGTCAATATCGTCTCGGCCGGCTATTTCCATTTGGGATTCGGATCGTATGCCCTCCGCATGGTGCCGGTAGACCTGGTGGCGTTGGGGGCGAGTCTGGGGGTGTTGTACCTCTTTTATCGTCGCTCCATACCGGCTTCGGTGACGACGGCCGACCTGCGATCGCCGGCGTCGGCCATTAAGGACCCCCGGGTCTTTCGGGCGGTGTGGGTCGTGTTGGGCCTGTTGCTTGTCGGCTATTTCGCAAGCCAGTTTCTGCAGTGGCCGGTGGCGATTTTTGCGGGGGCGGCGGCGGTGGGTTTATTGGTCATCGCCCACCGGAGCCCGGTGGTCCCCATCCCGTCGTTGGTGAAAAATGCCCCCTGGAAAATCGTCGTGTTTTCGATCGGCATGTATGTCGTGGTCTTTGGTTTGCGGAACGTGGGGCTCACCCATCTGTTGGGCACGGTGTTGACAGCCCTGGGGACCCATGGCGCCGTCGCCGGCATTGTGGGCACGGGGGTCGTGGCGGCCGCGCTCTCCTCGGTGATGAACAATATGCCGACCGTGCTGATCAATGCCTTGGCGATCCATGACGCGGCGGTGGGACCGACCCTGCACACGGCCATGGCGTATGCGAACGTGGTGGGCTGTGACTTGGGGCCCAAGTTCACCCCCATTGGCTCGCTGGCCACGCTCCTCTGGCTGCACGTGTTAGAGCAGCGCGGGGTGCGCATTACCTGGGGCTATTACATGCGGGTGGGCGTGACGCTCACCATTCCGGTGCTCTTGGTCACGTTGATAGCGCTTTGGGGCTGGTCTGCCGTCATTGGATAGGAGGGATGTCTCATGCAAACCTATGCGGTGGCCGTGCGACGAAACAATGCCCAGCACGTCGTGGCGACGACCCGGGATTTTTCCCTGACGTTGGGGGCGCGGCGGGGCGACGCCACCGCCGGGTGCAATCCGGTCGAAATGCTGTTGTCGGCCTATCACGGCCATGGCCATTCAGCTGACCGGGGTGCGCCACGATCAGCCGCCCCAATTGGTCTCGGTGACCTATCCATGGACGGTCCAGACCG
>NZ_JABBVZ010000130.1 GCF_012933365.1 Sulfobacillus harzensis | reverse complement strand
CATCCCTCGCACATCGTGAGTCACGAAATCCTGCGAATCAGCGAGTATACGGGAGAAAAGCCCTAATCTACGAGGGAACGCACTAAAGGCGGACCGATCCCTCGCCTTGGTTGGCGCCAGACATGGGGCGTTAACGCGCGGGTCCTTCCCCTTGAAACATCCATCGGACACCATATTTGTCGGTGAGTGCGCCGTAGGTACCGTAGAACATTTCTATGAGTGGGTCGATGAGGCGTTCGTCGGCTCCGACCGCCAGTTTGTCAAAGCGTACCTTCAAATCCTCATACGTTCCGCCGTTGAGATACAAACAGGTCGTATTGCCCGGCGTAGGCACTCGGGTCGGGTGCAGCCAATCGGATGCGGAGAGACGGATACTCTCGCTGTGGAGCGTGGCATGGAGGATCTTGTGGTGCAGGTCGCGCGGCAGCTGGTCGCGCACGGGCGATTCTCCCACTCGGACGATGGTTAGCTTTCCACCCAGACACGCTTGGTAAAAGGTCATAGCGTCCCCACAATCGCCGTTGAATAGTAGGTAGGGGTCGAGGCGAATCATCTGAGACCTCCTTGAGATGGGATTGATGTCATTCTGGGTCGTGCCCACAGTCAATACCAAATTTTAAGAGGCGACGCTGTCTTGGGCTCTCGGGATCTACATCAAGCGACCGCCGTTCGTTATGCTTTTGTGGCAGATACGAGCCTTTATTAGTTGATGGTTCGGGTCCGACGGCGGGAGCGGATCGTGCGGTGCCAAAAGGCGGCGACGGGCACGCCCACGACCGCCGTGAGCAGGACTCCCAGCCCCAGGGATTCCCATGCGAGGGACTGGCCCATGGGCCCAAAGATGACAGCGAGGTATACTTCGTAGGTTACGAGCGCGACCAGCCATAGTACGATGGATGACCACCATCCTCGGGCGGAAGCGGGTTGACGGCGTGCGGAAATGGTCGTCCAACCGATCAGAACACCGAACCAGAGGGCATACATCGCCAACTTACCCAGTTGAGGGCTGATCAACCCGAGGGCCAGTCCGACAACGACCGCACCGCCATGATTCCACAAGGAGAACCGGGACATGTATGAATGCTCCTCACTGTTTTGTTGAAATTCTCCCATAAATCGCCAAACTGATAAATAGCCTTAGTTGCCCAATAGTTGTCGGCATCAATGATGGACTACTGGGGGCGAGAGCGCCGTCGAAGAGCGTCACGAGACAAAGGGCAGGACGACCCTACAAGCCCGACTAATTAGTCATCCGCTTTAACTCCCGCCGACGAAGGGGAATGCTCCATCGTGGCGGCGTTTAAGAGGTATTGGTCGCCGCGGAGCAAGGCTACGAGATAGGTTGCGGACCAATAGCTGAGGAATAAGAAGTCACACAGCGCAATCAGTGCTCCCTGCGTCAGTCCGTCCGGTGATGGGAGCCATTGGGGCGGCCCCACCAGCACAATCCGAACTAGGACGACCAGTACCGGAAGAATCGCAATGGCTGTGTTGGTCCGAAACAGCAGTCCCGTCTTCGCTTGACGAAACTTCATGGTACGCGCGCCAAGCCGCGACAAAGCGACGCCCACTGCGGTTCCGACGATGGCGCCAGTGACAACGAATAACGACGGAAGTCCCCGCCCAAACAGCACCGTGGCTGCGGCGCCGAGGAGTAAAATCATGCGGCCAATGGTGGTCACCGGTCGCACGATGGCCCAACCGCCGTCGCGGACCGAGTCGACCCCCATCATGAGAGCGACCAGTACAATCAAAATGGCGCTTGTCGTGGGCCACACCTCCATAACATAAGACTGAGGCCGGATGCAGGTGGTGCAATCCTTCGGATAGCGGAGCATGCGCGAGCAAATTGCTTAACGGGAGGGATCTGCGGTAGGCGTGGCTCCGGAGCGCGGAGAAGTGCGTACCGAGTCTTGTCGTCTAGAGGTGATTCCGCGAGTCTGCCATCCTGACCACCGACCGCTCCCGAAACGGGCCACCCGGCTGTCCCCAGGAAAATCGGTAGGTCACATCACCATCCTCGTGTAAGACGAGCTCTCGCGTTTCCCGAAAGGAGTGCTCATCGTCCAAATCGCCCAAGCGGAATACTAACCGGCCGCCTTCCGCGTCCTGTAGGGCATAGTGTAGGAGGGCCCCGGTGTTATTGGACGTCGACACCATCGAGAGCCGACCCTGCGCATCGAGCCCGATTAGGGTGCGCTCGTCATGGAAAATCATGTCGGAGTCCCCCATGGCGGTGAAGGTTAACACGGTGCCACAGTTTCCCAGCACAGGCATCAGAGTCATCGTTCCCACGAAGCGCTCGGCCGCATGGTTGATTCCATGTCCCATAAAGCGGCCGGTCACGTGTAAAAGTTTGTGGTCCACGATTCTTCCCCCTAGAGAGAGCGTTAGCTTATTATACCAATTTGGGCTCCAGGCGGAGGTTTCTGTGATATGGAAGGCCGTGGGGCCAAATAATTCACGGAGCTAATAACCTGCGTTCGGGGGCGTATGTCCATCAGGGCCCCGCGTGCTAGGCGGGGAGAACGCCAGTCGGCCGCATCAGTGGCCGTGATGCCTATCGCACGATGGGCTTCAGGGCGATGTTTAAGGTACGTCCCGAGACCAGGTCGACCTGCAACGCCGCGGTCCGAAATTCCCGGCGGGTTTGCTGAACGGTCATCGGCCATTGCGCGTAATGCCAGTGGACAATCCGATAGAGATATCGATGGGGGCCGACTTGTGTCACTGGCAGCTCGGGGCTCGCCGAGATCGGGGTGGGATTCCCCTGCGCGGCGATGAGCATGCGCTCGCTCGGATGGGTGGACCACGGGAGGCCGCCGAGCGTGTAGAACGTAATCGCCGCAGGTCTTGGACCGGTGTACGTCAGGGTGAACGTTCCCGTTACCGTGGCGCCGACGGTCGGGTCTTCCATCGTGTGAAATGGGGCGACCGATACAATCACTTGGCACTGAAGACCCTCGGCGCTGCCCGTGTACTCGTGACCAGATGGGTATGCACGCGCGGGAAGAACGTGGGCGAGAGCGAGTTCCGCGTGCTGGCGTTTCGCCGCCTGTACGTGAGCTTGCCAACCCATGCAGCCACCGACGATCAGAATCCCCGCTGCGCCGACGGTGATGAGCCATCGGATCGATCGATTCACCGGCTTTCCCTCCCCAGCCCATCATACTATAGCCGCAAACGGCGTTGTGTTCGAGGTAAGGCTTGCGAGCCTTGAAACGCTCTTGAGGGCCGCGAAGGATGCGCCGCGACTGCACCGGCCCAAAACTCGGCAGAATATTTGCTGCAATGGATGTAATGGATTAACACCGATACGAGGAGAATGTATATGACGATGCTTCCGAGATGGCGACGGATATTGGGGTGGGCGAGTGCCGCGGCTGTGTTGGGGGTTGGTGGCGTTGTGGCGCATCGGTTCTACACGCATGCCACCCCGGAACGCGCGTTGGCGGCGGAGCATACACCGTCAACGGGGGTTGTCCAGTCGGTGCCGTTCGCTCAGGGCCGGCTTGTGATATCGGAGACCCCCCATGGTCATGGCTTTTATGGGTGGTATCTCACGCGCAACTTCTGGGGATGGCATGTCGGGACGACATCCTCGGTGTCCTTGGGGCTAAATCCGAGCGAGTCCCCGGTGGACTGGGCGGCCATTAGCGCCGACGGGAAGACGCTGCTATGGGGCGTCAGCGAGCGGCCGATGAAATCCGTGGTCTATCATCAAGGACGCCGGTCGTTTTCGGCGTCAATCGGGACGGCGGGGCTCTGGCACGTGCAGGTACCGGGGAGCGTGGGCGTTGTGTATACCCGCCAATGGTCGATGAACCTCAAGAACGGGAAGACCGTACCAATGTATCCCCATGCGTGAGGGTCACGGTGCTCAGCGGGACTCCCTCGGGGGGGCGAGAACGACTTAGCGGAATATTTCCACAAGATCTCGTCGTTCCCCCTGAGGGTGGTTATCATGGGGAAAGAACGGAAAACACGTCACAGGGATAGGAGCACGACAATGAGAGTGGTCCGTGCGACATTGGCGACCTGCCGGCCTGCATGAAACTTGCGGCCCAGGTGGAGTATCTCTTTGGCCCGATGGTCGACGACCCCAATTTTGTCCGCGCTCTAGAAACTGGGATTCAGATTCAAAAACCGCGTTTTGCATTCGCGCCGCGGAAAGGTCCCCGGGCACTGCATTGCGGGGAGGCCGTAGTTGACGGGGGACCCGCCCGCTGTATCAGAGGTTTGGGTGTGTTCCGTCAGAACCGCGTTCCAAACGGTCCGGAAGGGGGGGCACGGCAATTCGTAAGATCCTCGAGGCCTGAAGCAAATGATTGAGGTCGTGCGAGATAGTTAGGGAAGAATTTACGGTCCGCCGGGACCCGAATGCAGTGTTGGGCACGCAAATGCCTTATCCAATCCTCTAATCGCCAGAAGGATAGTACATTCAACGTGAAGAAATGGGTAACAGGACACTTGCGGAAATTCGATGAGAAAGCGCGACGGATGGGTTATCATTTGCGCGCTAAGTCTGTGGTGGGGTCGAATACATAAATAGGGTGATCTCGTTGAACAAACCGGGCAACGCCGGGCGCACCAATTCAATATTTGATGCAGATACCTACGTCATTCTCCCGGTACCGCCGCCGGTCGCCGAGCGCATCATGGCCATTCGAACGGAACATCAGGACGCATTTCGAATGGCTCTTCCGGTGGAGATTACCGTGGCGGGTTCTAGCGGTATCGGAACCATTCACCACGACCAAGATCCCGATGAAGCATTTCGCCTACTGGATACTGTGGCCAATACTACCCCGCCAATTCGCGTGAGCTTTGGTCCCGTACAGCGGTTTCCGGGTACTGATATCTTTGTGGTGCAGCCCGTCGACCCCCGTCCATTCCATCAACTGCATCAACGCCTCGCGACGAGCGGCATCAAATTTAATGTCAGTCCTTTCCCCTACACGCCCCATTGCACGTTGCGCAGTCGATCGCCGGTTAGTGAGACTGAAGCACGGCGGCTCATGGAGACTCAGATTACGGGAACGGTCACGCTCACCATGTTGCAGGTGCTCCGAGTAAACAGATTGCCTCCTGACCGCCGAGTCCAGCTTGATATACTCCATGAGGCCCGGTTCATGGCGAAGTCAGCCCAATAGGTCGGATTAAGGCAATCCCACTGACTGATCTGCATACGGGGGCGAGAGTACAGCCAAGCCTTGGGGCGTATGTCCCAGAGGAAACTCTGCGGATTGTCGAATTACCCATCGGGGGCAACAATCCAATGAGGGGTAAGGAGTGATTCCACTGAGGCGCTGGGTGTCACTGGTCCCCTTGGTTGTTGTGGTGGTGATCGGTGTTACGTGGTGCGAAGCGGGAAGTCATTGACTTCTGCTCCACCTCAACCATCTGTCGCAGGCAGCATTTGGGACAGTGGAATTGGGCCCGCGAGCCCCAATTCCCCAATGCTTGACAAGCAAAAGTTATCTTTTTGGGCATCCGTAGAGAACTCGAACCACACCGTTTATGTCCGAAACGTTAAAGTCAACTTGCCCGATTCATTGCAGAGCCATGTTTTGATAGGGAGCACTCTTATTACCGCAGGCAAGGCTTTAGCGCCGAACGCTACTAACAAGATAAGAGGGCATTTCATCTTGACGACCATAGGAATGACCAAAGAACAAATTTTAAAACTGGGAAGCATATTAAGGGGTTTACGGTAGACACCAAATCTTGAACGGCGCAGCGCAAACATCACCTAGATGCGCCCAAGAGCGAACCTCCTGTAGCGAGGAGGCCGTGGGAAGAAACCCACGACGGCTACCGGTAGGATCGGCGCCGAGTGTTCATGAATCGCTTTGCGCGATAAGCCGCTCAGGCGCAGCACTAGGCGACTGCGTCGCGAACGCTAAGATTCGAGATGGCGTGCCAAAGAAGAGAGTGAGGATAACTGGAATGAATCATATAAAGCCGGTCCTAATGGTTGGCGTGATGGTCGGGACCCTGATCGCAACCGTGGGATGTGGTCGGGTGGCCGCGAGTCCCCCCAAGGTCCCGATCAGTACGAAACCTCATGATGGCATGGTTTCCCGCTACCGTTTGCTCCATCCTCCGAACCTGCCGTCTGGCGTTAAACTGTATCAAATCGAATACTGGAGCGATCATCATCAGGTCGAGGCTTTGATGACAGAACCCGGCCAGGCGGGCCGCTACCCGTTGCTCGTCAATCTGCATGGCGGGTACCTGTTTGGGGGGCCGCACTGGAATTTCGGATACACGCCCGCGGCTGCTGCGGGGCTGGCGTTTTCCTCGGTCGTCGAACTCTATCCCGAGTATCAAGGCTATATTGGTAGTCCGGGCCGTGCCAAGGGCGTTCGCATCGATTTTAGCAACTTGCAGGATGCCATCCGGATTGCGAAGCAGTTTGGGGAGGTGAAGGTCAACGACACCTATCTGCTAGGATACTCGCTTGGCGGCGACTTGGCCCTCATGACCGCGGGATGGGACCACCAGGTGCGCGCGGTGGTGGCCGTCAGTCCCTTGGTGGGGCTAAGCGATGTCGTGCAGTGGTCCCAGGCGCACCAGGGACTAGGCCCCACCGCGTACCCGGGCGAGTTCCTGGGCGTCGTGGACCGGTATGGACCGAACATCCACAGCTTGGCCTACCGGGAGCGCTCACCAAATCCCGCAGCGATTCGGGCCCCGGTGTTGTTGCTGCAGGGTACAGGGGATAAAGAGGTGGTGTGGCAGACCGTCCGACTGTTTGCCGATCAGATGACACACGCTGACCGCACGGTCAAACTCATTCTCTATCGCGGAGGGCAGCATGGTCTGCACGGCGGGTATGAGGCGGCCTCTGCGAGGGCCATGGATCAATGGTTCAAACGCTATGGTCTGAATATTGCCCTCAACAACTATTGATGACGAATGGCCAGATTCCCCCTTGCTAGGGGCAACACGGTCGGTGAATCTCCCTAAACGCTCCCCCAAGAGTTACAGCCCCGACTGTAGACGAGCCGGACGGAGAAGAACTTCTAGAACCCAATCGAAGTGGCCACCCGCCCCCACGGTTAGATTTCGAACTCCGCCCTGGCACATCGTCCATTAAGCGCCGACGGGAAGACAATGCTGTGGGGCGTCAGCGAGCGGCCGATGAAATCCGTGGTCTATCATCAAGGACGCCAGGCATTCTCGGCGTCAATCGGGATGGCGGGTCTCTGGCACGTGCAGGCGCCGGGGAGCGTGGGCGTTGTGTGTAACCGCCAATGGTGGATG
Source organism: Sulfobacillus harzensis (assembly GCF_012933365.1). GTDB lineage: Bacteria > Bacillota > Sulfobacillia > Sulfobacillales > Sulfobacillaceae > Sulfobacillus_B > Sulfobacillus_B harzensis. Next base: position 864 of record NZ_JABBVZ010000130.1, on the reverse strand, counting down.
AAGCTCAAGAACGGGGAGACCGTACCGATGTATCCCCACACCTAGTGGGACTTTGGAGGGGTTGGCTATCGACCCTTGAGCCTGCCGTCTACGGGATCAATGATGTAGGTGTTGGGTCGATCACACGCGCCCATCCCGGCGGAGCCAGCATGGAGGATGAATAATGATTAGAACAACGGCCCGAGCGCTGTTAGTGCAAGACGGTCAGGTTCTCGCCATCAAATATCAGGAGGATTTCACAGTATATTACGCCTTGCCGGGTGGTGGTCAACATCCTGGCGAGCCCCTTCACCGGACCCTCCAACGCGAGTGTCGTGAGGAACTGGGCATTGACGTTCACGTTGGGGCATTGCGATTTGTACGGGAATGGCTCGATACCGAACGAGCCGTTCACCAAATCGAATTTATCTTTCAGTGCTCAACGGACGAGAAGATCGGTGCGGTTCGGAGCGACATACCGGATGGCGGCCAAATCGGTATCGAATGGTTGCCCATAGCGGATTTGATGCGTTTCCATCTTTATCCCCTGGAAATGAGACATCATGTACCCAAGCTGGGGTATGGGGAAGCGAAAGCTCCCGTGTATCTTGGGCACGGCGGATGACGGCAGGCAGAAAGGTGCTGGCATCGTTCGTGTGTCGAATCCTCAACATTCGGGGGCGAATATGCCGCGCGGCTTGAACTCATTACAAACGGACCTGGGGAAGGTGTCCCTATTTTGGCTCTGTGCGAGCGACTTACGAGAGAAGGAGGCCAAATTTCTTGAAGGAGATAGTCCCGCCCATATAAATGAGGGTTTTTCATAACCCGAAGTCCTTGATTTGCAATGCTTGTGGGGTCTGAGAAAATTTCTTTCCCCCTGAA
>NZ_JABBVZ010000012.1 GCF_012933365.1 Sulfobacillus harzensis | reverse complement strand
GGCCCGCTGCCCGGCTTGGCCACGCGTAAGCAGCCACATTTCGTGCTGATCGAGTGCCCGCGCCAATTGCTCCTGATTCATGTCATCGCCTCCTATAAAACAGAAAAACCCCGGCACGGGGCCGGGGTAGCGATCCTTATTGATGATCCTCGACTGGTTCCTCTTTCGGTCGGCGCTTCCGACGCCTTATCAGCCTCAACGCGGTGGTCGAGAGACCCGCCATGGCCATCAACAAGAGCCACACGCCCGGTAGGCTGATGACGCGCCGCGTCACAGGGGCCGCCCCCGCCGCATCCACGGTGATGCGGGTCAGCCCGATCATCGGCAGCTTTACGCGAAACCGATGCGTTGCACTCGTGCGGCCCGCCCCGAGGCTCCCGATCCCCACCAGTTGGGGGCTGCCCCCCGCACGCACGGCGAGGGTTGGGGAGAGGGGGGTGTGGCCCAAGTTGGTCACGCTCGCGGTCACGACGGCTCGGGGCGACCAGACCAGCCATGGGGCGCGCGCGTGAACCCAAGACGGGCTGACGCATGCCCGTTGTGGCGCCGGGCGGGGAGGCCGATAGCGTGGATTGTTCGTGATATTAAACACCGCCAAACTCCCAGCGAATACTGGATGGCTCGACCACGGATACCCCGGCCCCACCGCAAATTGCACCCCCGCAGACGCGTTGAACGGGCTGTCCGGATCCCACAACCCCGACCGCAATGCATTAGTCCAGTTCACCGCCCATTGACCGGCAGGCCCGCCAGACGACTGGATCGGAACGCTCACCGCGCCATGCGGCGGCAGTGTAATCGTGCGGGGGATGCCGAGCCAGTGGGGGGGCGCGACCACTGTTGCGGTGCTCGCGTTCAAAATTTGTCGCCTCAGCAGAAGCCGCCGGGGCGACTGGTTGATGATGCGAACGGTCACCTTCCACGGTTGGCCTGGGGCCAAGCGCCCCCAGTCCTCCGGGGTGACCAAAACGTGCCCGACGACTGTAATGCTGCTGTGGTGAGTTGCCGCCTCCACCGAAGCGCCTCCGGCCCAAACGACCGCCAGCACCAGTGCGGCGGTGAGGGCGGAAAATGGCGGTTTCATGTGCTGCATCACGCCTTCCTATATCCATACAGACCGACAACAGGCAACAAAAAACCCCCGCACATGTACGGGAGTCTTGAGGCCGGGGGCTACTGGCCCTGGATGGCGCCAAATGCGGCCGCGCGGCTGGCCGCAAAGGCGGTACCACGATTCCTTCGGCTACGATCCGGATCGCCATGCCGTTGTTTTGTTGGCGTTGACTCCAGGCGGCGCCCCTGGCGCTGCACCCACCCTTCATCGAATATCGCGCTCCCACTTTTTCGGCATACCGTCGGCGGAGGGACTGGCTCAGCGAGCCCCAACAGCACAAGAATACGCCGAGGAACGGGGCCGGGTGGAGGCATTGGGATGTCCTCCTTCGCCAGCCGCTCGGATACCTCGCTTCGTGGGGGTCTAGGGTCCGGACCCCACAGATGTCCCGCCAGCGCCGCCGCGATGTAGCATATGTCACGACTCGGCAAATCGTCGGGGAGCGGCTGCCAAATCCATCGCATCGGCACACTCTCAGGCACTTCGGCGCCGTGCAGGATTGTTGCGGCCACAGAAAATTGTCCGCCCAGTACTCGTTCGGCTGCCCGGGAATCGGCCGGTTGCTCCGGCACTCGGGCCAGCGCCCAAAGGTGCGCGTACAGCGCGGCGTAGCGGTCGGCGATCGGGTTACTGGATCGGCCACGAACTCGTTTTTGTTTCGATTTTCCGAACAATTCGGTGGACTCGGCGGATTGGATCATCAACGTCACCTCCTCATTGTGTCACCTACATTTTAGCATGCGTCATAGTTTTAAACAACTTTCTTCACGTGTTTACACGCTATTATTTATCTTAGTTGACTTCATACCGATGTTTGACTATACTATATCCATACAGTAGAAAAGAAGGTGCACTATGCAAAAGAACAGCACACCCCGGTCTCGACTGGCCGACCGGCTATTCCGGGAAATGGGCAAAAAGGGAGCTTACGATTCGGTGCGGATGGCGGCATTCGGGGCATGGCTTCAGTCCTATCGAGAAAGCGTGAACTGGACACAAGCGCGATTGGGTTATGAGCTCACGGTATCGGATCAATCCGTTCGAGGGGCCGAACAAGGCGCGTTGCGGTGGCGGCGGGAGCGGTACGCGAAGCTATTTGAAATTTGGGGAATTATCGATTATGCGTGGGCCGACCAACCGGATGGCAGCATGATTTTTGTCCCCCGCTATGCGTCCCCCGAATCCGCCGATAAACCGCCCGAGGAGGCGGCACTGACGCACGACGAACAACTCATGCTTTCCTTATATCGTTCCCTCACGGAGCGTGATCAGGGGGTGTTGCGTGCGGTGGCTGGAGTGCTCGCGGCGGCGCGGTAAATCTATTGGTGGGGGGAGGTCGGCGTGGTCGGTCTCCCCCAAATACTTTTTGTATCACAGGGAAAAATAAAAAATGTGCGCACTCCAGTGAATGGAAATTCGTTTTTCTTTGTGATACAAAACACCGACAGACAGATAGCAGACAGCACACAGACAGATCAAAATCGCTGAAACCCTTGCGGTAGTAAGCTACAGACAGACAGACAGTAGATTTCCCATTGAGCTAAATCTTTTGGAAATCGGGAGATCAATTCTGACTTGCGCGATTTGTCTCCCCGATTTCAGGAATAATATAAGATGTAGCGATTTTGCTGTCTGTCTGTCTGCGGCCATACGCAGAGCCACTTTCCGGGATCGCTATGTGTCTGTGTGCTGTCTGTCGTCTGTCTGCACCCACAAAAAAACGGGGGTGGTTGCGCCCCCGTCCAGCTATCACGGTCCTCAGTCATCGAACCGGCGATCCCACTCCGGTTGGATGCGAATGCCGGGATACGATTTGCCCCCAGCGGCTTGTCCCCGGTCCACGCGTGGGCCGCAATGCTCGGCGATTTTGCGGCCAAATGTGGTACGCGGCATGTATTTCGGATAGCGTTCACCGGTATAGTCCTCATACCAATGCCGATAGACTTCCCACAACCGGCCGGCTGGAACCCATCCGGCGGGATCTTGCACCAGCCACCCCTCGTCCGCGTCGATCCATTGCTCCCACGGGTCGATCTGCCGGCGGTAGTCCTCCAGTGCCGCGCCCGCGCTCGCAGGCACCGGCATGGGATCCTGTCCAACCGCCACGCGATGGAGCGCTTGCACCGCTAGCACCAGCAGTGATTCGATGTGCTCGGCGCGCTGCATCTTGAGCTCGTAGCCCGGATCCTCGGGCTGCTTGCGATCAAACAGGATAATCGTATCCTTGAGCCGCCGATACATACCCTGGCTCCGATCCGCCACCTTCGGCACCACTGGCCCCGCCATCCAGACCCGCGCAATAAATTGGGTGGACACGACGTCGCGGTTTTTGCGCTCCCAATCGATGGGATCATCCCCGATGATCTTCTTCCACCGCTCGGTGCCCCGCAACGTGGCCCCTTCGTCCATGTCGGGCGTGACCGCCACCAGCGTGTCCGGCTTAAGATTTGTTAGCCCAAACCGGTTATCGTCGTGGTACGCGCGTACCGCGAGCGACTGTATCTGCGCCCCCAAAATCTTCATCCACAACCGGATCCAGGTACCCTTGCCGTTTTGCCCGGGTCCGATCAGCATGAGTGCCTTTTGCCACTGCGCGCCGCGAATCCACGGGGCCAGGGCAACGGCGCTCCGGACTAACAGCGCCCGCGTTTTCAGTTTCGCTTCGGCGTCGTCGCCGAACAAATTCTGAAAGTGCATCAGCCAAAATTGTGCGGCGGCCGGCGGAATACCATCGGCCCCAACCCAGCGGTACGAAATTCGCCAGGTGGCGCGGTCGTCTGGGGTGAGTGGATGGAGTGTCAGCGTGTCCAGATCTAACACCCCATTACTAAACACGATGCCCCGCTGGCGATTCCAGTGCTCACGGTCCCACCGGAGCCAATCGCCATCGCTGGGATGCGGCAGAATCATCCGGAGTGCCGCCGCCACATCTTTCCCTCGGGTGACCGACTTTTCCACCTTTACCCCGGCGGCACGCAGCGCATTGGCGATGGCCGGGACCATCTGGTCCACACGCCCTGCCACCGGCTCGAACAGCGGATCAGCCCGGTTGGTCAACCCGTACAAATCGTCGTGGTACCAGCCCAAGTTCAGTTCGGTTGCGAGCAAGTCAGCCCAGATCGTTGCGTCCTCGGCAACCACATCGTCCCCCGACACCCGCGTGAGGCGGGCCTGGTGCTTGTTGACAAACCAGCGGGCCCAGTCCGTGGTCCACAGGTTGGGCTCGGTCGCCGCGTCCCCCATGGGGGGTTGCGAAGGGGTGTCGGCGGGGCCCGCTTGCGGTTCAGCGTCCCGGCGGCGGCTAAGCAAGTCCGTCCAGACTCGGTAGTCCTCCGGTAATTGGCGGCGATACTTGTGCAACCGATGAGCCGCCGCGACGGCTTGTCCCGGAGAAAGCCGAGGAAGCTGAGCCAAGCGATGTCCCCACGCCACATCAAATTTGCCGAATCCTGCCCCGTTGCGGAGCGCGGCGTGGTCCTCGTCTTTGGCGGATAACCGCTGCAACATCCGATGCACTTGGGTGATTTCCTCCTCGGTGATGAGGAGCGCTAATGCCACGCGGTCGGCGTGGCGGAGCCGTTGCCGGGCCGGATCGATAACACGGAGGTGCGCAGGAGCGACATCGGCCTTGCCGATCATCGGAGCGTCCTGTATACTCATGGTGAACCATCCTTTCCAAGAGGGGTTCCTATGTTGGTGGGGCGTCGGAGGGTCAGTCCGGCGCTCGTTTTTGTCTGCCTTACTACTGTAGCGCCCGGCGAAAAAATGTGTCAAAGCAGGCAGAACGGTTTGCACCTCTTGCGCCATCGGCCCACCCCCGGCCGATCCCCGGTCAGATAACCGGCTGGCCCACCCGACACGAACCGGCAAACTGGAAAAAATTTTTTCGTCTCCGTCACCACCCCGTCCTCTCCGTTCCCTCAAAAACAGGAAAACCGCTGTACAGTCGAGAATATGGGAATTATGTCGAAACTTTCATGAATGGAAGGATGTCTCATGCAAAAGTTGTTCGTGGTCTGTGGTGCCGCCGCGCTCGTGGTACTGGCCGGGTGTGGTACGTCCCAAGCCAGTGCGAACCACCCGACGGCGCAATCCACCGCGTCCCCCCGATCCCCGTCGCCCAAGCGCCCCGCACCCAAGACCAAGGATCACAAGGAACCCACGGGCCAGAAGCCAACAACCCCCAAGGTGCCGGCGAACGACACCGCCACGACCGTGACGCTCTTAAACGGATCGCACGAAACCGTGCTGAGCGGCCCGTGGCCGTCGTGGCCGGCCAGTTGGGATCAGCCGGGCCAGTGGAGTAACGGGCAGACCATCCCGACCGTCCACGGCTACGCGTTCGGCGTGCCCGGCACGCCGGCGCCGCAAATCTTGCCGACCGTCATTCCGGCGGGCGTCTCGACCCACGGGCTGACCGCGCAAGTGAACCAGATGGGGCAAATTGCGGCGAAGGCTGTCATCGCACAGCGACTCGGCAGCATTTCGGCCTACGCGACGGACTGGAAGACCAACGTCACCCAGAACACCGGGCCGTATGCCGGGCAGCCCGCGCAGGTGGCGTTGGCGAAGGACGCCAATCAATGGTTTGGCCCGGCTGCAGCCCACGACGCGAAGATTTACGCGTTCAAAGTCATGCCGGTCTTCGCAGGGGGCTTGTTGTCTTCCACTCCGACATTCGAGGTATTCATTGAGTCGGTGGGCAACTCGGATGAAAACAAGACGCCGACCATTGGCGCCGGAGCCGTGGTGGTTACGTTGCAAGGCAACGCCATCACGGGGATGGATTGGGGCCAGGTAGCTCCGACCCTGAACAGCCCGTCGGTCAACTACACGCCGCCGGCGTGGTGGCAGTCGGCGGAAAATGAGATTGGTCAGCCCGCCCCGCACAGCCTGTACTAACCGCGCCGCTCCCGCCATTGCACGGTGGTCCGACGGGCCGCAAAACGGGCCGCAGGAGGGAGGCTGTCACCGGCTCCCCCGCTGCCCAACCTCGCCGCTTTCAATCCAGTCACGAGGAATCAGAATGCGCCCCCCCAACCGGCGCGCCGGCATGTCGTCGGTGCCCGCCAGGCGGTACACCAAGCACTCGGACACCCCTAAAATCCGCGCGGCTTGGCGCGGACTGAGGAATTTCGCTTCGGGATCGATGGGCTGGCCCTTCCGTCGTTGTGTCATTGCTCATCACCTCGCCGCTGAGTACCTAGGCCGTTTTGCGGCCTGTCAAGCGGTTTGCGAAAAAATTTTTTGTTTGATATGGGTTCTATGATTCGGGTGTGCTGGCAGGGGCCGCGCGGGTGTCCGAGTACGTCTGGTAGCGTGGTCAGAATCGCTCCGGAATTTCCTGCGGCCCGTTTTGCGGCCCGCGATGGCAAAACGGCCCAATCCGAAGGGGCTGTGCGCAAAACAAAAAACCCGCAAATCCTTGCGGGGCTTGACTTTGGCGGGGATATGTGGGAATCGAACCCACCGCCGACTTCTAAAGCCGGCCATTGGATTTGAAGTCCAAGGAAGGCACCAAGCCTCCACCTACCCCCAAAACCTCTATGATGATACGGGGTTTCACTCTTTTTGTCAAAAGAGATCAGGAGCCCATTGGCGAACCCACGCATCATCCGTCGGCTGATAAAGACCGGCCGATAAATAACGTTCGCCAGAATCGGCAAAAATCATCCCCAGATTCTTATGACCTTCCTGCAACAATTGTTCGGCAGCGACGTAAACCGCTCCCGACGAGAGTCCCACTAATAAGCCCTCGGACTTAGGCAGGAAGCGGGCCGCGCCCCAAGCCGCTTCATCGGAAACTTGCAGGACCCGATCGACGACCGACCGATCGAAATTGTCCGGGACAAAACCGGCTCCTATGCCGGGAATCTTATGCGATCCCGATTGGCCACCCGAAAGAACGGGTGAACTTTCAGGCTCCACGGCGGCAATAAAGATGTCGGGATTCTCACGTTTCAAAAAGCGTCCCACGCCCGTAACCGTGCCGCCGGTCCCGACCCCAGCCACAAACGTCGATATCTCGTGCCGCGTTTGCTCCCAAATTTCAGGCCCCGTGGACTGCTCATGAACGGCCGGATTAGCGGGATTCTCGTGCTGGCGAAGCATGAGTCCTCCAGGAATACGCTGCTCGAGTTCACGTGCCCTCTGAACCGCTCCCGCCGTGCGAAGCTCTTGGGGCGTCTCAACTACAGTTGCGCCGTAGGCCCAAAAGAGCTGTTTTCGCTCCAAGGATTGGCCCTCAGGCATGCAGATGACAAGCGGGACATGTTGGGACGCACAAGCCATAGCCAATGCAATCCCTGTGTTGCCGGACGTAGCCTCAATGATGACGGTATCGGGCCCCACCACTCCGCGGTTCAAGGCGTCCTGGAGGAGCGCCAACGCCGTTCGATCCTTCACCGATCCTCCGGGATTGCGTGACTCCAGCTTAGCCCATACCGCGGTGTGATACCGTTCCGACAGCGTCGTCAGGCGAATCAATGGCGTGTTCCCGACCCACGGCTTAAGATCGGCCATCCCTGAACCTCCTCACGCAAAAAGGAACCCTCGCGGGTTCCTTTGATTCTGTGTTGATTACTTAGGGGTATTCTCATCCGTAACGACAACTTGAGCCGGATACTCTTGCCCCGGTTCACGCGGGGTCTCCTTCGGCTCAGAGGTCATCATACCGTTCATAGACTGCTTGAACTCGCGGATGCTCTTCCCCAATCCGGAACCAATCTCCGGCAAGCGCTTTGGTCCAAACACCAGTAGCGCAATGACCAGAAGAATGATGATGTGCAAAGGCGAAAACAAATCCACGGCCGTACTCCTTTCGGCGAAACTCTCACCCTCGACGTTGTCCTTTAGTATATCATGCACACTTTGGCAATAGCTATGAATTTGGCGCGCGTGCCAGAATCGTCTGGTGGGCAGCTCTTTCCTCATCTTCCGGAAGCGGCTCCAGTTCGTCCGAGTATCCTTGCCACAAAAGCGCCCACCGCAGCAACAAATCAGCCAAATGGGGATTCTTCGGCAACAGCGAACCGTGCAGATAGGTGCCAATCACGCGATCTTGAATGGCACCCTCGGTCCGATCTTCCCCATTATTTCCCTGCCCGAGCTTCACCGTGCCCAAGGGCTTGGCCGCCGACCCCAAATAGGTCCGGCCCCCATGATTCTCGAATCCGACCAGGGACGGCGGCTTAATGGGAAGGGACGTTTCAGTCACCACGTCGCCAATCGCGCGATTAGTCCCCGGCTCTGTCCACACATCAAGATATCCCAACCCAGGCAGCTCACGACCATCCGAGGTCTTGTAATACTTCCCCAGCAACTGATACGCGCCACAGATGGCCAGCATTGGCAATCCCTCGTGAAGCCGCGAGGCTAACTCGGGCCCGAGCGCCAAAAAGTCCTCCGCAATACGCGATTGGTGGGAATCTTCCCCTCCGCCCATGAACACCAAATCCACCTCGGACCAGTCGATGGGTTGACCCACCTCACGCCCCGTGATGGAAACCGGAATCCCCCGCCAGCGCGCTCGTTGTGCGAGCGCCAGCACGTTGCCCCGGTCCCCATAAAGATTCATATGCTCAGGATACAAGTGTAAGATGTTCAAGCGTTGTGCCTCGCCCACGCCGGCCCCTCCCTCAATCGGACGTAAAATATTGACCTCGCGTTATGTCCCGCTTAAGCTGACTATATCATGGACTGAAAGGAGCGCTTGGATGCCAATCGATATCGAGTTCCCCTTTTTGGACATGATTGAGAGTGGAGAAATTCCGGTTGTCGACCGTCGTCAACTCCATTACCTAACCCGGGGCGTGCATCAAGCGGCCGAAATGTTGAAGGCCGATATTCGGCAAATGATCGAGGTTTCCGTTTACTGGTGCGGCGCCCGTCCCGTTGTGGTTCTTCATACCCCCGTCAACCGCGTGGACCTCAGCAAGTTGGAGCAATGGTTCGGCATGGAAGTGCGCCCGGCCAGCCCCACCGAGATATCGGCACTCTGCGGAACCCACATCTACGGATCACCCCCAGCCGGCCAATCCTATCAAATGCCCATCTTCATCGACGATGATTTGATGCATCAGCCCTTTGTCTGGGCTGCCGCCGGCGATCCGGCCGTCTGGGTAGCCTTAACCCCGGAAAACTTGGTGCGGGTCAGTGGCGGCTATGTGGTCGAGATTAAACGCCCCAACTATCTTCAAATGGTGGAGCAGTTTCGCTCCCGCTCATCATAGCGGAGGTGCGGAAAACGCCGCCAAGAAGAACAGAGCCAACACTTCCATGACAATGACGGCCGCATTCACGATCTCCTGATTCAGCCCACCGAAGAGCTTTCGTCCCCAAAGCAGAAAAAGTCCCGTTAAAATGAGACTTGCGCCAAACACATCCACGCCTTCAAACCCAGAAACCACCACCCCCAGGCCCAACGCCACGATAAGGGGAACCCATGAACCTAAGCCGCCTTCGGTGGTCCTTAATAGGGCGCGATAATCGAGGTCGGCGGGATCGGCTCCTCGCCAGGACATGCCCCAGGCCATCGCAGCTCTGGCCCACAAGGGCGGCATCACCCACACCCATGAGGACAGGCTCGCGTTATGGCGAACACCTGCCCACAGCAGCACCATCGCCAGCGCAATAAATACGGCTCCGACTGGGCCAATCGCGGGTTGGCGCCGGATGTCGCTTCGATGATCGCGAGGTGTCGCCCAGCCGTCAAAGGTCTTAGCCAGACCCCGCCAAGGGCGTGCCCCGGTCAACACCGCTTCCCCCGTCAGAGCCAATCCCAAGCCATAAGCATTGGGCCCGAAGAGGCGAATGGCCAGGGCCCAAATCAACCCGGCAAGGCCTCCCGGAATCCACAGCCAAGCGGCCATCCACCGACTCGGGGAACCACTCGGACCAAGCCGAATGGCGGTCGTAAAGGCGAGAGCAGACATCAATGATTTCATACCCACTTCCCCGAAAGCACCACGGCAATAACGCCAAAGGTAATAGCGGTTACCATTGTCGCGCGCCAGCTGACCGAAATCGCATGGATAATCGCGGTGGGGTGCAAGGGACGCTCTGACGTACCCAACTTAGGCCTTAGCGCGACCACGCCGTCAAACATATTGGGACCTCCCAAGCTCACGCCGATGGCGCCAGCCATGGCCGCCTCGGACATTCCAGTATTGCGCATGGGATGACGGCGGCCATCCACCCGCATAGTTTGATACGCTTGGCGAAAGCGGCCTTCCATCGAAGCCGCCACGCTGATGGCCAATCCGGCGAGCCGCGCCGGAATGTAATTCGCCCATTGATCCAAGTGGGCCGCAAACCAGCCCAGTTCCTCATAGTGCGGGCTGTGATTGCCCACTACGGCGTCCAAAGTGTTAATCGCCTTGTAGGCCCAGAGCCACGCGGGGCCTCCAAGAAAGGTGTAAAAGAGGGGCCCAATAACGGCATCGCAGGTGTTTTCCGCTACCGTTTCAATTGTTGTGCGGACCATATCCTCCGGGGACAGGGCGCTGGTATCGCGGCTCACCAAATACTGCAGCCACTGCCGTGCTTCCGCGGATCGATTGGTGATGAGGGGACGATAGACTAAGAGGGCCGCGTCGGTGAGTCCGCGAATCGCAAGTCCCCAATAGGTCCACAGCACCACCATCAAACGAAATAGCCATACCGACACATCATCCGCTGCCCACAGCACTGCCGATACAAAAACCAAGGAGAGAAGCACCACAAAGATGGTCATGGCCGCCCCCAAAATCCGGAGGCTCGTTGGTCCCCACTGGCGGCGACTGATGAGACCGGCTAAGCCCATCCCCAGACGCCCGATAAGCCGCACGGGATGATAGTACCAGATCGGGTCGCCCACCATGAGATCGACCACGGCGGCCAATAAAATCCACGCCGCGAGATCGTAGCCGGACCAGACGGTGACCACGCGCGGCATCCACATTCCTCCGGCTCACCCCCAGGCTGAAGATCTTGAACGGATAACTATACCCGCAAAATAATCTTCGTAAACCATACCATGAACCGGGCCGAAGAGCATCTTCCACCCCTAAAATTGTGCAAAACAAAAGGAGCGGCTTTTGCCGCCCCCCGTCAAAAAGGCTATTTCCCCGCCAGATGCCATACATATGACGCGGCGTTGGCGGCCTGTTGAGGACTTAAGCTTCCGGGATTGTTCGCCGGCATGTTGTGGGCAATAAAGGACGCCAAAGCCGATTCGGTGCCAAATGTTGCCACCACCGATGATGGTTTCGCCAACCGGGGCGCCCTGGAAGTTCCCCCGCCGCCCCGCCCATGGCAACTCTGGCAATCCCGGGCAAAGAGCGAGGCCCCTTTCCTGGCGTTTCCGACTAAGGGGCGAACCGGTCCGCTGGTTTCGATTTTCGAGACTCGCGTGGGTTTGGCCTTATGCGCAGCATTGTTGACCGTCTTGGCTGCCTTGTGCGACGCATTCTTGGCTGACGGTGCCGGCTTGTTTCCGCAACCTGACGCCATGAGTGACAACGGGACGATGAGACCTGCTAGAACGATGAATCCACGACCTCGCGACAAACCAATCCCTCGCCTTCGCTTAGATAGCCTTAGCGTCTCACTCCTTTGGGAAATCTATGCACCCTCGAGGCCGGCCGTTGGTTATACTAGATCGACAAGGAGGCGGTACGGTGGATCACGGACAAAACTTGGAACTCGGACTAGATCAAGATCTTAAAGAGCGCATCGCGAACATCGCCATTAAGAAAGGCCCCCTGTTCGGTGCCGTTCCCCAGTCGTCGCTTACCACCGATGAGATGATGCAATTAGCGCGCGTTGGCTGGGTGCGTCGGGACTACCATGACGCCCCGGTCATGGTAGCTCCGCAGTCGACGATTGACTGGGAGACGCTCCGCACGCGCCATCGGGATCGCACGCTGCATGTGGTGAGTCACAAACTCCCTGAGGGCGCGCCCTGGGTTGGCACCCGCCAAGCCATCTTGGAGGAACTGGTGGCATCAACATGGGAGCAGCAGGAAGACGAACTGCGAACATTGCTTCACGCTTTTTGCTACGCCAGCATGTGGAATCAGGAGGGCACAGAGGGCCAGGCCATTGAATCGCAGGAAACATTCTTCTTTTATACGGAGCGGATGCGCAATACGGCGTTGAAGGCGACCGGTTACGCGGTCGAAGCGCCTGAAGCCAATGATCAGTTCTGGGAGATGGTGAACTCCTTATCAGACGTTCCCGATTAAAGCCAGTGGGCCATCCAGATCTCATCAACCAGGTGGTCGCGAAGAAGATACTGTCCGCGGCGCCGTCCCTCTTCTTGATACCCCAGGCGTTGGTACAGCCGGATGGCGGCCAGGTTAGTGGCGAAGACCGCCAACGAAATTTTCTTCACGCCCACCATCCGTGCCCAGCGCTCAGCGGAGGTCAAGAGTCCTTCGCCTAGGCCTCGACCGCGGGAATTGGGCAACAGAGCCATGCCGAAAATAGCCGTGTGGCGATTTTTGTGAAAGGTGCCGCGGATCATTTCCAGGGACCCGACCACCTCCTGATTCTGTTCTACCACCAAAATGACCCCGGTCTCGGGATCGCGGCGCTGAATAATTTCCGCCTCCTGAGCGGCAGTCAGTTGTGCACGCTCGTCAGCGATAAAGATTTCCTCGCGGCCCACCTGATCCAACAGGGTAATCAGCGCGTCGGCGTCCGCGGCGCGGGCGTCGCGAACCAGATAATCCCCGCCCTGGCGATCGTGGTAACGGTCGTTGATGGACAGCGCGCTCATCGTCCCACTCTCCTCCTGTCTCTAGGGCTTCGCCGCGCAAGAGACGTTTTCCTGTTACTGGCCGCCGCGGCTTGCGGCGTCGCGGCAGCACCTCCCGGTCAACCTCTTCGATGACTTTGACCGCGGGATACGGGACAATCAGCACTTTTTGGCGGCCTTTGGCATCCTGGCCCCAGAATTTTAGAGCGTCATCATCCCAAAAGAGATGGGTGGCCCGATAAATTCCGTAGGTGGTCTCGATGCGGTAATGGCGGCGTGTCATGGCTATCCCTCCGACGATAGCCTGTCCGAAGTCACGGCCCCCTATGATTCGGCGTCCTTGAGAAACTGGGCTGCCAAGCGTCCCATAGCTTCCTGTTCCACCAAAAAGGTGTCATGCCCCCAGGGACCGGAAAGCCAGGACAGTCGCACCGCCACCCCTCCGTCCTCCAGACGGCGGGCATGACGAGCGATTTCCTCCGGCAGATACAAGAGATCCGATTCCAACCCCACCATCCAAACTGGAATGGTCCGGATCGCCTGAATATGCGCTTCGGACAATTCAAACCGATCCATGGCGCGCGTCAACACCAGATAGGTATTGGCATCAAAGCGGCCCACCAATTTCTCCCCTTGATAGGAGAGATATGAGGCAATCTGAAATTGGTCGCCCTTCCCCGGCTGCAATCCCCGCCCAAACTTGCGATTCATCGACTCTGGATGCTGATAGGAAATCATGTCGGCCATGCGAGCCAATGCCAGGCCCTGTTCGGGGGCGGGGCCGTCGTAATAGTCGCCCCCACGGAAATGAACATCGGCCATGATGGCTGTTCGTCCCACGGTGTGATAGGCAATCGCCCAGGGATCATGTTGAATCGGTGCCCCGATGGCCATCACCGCCGAAACCTCGGCGGGATAGAGCGCAGCGTACGCCAAGGCCAACATGCCGCCCATGGATCCACCAATGAGCCGCACCGGACCCCGGCGCCAGGCGTGAATCAGGAGATGGGCCGCCCGCGCCATGTCAAAAAGCGTGATGTCAGGAAATCGGCTGCCCCAGGGTTTGCCCGACTCATCACACGATGCGGGTCCCGACGATCCCATCGCGCCGCCGAGCACGTTGAAGCATAAAACATGAAATTTTTCGCTGTCCAACCCTTTCCCGGGTCCCAAGACCCTCTCCCACCAGCCGGGCGGTCCCCCTTCGGGGTGGCTCGCCACGTGGCTGTCGCCGGTGAGGGCATGAAACACCACCACCGGCTGTCCGGATGCCGGCCCCCACTCCTCATAAGCCAGCTGCCAGGGGAACAATTGCCCCCCATTATCCAAGGCCAGCGGGGACGTCGCCTCAAAAAACTGAAGGCCCGGCCAGGGGAACCCCTGGCGAACCTGCCAGGGACGGACCGGCTCGGTTGACTTCGCTTCCAGACCGCCACCTCCTCATGTCCGCTATTATACCAAGCTCTAGTCGACGTCTTGGGCCAGGCTTAACACCTTAACTGCGGCACGCCGGACCCGCGCCTCGTCATCGTTGGCCAAGGAGGCGATCCAGGGACGCGCTCGGTGCAAATAAGGGCGGCTTCGGCGAGCGGACAGGGCCATGGCGGCATTCCAACGGGCTGCCCAATGGGGCCGTTGGCTCCATTGCTCCAGATAGTCCAGCGTTGGGGCCGGATACATCGGCAAGAGCCCATCGCCAATGGCATAGGGCCCCAAATTTTTCCGCACGTAAGCATCCTCTTCGTCGGCTAAGCGATCGGCCCAACTCAGGAGATGCTGGAGGGAGGCCGCCCGGTCCAGGGCCAAGCCTCGCACGGCTACGGCAATGGCCCGTTTGACGCTCACGCTTCCGCCTTCTGCCCAGCTTGCGAAACGGGCGTTAGCGACCGTGGGCCGGGCCCGATAGAACCTGATGAACGCCTCCACAGCCCATTCGCGCACCTCCCAATCGGGATCCTCGGCCAATTCCAGAACACTCGCCTCGACGGCGTCGCTATTTTCCCAGAGCGAACCGAAAAGGAGCGAGGCCACCTGCCGCGCCCCCGGTTCTGCGGAATTCTTCAACTGCGGCGCCCAATAGGCGGCATCCGCCAACAATTCCAGGGCCAGCTGGCTCTTTTTGGCGGCCTTGAGCCCTGGCCGACCGTGGTGCATTTCAGACCGAAGGTATTGCTCGAGCGTTTCCATCGTCCATTGAGACACACCCATCGTCCTTTCACGTCGAAAAAACTCTATCCCCGCCGCCACGCCTACAGTATTATGGAAGCAATTTACCAGAGGAGAGAATCTGTGGAAAGTTTTTGGCAACGCGAAGTTCCGGGGCAATTCCCGCCTGCATCGGGGACCAAGCACGTGGACATCGCCATCGTCGGCGCCGGATACACTGGAAGTTGGCTGGCCTATTGGCTGAGGGATTACGGGAGCTCGGTGACCGTGTTGGAAGCCGAGACCCCAGGTTTTGGAGCTAGCGGTCGCAACGGCGGCCTCATGCTTCAGGGGCCCGCCCAGTTGTTAGCGGACGCGGCCGATTCGCTGGGTGAGGAGAACGCACGGGTCATCGCCCAAATGACACGGGAGAGCTTCTCATGGGTTCGTGAAATAGAAACCCGCCATGCCATCGACTTTCACGCCACGGGAAGTCTGTATCTCGCAGGCGGCGTTGATGAGCGTCCTGCGGTCGAAAAAACGGCCGCCCTCTATCAGAAGATGGGCGTCCCCGCCCGTTTGATTGATCGGTCCGAACTCCCCCGTTCCCTCGGCACCCTGAATGGTGATGCAGCCCTCTGGATCCCGGACGATGGCATGATTCATCCCCTCAAACTAATCCGGGCACTGTTGGCAGAGGCCACCGCCCGAGGCGTTGAAATATGCGCCCACTCGCCGGTCGCGGAGATCGAGGAAACGCCCAACGGGGTTCTTCTCCATGGGCCAAACTTTTCCGTGCAGGCCGAACGGGCCGTGATTGCCGCCAATGCGTACAGCGCTTCCTTGCTGCCCCACCATGCCCTCCCCATCCAACCGGTACGCGGCCAGGTTTTGGTCACCCAGCCTCTCCCACCACTGGACCACGCCTATCCCGTTTACGCTGACCATGGTTTCAATTACTGGCATCAACGGCCGGATGGTCGGTTGGTGATCGGCGGGTTCCGCCATTTAGCCATGGATGAGGAGCAAGGAACCGATCTTATTTTGCATCGGGCCATACAGGACAAGCTCACCCAATTGGCCAGACACCTCGCCGGTGCACCTATCACGATCGGGCAGCGTTGGGCCGGAATCATGGCCATGACCCCGGACCATCGCCCATATCTCGGGCCCCTCTCACCCAGCCTCTGGATTGCCGCTGGATTTAATGGCCATGGCAGCACCGTAACACCGGTGGCGGCCCGGATGCTTCGAGACGCCCTGGTGGAGGGAGCCCCCATTTTTGAACCCTATCAGGTCGAGAGGATTCGTTAATATGAAATGGTTCGCACGGGTCATTGCGGTCGTTGTGATTGTCGCCTTGGCCTTCTATGCCTTTTTATTCATTCGCCCTGGTCAAACCGTCCCCAAGGAGACAGCCCCCGTTCCCCACTTCTCCCACGTTTTTGTCATTATGATGGAAAACCATTCGCTGGATGCCATGTCGCCCAAAGAAGCCCCCTACATCCATCAGCTGGTGGCTCGCTACGGCTATGACAGCAACTATTACGGGGTCACGCATGTGAGCCTGCCAAATTATGTGGCCCTGTTGTCCGGCAGCACCCATCACACCCATAGCGACAACCCTGACCAGACCTTTTCCGGCCCCACATTGGTCTCCGAAATGGACCAACACCATATCAGCTGGCAGGCGGTCATGGAGAGCCTCCCCGCGGCCGGGTACACGGGAAACTGGTATCCCGAAGCCCCTGGCACAAATCCGGTGTTGATGCCGAAAAACGCGCTCTATGGCAAAAAGCACAACCCTTTTATGCTGTTTCCGTCATTGGCGGAGCCGGATAAAACCCAGGTGGTGCCGTTGAGAACGCTCAATCAGGAGCTCACCCGCGGTCAGGTTCCGGATTTTGTGTGGATTACCCCCAACCTTTGCAATGACATGCATGGACAACCGATCGGCTCAGCCGCCTGTCCGTCCAACCAGCCCCAAAAACTGGTGGCGATGGGTGACCAATTTCTATCCAAGATGGTTCCCGAAATCATGCACTCGCCCGCTTGGACCGGCCATTCCGTCATCTTTATCACCTGGGACGAAGCGCAAATGCCGACGAAAACCGTCAACTTGGCAACGTGGAAACGCTGGCTCAGCGCAGGTCCCGGAGCGCCGCGAATTCTGGGCATTCCCGTGGGCGGCGGTTCAGTCCCCCTTATCGTGATTGCCAATGGGGTTTCAAAGCCCCGACATCTCAACATTTGGGCCGATCACTACAATCTTCTCAAAACCATCGAATCCGGGTTTGGTCTACCCTATATCGGCCATGCGGCATCGGCCCAGGTGGCACCGTTGACGCCCTTTTTAATCCCGTCAAAGTGAGCGATAGAGCAAACGCCGCGATATCATAGAGTTGGGTGAGAGGAAATGTCATACCGTCCGTCCATCGATCGATTAACAGGACAAAGCGGCACGGTGATCGATACGGTGCCCGGAGAGCGTCGAGGCACGGGAGTGGTCCGCGTTTCAGGCGAACTCTGGACGGCGGAGACGGACTGGCCCGAGGCCCTCTTGCCCCAAACACCAGTCCTGGTCGTAGGCAGAAGCGGGCTTCGGCTCTCGGTGCTGCCGGAAAGAGGAGGGTCAAATGAAGCTAATTGAGGCTCTCGTTCTCCTTGTGGTTCTATTGGGGCTGGCCCGGGGGCTGTTTCGGGTAGGGCCCCAAGGGTCGTTGGGCCTGGTTCTCAGAATGGGACGGTTTCGCCGGGAGGCCCACCCCGGCTTGGTGGTCAAGGCCCCCCTGCTCGATTCCCTGCAGTTGGTGCACCAAGTCTGTCACGGTCAATTTGGCACCCGAACCCGTCATCACGGCCGACAACGTCTCCCCAGTCATTGACGCGTATTTCATCTACCAAGTGGTTGACGCCAAAGCCTTCGCCTTCGAAATACAAAACCCCGAAATGGCCATCAAAAATATTGTCTCATCCACGCTGCGATCCGAGGTTGGTCAGCGCAAGCTGGCCGATGTGATGACGCATCGTGAACAGATTAATGCCAAACTGCGACAGGAGTTGGACGAAGCGACCGGCAGTTGGGGCATTCGCATTGTTCAGGCCTCCATTCGGCAAGTGGATTTACCGAAGGAAATGCAACAAGCCATGGAGGCGCAAAAGAAGGCAGACGCCAACAAACTGGCGGCGATCGAACAGGCGCAAGGGGCGAAAGAGGCCGCCATTTTGGAAGCGGAAGGAGCCAAACAGGCCGCAATTGCCACCGCCGAAGGAGAAAAAGAGGCGATGTTGTTGCGCGCTGCAGCCACCCGCCAGACACGCGCCATGGAGGCCGAGGGTGAAGCGCAGGCCGTGGAGCGCCTGGCCGCAGCCCAAGCCCGCGCCGTGCAATTGGTGAATCAAGCGACGTTGGATTTGGCGCGGGATCACGAGGGACCCTGGAGCGAAGAGCGCATCCGTACCGTGTTGCAGTTGAAACAGCTTGAAACGCTGGCCGCCATCGGCCAATCGCCGGCTACCAAAATTCTGTTGCCCGCCGATTGGTCTAATCTCGCGGGATTGATTTCGAGTATTCAAGGATTGCGCGATTAAGGCAAAAAATGGGGCCGTCTCAAAAGGTATGTCGGCAGTGATGCCGTCCCTAAAATGTGCCTATTTTACCCCGCGTAGTGGAGGAAGTAGGTCACTTTCCTCCGCGTTTTTAGGGGTCAAGTGGGAGAAAATTTTAGGGCCAAAGCCTTTTGAGACAGCCCCAATATGTTGTCCAGTCTCTTAAATGTTGTACTTGGCCAACCGCTGGTTGACCTCTTCCCAATCCACGTTCTTCATGAACGCGTCGAGGTAGGGCGCCCGCTTGACACCGTAGTCAATGCCATAGGCGTGCTCGTAAACATCCAGAATCAACAGAGGATAGGCGCCCCAAGGCACACCCACGTTGTGCGCGTCCTGACCGTAGATGTGGAGCTTGCCGTCATCTAAGTCGTAGGCTAAAACAACCCAGCCGCGCACTGCCAACCCCGTGGCCTTAAACTCGGTCTCAAATTTCTCATAGGAGCCAAAGTCGCGGTCGATCAGCTCTTTGATGCGTCCGGTGGCTTGACCGCCCTTGCCTCCGAGGTTGTCGAAGTACCATTCGTGAAGCTTGGTTCCGTTGAGGCAAAAGACTTCCTCCGTCTTCAACCCGCGGAGTTCACTGTACGATTGGTTGGCGGCTGCATAATCAACCGTCTCCATCTTGCTGCGGATCTCGTTGAGCTTGTTAACGTAACCCTTATAGAGAATCCCATAATGCTGGTCGATTTCTTCCTTGCTGATGCCGTCCATAGTCAGGCAGGACTGCTTTAGGTCCTTGAAATCGCGCTTTTCCGCCATGTCGCAACCTCCCCCATAATTTGTGGGAATGTCCCACGCCCAGTATAGCGAACGCCGTGCAGGGAGAAAAGACATTTGCCAATTGGTGGATCGACCGTATACTAGACACCGGTTGAGCAACGGGGCAAAATAGAGTGAGACAGCAGGGGCCGTGCCAAACGCCCCGAAGGAGGAGACCCTATGCCGTTCTTGCGTTCTTGGGGTTATGCGCCGAACCGGCCCATTACCCCCAACCAGGAGCATCGGCTGAATGAGCTGGTCGATCAGTACCACGCGGTACAAACCGATAATTTTGTAGACGAGTTGGACATCACCGAGGCGGTGCTGGGCGAAAGCCGACCGTTCAGCGAACTCACGGTGGAGCAAGCCAACAAAGTGGCCGCCCATCTCAACGTACGGATTGCGCTGCACACCCATTTCAAAGACCACTTGCCCGACCCGGCGCCCGATTTTGCCCATGAGGTGGAGTGGCTCAATCAGGATCGGCGGCTCTTGGATCGCGTCATTGCCCGCGCCGGATGGGACACGGGGGAATACTTCCTCTCACCCCACCCGTTGGACAACCGTCGATAGGCGATGGATACGACACGCTTGCTAGTGGTGGATGATGAGGAGTCCATTCGCGATCTGCTAGCCATTGGCCTTGGCCATCGCGGGTTCGAGGTGAAAACGGCGGCTAATGCGGCGGAGGCGCTCGAGATTGTCTCCACGTTTGCTCCGCATGCCGCCATTGTAGATGTCATGATGCCGGGCGAGGACGGCTTTCAACTCACCCGGCGACTGCGTCAAGATCCCAATCTTTACATTGTCATGCTGACTGCCCGTGACGCCGTATCGGACCGTGTGCAGGGTCTCGACGACGGAGCTGATGACTACGTGGTCAAGCCCTTCGACTTTGACGAACTGGTGGCCCGGATCAACGCCGGCCTGCGACGCATTCAGAAGGATGCGCCACCACTTTGGACCTTTCAAGAAGTCACCATGGACGACGTCAGCCATCGGGTCACGGTCGCGGGTGAGGCTGTTCAGTTGACGGCCAAGGAGTACGAGTTGCTGCGCTATCTCCTGCTGAACCCGGGACGCGTGCTGTCCAAGACGCAAATTCTCCAGCATGTCTGGGGCTATGACTTTCCCGGCGACGACAATCTGGTGGAGGTGCACATCTCCTCACTCAGGGATAAAATCGGCGACCGGCAGAAAACGGTCATTCAAACGGTCCGCGGATTTGGTTACCGGCTAGGAGACTAAATGACGCCCCGCAACAAGCGCCGTACCCTGATCGACCAACTCATCGGCCGCCAAGTCGGACTGCTTGCCATCCTGCTTCTCGTGGTGGGGGTTAGTCAATATCTCATTTTGCGCAGCGTTCTCTATCATTCGACCGCCCGCACGCTGGACGGAGAAATCAGCGTTCTGAAACCGATTATCCACCACACGATGGCGTCCCGCGGAATTCCCGGGCTAAGCCACCTGGCCCAGATACTGGTCTCGCGCCTGCGGGCCCCAGGTGTCGAGGTTTTCATCACCAACGCGGCACGCCAAAAGCTCGCCTCCTCCTCCACCCTTAAAGCGGCCGTGCCCCATTTTTCCACGGCGCCCTACTTTATCTGGAACCACCGAATCGTGGTGGATGCCGTGATTGGGAACCCCTATTACCCCAGCGGCTACATCTGGCTCTTGTCTTCCTTGAGCCCGCTGCACGCCATTTTGCGCCGCGATGCCGAACTCTACGTGTTTCTGGCGTCCCTCTCACTGATTCTCGCCGGGTGGCTGGGCGCCCTGTCCGTACGGCAAACACTGCGTCCGCTTGAAACCATCCGCGAAAGCACCCAGCGCATTGCGTCTGGAGAATTTGGACACCTGACCCACCTGGACAACGCGCCGCAAGAGATTGAGGATTTGGGCCGCTCAATTGACCGCATGTCCCAGTCCATCCAGGAACTCTTCCTGCAGGAAAAAACTCTGTCCGAACAAATGCGCCGGTTTGTAGCCGACGCCTCCCATGAGCTCAGAACCCCGTTAACCTCGATTACCGGCTTTCTCGATCTGATGGCACGCGGCGAGCTCACCCCGGAGGAACAGGCCCGTGGCCTTCGCGTCATCCGCTCCCAGGGAAAACGCATGGCACGGCTGGTGAATCAACTGCTCACCCTGTCGCGGATGGACAGCGCCGAGCCATCCCAATTGAACGTGACGGAGGTGGCGTTGAATCGCTGGTTGGACGATCTTCTGCCGGAAATCCAACGAATTATCGCACCGCGTCCTTTAACCACTCACATTGCGCCGGTGGTCGCGTTGGCTGAGCCCGACCATCTGGCCGATGCGCTCTATAGTTTGCTGGAAAACATCCAACGCTACACCCCCGAAGACACTCAGGTATTGATAACTCTTGCATCCCAAGGTGGGTATGCCGTTCTTTCGGTAGAAGACAGCGGTCCCGGAATATCCCCGGAGAACTTGCCTCACATTTTTGAACGCTTTTTCCGGGGCGACCGTTCCCGCTCGTCCACTTCCGGTGGAACAGGACTCGGCTTGGCCATTGTCAAAAGCGTCGTGGAGGCCATGTCGGGCCGTGTGAGCGCCAAAAACGTCGAACCTCACGGAATGTGCTTCCAAATCTCTCTTCCCCAGCCAAACCACTCCTAAGATCAACCAGCCTTCAGCATTTCTTCCAGCAACTGGGGCACACTAGCGCCGAGCATCAAAAAGGAGGTAGCGTATGACACGACGTATATCGCTGTGGGCCGTGGGGTTGTTCGCCGCCGCAAGCCTCATAGCGTCGGCACCAGTGGCCGCATATTCTGGTCCCCATCATCACTGGGCCAAGGAGACCGTCACGGCCGTCACCCCCACCACGCTCACCATCAAGGACGGTGATGCCACACACGAGGTGCCCATGGCATCGGCCCAGGTGCGGGCCGGCATGTATCCGGCCTCGCCGAGCATATTGCGGGCTGGGGAGACGGTTACGGTTGTTGGTGAGACTTCCGATACGCCGCTTGTGATTGTCCATCCAGCTGCGTATGGGACTTTGACAAAGCCCGGAGCATCCTGGCAAGTCATTTCCAAGCGTCATGGCACCTTCACGCTAAAGGGTTCCCCAATATTGCTGGGGATGCGTGATTTGAGCCCCGGCACCAAGGCCGCCGCCTTCGGACCGGCCACCGGCAAAGAGATTGACGTAACGGCGGTGGCGTCGCGTCCGGTCATGACCCAAGCCCGGGTCACGACCGCCACAAGTGGGGTACTGAAGGCCCAGTCAGACCAATACGGGATGTTAAGCTATCCGTTGAGCCAGTTGCCGACACGCTTTCAAGAGCGGCTTCGAGCGTTGAAGCCAGGCGACGCGGTGGTCGCCTGCCTGAATCCTCTGAACCGCCAGGTGCTGATGATGATGCCCGATCGGCTGGATCACTGGGTCAAGGCGCTGGAGCATGGCACCGCGGGCCAGGTGGTGGCCGTGTCCAACAAGGATCTCACGCTTACCAATCCCTTGGGCACCGTCACCGTTCCCATCACTCCAAAAACCACCGTGCGCTGGCCAGGCCATCCGCACACCACGGTCAAACAAATTAAACCGGGGACCAGGGTTCTGGCCATCCGGCATCCCGATGCCTCACTTAAAATCCGAATTCTGAGCAACAAATAGCGGAGCCTCCAGCGAGAGCTGGAGGTTCTTCTTTGCCGGGGCCGCCTGATATAATAGCAACATGAAACGCGCATTGGCGCTCGGCGCTTTGGCTGCCCTGTTCTTCGCCTCAACCTTTGTGATTAACCGCCTCATGATCAAAACGGGAGAAAGCGCCTTGTGGCTGGCCAGCTTGCGCTATCTTTTCACCCTCATTCCGCTGGCCGGATTGGTTTTTGTCCGCGGAGAGCTCACCCCGTTGCTCAAGGAACTCAAGCATCGCTTTACCCCCTGGCTTCTCTGGGGGACGGTGGGATTCGGTCTCTTCTATCTGCCGCTCACCATGGCCACGCGCTGGGCCCCAGCCTGGCTTACCGCCGGCAGCTGGCAGCTGACCATCGTCATGGGAAGTCTCTTGGTCCCTTTCATCCAGCCCCGCCAACCTATTCCAGTGAAGGAACTCTGGCCATCGCTCATTATCCTTTTCGGAGTAGCCATGAGCGAATGGGCTTCCCATAAGGCGCTCGGGCCAGCCGGGCTTTGGGCGCTTGTTCCCGTGGCCATCGCCGCGATCGCCTATCCCCTGGGCAACCGCCAAATGATGGCTTATGTGAATCGACTACCCCGCCCCTTTAGCGTCTATCAGCGCACCCTAGGCATGACCATCGGATCCTTGCCTTTTTGGATTGTTTCAATGGGGGTAGGCTACGCGCGAAGCGGCTGGCCGTCCGGCCAGCTGTTGTTAGGCGCCCTGGGTGTGGCACTCGCCTCGGGGGTGGTGGCCACCTTGCTATTCTTTCGGGCCACGGACCAAGCCCAGGGGAATATCAACTGGCTCGCCCGCATCGAGGCGACCCAGTCGCTGGAAATTGTCTTTACCGTGCTGATGGCCAGCCTAATCTTCAGTCAGGCCTGGCCGACCGGGCGGGAGGCGATCGGTCTCGCCATCATCATCGCGGGAATGGTCATTCACAGTCTTAGACGCTCCGAGGCCCAATCTCCCGCGGAACCTACTACATTGTCAGGATGATTTTCCCGAACACGCCGTGGTTTTCCATCTGTTCGTGCGCTTGGTCAGCCTGTTCCAACGGGTAGGTGCTGTCAATCACCGGCACTAGCACTCCGCGGGAAAAGAGCGGCAAGATGCGGGGCAAAATGGACCCGCTGCCCATAAACGCTCCTAAAAGTGTGATTCGGGAACGAAACAGCTGACCTAGCTCAAAGCTGACCTGACCCCCGGTGGTCGAACCCACCGTTACAATTACCCCGCCGCGGCGGACCGCATCCAGCGACTGGGGGAAGCTGGCTTGCCCCACCGAGTCCACCACAATATCCGCTCCTTGCCCGCCCGTCAGCGCGGAAACGGTCTCCACCACGGTCTTTTCACCGCCAATAACCGCTACCTCGTCCGCGCCGTATTGACGGAGCTTCTCCGATCGAGCGGCATTTCGGGTCACCGCAATGACACGCATGCCCCGAAGCTTTGCCAGTTGGAGTGTGGCAACACCGAGTCCTCCGGTTGCCCCCCACAATAACAGCGTTTGCCCAGGCAAAGCCCGGCTTCGCATCAAAAAGTCCTCGGCGGTGACGTAGGGCACCCCAATGCTGGCTGCTTCGGCAAAGGTGAGTCCTCCCGGCATGCTGACCACGTTCTCCTCGGGCACCACCGCGTACTCTGCATAGGTGCCGTTGTAAATGCTGAAGGATTGGCACGCCGGGTGGTCGCCGCTTAAACAGGCCGAGCATGTACCACAAGCCAGCCCCGGGTTAATCACGACCTTCTGCCCCACCGACCAGCGGCGAACCCCCGCGCCAATCGCGTCCACCTCGCCGGCTCCGTCACTCCCCGGAATCACGGGCTCGGCCATGGGACCAAAATTGCCCTGCCTCACCCAAATGTCACGGTGATTGACGCCCGCTGCCCTGAGGCGAACCCGCACTTCGCCCACACCGGGTTCCGGTATATCCACCTCCTCATAGCGGAGGACACGAATGTCCCCTGGCTCGTGAATGCGAATGGCTTTCATTCGCCTACGCCTCCTTGCCGTTGTTTCTTAGTTCATCACGAAATTGGGCCCGTTTCATGGTCCACCCGAGCCGCCGCGCATCCTGCCAGAGCCGCACCGGACGAAAAGGATCAGGAAATATTGGCCAGTCCCAATGAAGCCGTTTCTGGGGCTTAATATAATCCAAAAAACGCAGGCGGCCAACGGGCTTGCCAATCAGAGCCGAAACCCCCGCTTCCAGCGTTAATCCAGCCGTGGGTTCCGATGGCAAGCGACCTGTGGCGTCCACCGCCTTGACCACACCGAAGGCAAACGTCCGCGCCCGGTCTTGAGAGGTGGTCACGATCGGGCTGACAGCCTCCTGCCAGTGTTCAGGCGCGCCAATATACCCGACGTCCATCGCATCGCGGCCCGTCACCAGTCCCCGGGCTAGAGCGTAGAGAGCCTCGGCGGCCGACAGCGTCCCGGTCGTAAGCTCCATCGGACCCAGTCCCTGTTGACGCACGGCACGGGCAAGTTCAGCGATGTTTACCCGGATGGGCTCGCGCGGGGCGATCCGGCTGGCAAGCGTCTCAGCATCGCACCATTCAATCGCGAGTCGGCTCATGGCCTGGCAATAGTCGTCAAAGGCCTTCAAGGCTTGCTCTTGCTCGTCGCGCGTGCGAAGGGGCGCGGGCTTTAAGCGTTCAGGAACCCGGCCCCGGGAAAAATTAGCGGCATCCCAAAACTCGCGGCTCACCAATTCCGTCGGATGTAGCATCACCATAAAAGCGTCGCCCGTCCGTTCCTGCCATTCTTCCACCAATTTCACGGCCTTGTTCAAATTACCGGGAAGCCCAAGCCCAAAGGGACGGGGATTAACCACAGGAAATGACAGGTGGAGCACTTCTCCCAGCCAATAGGGAGCCGTGAGATCCTCGATGTAGCTGTTGAAGGAATCGGTAAAAAACACATTCATCCCTAGGGCAGGGAGTGCTTCGAGGGCCTCGGGCACCCAATTGCCGCCCGGTTGGGTGAAATATCGGGGCGGCTTGACAAGACGGGTTACCGCCTCAACGCCCGGACGTTCCCGGTCGATAAAGCGGCGGACACCGTCCTCGTAGGGAAGTTGGCACAATTCCTCGGCTAGCGTCGGGTGCTCGCTGTGACTCCACGAATGAAAGCCGATGGCCCTTTCGGATCGGAGCAGTTCCAGCGCATCGAGGCGTCCACGCTCTTTCAAAGCGAGAACTTTTTTTCCCACCAACCCATACGAACCCGGGAGGCCCGCACGATGCATAGAGGCTATCATTCGCACCAACGCCTCATCCGACTCCGGGGTCAGGAAGTCCTCCACGTCGAAGCGGATGAACCCTAAGGCGCTCAGCGGCAGCACCCCCTGACGCTAATCGCATCGAGATAGAGCCGCTCATACCGCTTGGCCTCGTATTGAATGGAGTGGCGGGCGACAATCTGCTGGCGGGCTGCTCGGCGAATCCGCTCACTTTCTTCGGTTTGGTGCAGGGCCCGATCCAGCTCAACCAGAAATTCCTCTTCATCCTTAAACAGCAGGCCGGTGCGTCCCGGCTGAATCAAGGCCCGGTTTCCTTGAATGTCAGTCGCCACAACCAAGGCGCCGCATCCCATGGCCTCCATGATCGCGTTGGAGACGCCTTCCACCTCAGAAGTATTCAAAAAAACGTCCGCCGCGCGATACCATTTAGGCATCTCTTCGGGCGGCAAATCGCCCGGCAATTGGACCCAATCCTTGCCCTCCGCCTTCTCTTGCACCCGTTGCCATTCCCCGGTTTCCCTGACAGGGCCGGCGATCGCCAGGTGAACGTCCGCCCCGGTTCGCTCGCGATATGCGGCGACCAAATCAATCGCCCACGCCGAACGCTTGACAGGTCGGACACCGCCCGCCACCAGTACAAAGGGATGCGGAACCTCAACCGCCGTATCCTCTGGGCAGAAATGATCAATATCCACCGATGGCGGAATGACCACCACTCGGTCCTCCCACTCAGGGGCATCTGCCAAAATACGCGCCCGGGCATCCTCGGTGAAGGTGACTTGATAGCGGATGCGTTCCAAACGCCGCTTTTCCTGGGCGGCATTTTGCACCCAATCCTTCCACAAATCGGTGCCCGTCCAGGTAGCCACAATCTGTTCCGGGTTAATCCCATCCTCAACCAACTGTCCGCCAACGCGCACCGCGTTCCAGGCGTGATACACGTCGTATTCGCCAATTCCGTCGTGATACCAAATCACGTCGGCTTCGTGCCCCGCGTCCTCCAACCCCTTTTTCATACGACGGGCCGAAATGCTGTTGCCTCCCGTGGGAGGCGTGTCATTCGGTATCACGAGTGCAACGCGCACGATCATCAATCCTTTCTAAACTTAGGCAATGGGGGTCCCGTTGGGCACCGGCATATCGGGACGCAGCAAAACCACATCCCCGCCCTCGTTGACCGCACCCAACACCAACACTTCGGACTTCACCGACGCGATGCGCCGGGGTGGAAAGTCCATAACCCCAATGACCTGACGGCCGACTAAATCCTCGGGCTGGTAATGATCGGTAATCTGCGCCGAGGACTCCTTAAGGCCGGCCGGTCCGAAGTCAATCACGAGGTGATATGCGGGTTTCCTCGCCCCCTCGTTTACAGCGGCGCGCACAACGGTGCCCACCAAAAGATGGTATTCAAAAAATCCTTCCACCGACCGATGCGGCACGTTCTCCTCCATCCGTTTCGCTAGCCCTCCACTATCTTTCCGAAGCGCTCGTCGGCCAATACTTCCGCCGGCACATAAAGCCTCCGCACCGGGCGGTGCTCTTCGGCAATGGCCTGAATGGGCAGAGACTGTCCCGACATTTCACTAAGCACCCCCGTCGCCTGATCGTAGAGCCAAATCGCGTTCTCCGGTCCGGGTTCACGTTGACTGCCTAGGTAGTAATCATAATAAACGGTTCCGGTCTCGTCGACTATACAATAGTAATTAGGGTCCAAAGCGTGAGCGGCGACCAATTGCCGGACATCGCCGAGCCGGCCGTCCAGGGCCG
This sequence comes from Sulfobacillus harzensis, assembly GCF_012933365.1. Taxonomy (GTDB): domain Bacteria; phylum Bacillota; class Sulfobacillia; order Sulfobacillales; family Sulfobacillaceae; genus Sulfobacillus_B; species Sulfobacillus_B harzensis. The sequence continues at coordinate 40,146 of NZ_JABBVZ010000012.1, read as the reverse complement.
GAGTCCAGGGATACTCTTTGAAAAGCCGCCGATCAAGAAAGCGACGCGCCAAATCCGACAGCACCGGGTCCTCATCATCCTGCCACACGCTGAAGGCATTGAAGAGGCTCGCATCATCCAGCGAGAGGTATTGCTCCATATTAACCTTGCCGATCAAAAAAGGGAACAGTGCCGGATGGGTTTCAAAAGGCGCCCGCGCACGTCGAACCAGCTCGCGGGCTCGTTCCAGAACGGTTCGCAACAACACCTCTCCGGCGCGGCTGACCGGGTGAAAATACACCTGCCAGTACATGAAATAGCGGGCCAAAAGATAGGCTTCGACCGTATGGATTCCGCTACGGCGCACCACCAGGCGGTCCTCCAGTGGCCGCAAGACGCGAATGATGCGCGCAAGGTCAAAGGTGCCATAATCCACCCCAGTGGCGATGGAGTCACGCATGAGATAGTCCAGCCGATCAGCATCGAGCTGCCCGCTAATCATGGACACCACCAACCGATTCGGAAAGGTTTTTTGGATGACGTCCGCCACCTGGCCTGAAAGTCCCGGTTCGGCCGCTTCCAGAACTTGATGTACCTCACTCTCCGGATGACCGATGATGGTCACGCTCCAATTTTCATGGCGCGTCCCCATCACTTTCTCGAGAGCATGGGAGAACGGCGCGTGTCCCACGTCATGGAGCAAGGCGGAGATCATGGCCAACCGATCATACTGGTGGGGCCAATCATAATTGTTGCGATCAAAGGCTTGAATCATCTGGCGAATGACCTCGTAGACCCCCAGCGAGTGGGAAAACCGGCTATGGTCGCCTCCCGGATAGGCAAAATAGGTGGTGCCGAGTTGCCGGATGCGACGCAGGCGCTGCATTTCGCGCGTGTTAATCAAATCCCAAATCAGCGGATCATGAACATAAATGTAACCATGCACCGGATCCTTAAAGACCTTTTCGTCCTCCGTCATAGCCACCCGTTCCGCCCCCGTTTCTTCTAGCATAGTAGCATGGATTGGCGAGCCTCCTGTACAATACTCGTACGACATCACCCGAGGGGGGTTCTCATGTCCCAGTCCAGCATCCGCATTGATTCCACCTACTTTCTTACCATTTTCCGGCAGCTGGCAGCCATTGGGCAAGGCAGCAGCCAAACCGGATATATGCGCGTCGCGTGGAGCGAGGCCGAACGGGAGGCGCACCGCTGGTTTCGGCAAACGGCAGAAGCGCTTGGCCTAACCGTATTTCAGGACCAAGCGGGAAACAGCTTTGCAGACTTTGTGCCTCCGGGGGTTTCGGACACGCTGCCCCGACTGGCGCTTGGATCACACCTTGATTCCGTTCCTCATGGAGGAACCTTTGATGGCGGCTACGGTGTAGCCGCAGCCCTTGCCGCAGCCAAAGCACTCATCGTCGAATCCCGAGCGCTGCGCCGCCCTTTTCGCATTGCCGCCTTCACCGATGAAGAAGGGCCGCGTTTCGGAACCGGTCTCTTGGGCTCCAAGGCGGTGGCGGGGCTTCTCGACATGGACCACGTCCGGGTGGCTCAGGATCGGGATGGCGTGGCGCTTAGAGAGGCGATGGCACATTACGGATTCGACCTCGATGCCTTGCCTCAGGCTGAACGTCTGAAGGAGAGCTTCTTAGGCTATCTCGAACTACATATTGAACAAGGACCCCGACTGGAACGACAGGGTCTCGGCGTCGCAGCCGTGACCGATATCACCGGCATCCGGCAGGTGGCGGTGCGATTCACAGGAAAGACCAACCACGCCGGCACCACGCCCAAAGAGGAACGGCAAAATGCGCTGAGGGCGGCAGCCGAGACCATTATGCAATTTAGCGCTTATGTCGACGGCACCGACCAATTGACTGCCAATCCCGGCCGGATCGACGTCCATCCCAACGCCACCAACGTGGTCCCAGGATTTTGCCGGCTGGATTGGGACATTCGCTCGCCCGACGCCACACGCTTGGATGAGGCGGTGGAGGCGTTGTCTAACATGGCGGAGCGAGCCGGCGCTTCATTCGGCGTCGCGGTCAGTGTCGAGACGTTTCATGATGTCGTTCCCTGCCCCATGCATGAACCCTGGGTTGAATCCATCGAACGCGCGGCCTCCCGCCTTAATCTCGCTTCCACCCGCCTGGTGTCTTGGGCGGGCCACGATGCCGGTGTGCTGGGCCGGGTAATGCCCGCCGCCATGATATTCATCCCCAGCCAAAATGGGATTAGCCATGCGCCGGAAGAGTTCTCCTCCGATCAGGCCATGCTTGATGGGGTGCGGGTCTTAGCGGAGACCGCCTACGGCCTCTTGACGGAGGAGGCATAAAAATGTCGTTCCATATTTTTGCTCCCGATGCCGCCGTCATCGACGGCGCTATTCTCTCTCGCCCGGGAATATTGGTGGGGGACGACGGCATCATCCACCACGTCGACAGCGTCGAGGCACTGACGACGGAATTTCCTGATGCGCTTGTCGAGCGGTTGGACGGAGAACTGCTCGTGCCCGGCACCGCGAACGGCCATAACCACGCATTTCAAATACTTATGCGCGGCATGGGCGAGGACTCGGACTTTCTGACCTGGCGAAGCCAGGTTCTCTATCCGGTGTCGGAAAGGCTAACGCCTGAGGACATATACCGCTCGGCCAAACTCGCCTATTGGGACATGCTGCGTCATGGCATCACGGCCGTGGTCGATTTCTTCTATCTGAACGATCAAGGCAGCGACAATGCTCTGGCGATTGCCCGGGCGGCCCAAGAGGTGGGCATTCGGCTCATTTTAGCGCGCACCTTCTACGATTGGGACGGTGCACCGGCCCGTTATCGGGAGACGCCCCATGAGGCCCACGATCACACCTTGGATCTCGATCGCCGGCTCCGTCAGGAAGGACTGACCCCATGGGTCACTCTGCAGGTCGCGCCGCATTCACCCCACGGCGCATCGCCTGCCATGGTCGAGGCGGCGGTCGCCACAGCCAAGGAACTGAAGACCCGACTGCATATTCATGTCGCTGAGGGCCGCTACGAACTCGAAAAGATGAAGCACGAGACCGGCCTCACGCCGATCCAATGGTGTGCGCGCTACGGCGCGTTGTCGCCGCAATCCCTTGCCGTGCATGCGGTGTGGGTGGACGACGAAGATTTGGATGTGCTGGTCGAAACGGGCGCAACCGTTGTCCACAACCCTGCCAGCAACATGATTTTAGGCGACGGCATCGCCCCGCTAGTCGAGATGCTCAAGCGGAAAATTCCGGTCATCTTGGGAACAGACGGTGGGTGCACCAACGACCGCCACTCCATTTTTGACGATATGCGGATGGCGGCCCTGTTGCAAAAAGTCCATTGGACCGACTCCAGCGTCATCCGCGCGGAACAGGTTTTCGACCTTGGAACGCGGGCCGGCTATCAGAAGCTTGGCCTTCGGGGAGGCCGTCTTGTCTCCGGGGAACCCTTCGATGCCGTGAGCGTGCGAACAGACGACCCCTCTCTGTTGCCCGGACCGGCTACACTTGGCCATTTGGTTTACGCGATGGCGGACACCGCCATCAAGGATGTCTACGTCAATGGTGAGCGGGTCATTCAGAATGGTCTTCCCACCCGTTTCAATCCGACCCCATTAGTCTCATGGGCCCGTGGGTGGCAAGCAGCGCGGTGAGTCGGTTTAGGATCCACCGTCTTTCCGCGCCCGCCGCATGGCGAGCGCCATCACAACCAGACCGATGAGGAGAACCACTCCACCCACATCACTGACGACCACCGCTGCCTTTCCCCGAAGAAAATGAGCCAGCCCCATCACCAAAAGTCCGGCCGCGATCACGGTTGTGAGTCGGCTGCTCCGCCGACTCACGCCCAAGACCAATCCCAAGGCACCAAGCACCACCTCAGCAATGCCAAACCACAAGCTATGCACGCCATCCCTCCCTTTTCTTATCCCAGCAATCCACTCACCTGCCGCTCGGGCACAACATATCATGAGCGTGATTCGCTCGAAGATGCGACGCCTGACACAACTTAGCCAAAGAAGTGATTCTGTGCAAAATCTGAAGGCCACAGTTCAAAAATCGCGCCGTCGACAGGCCATATGGCTCTTAATTTTAGCCATCGGGCCGGGGGTGTTGGGATTAGCCGCCGACAATGATGCCGGCGGAATGTTGTCTTATGTGGTCACCGGCGCCTCCCATCATCTCACCTGGTTCATCGCCGCTCTGGTGCTGATGGCCCCGCTCACCTACGTGGTGCAGGAACTGGCGTTGCGGGTGGCCTTCGCCACCCAAAAACCCTACGGCCAGGTTATTCGCCACCGTTTGGGCCACCCGTGGTCGCGGGTGAACGGCTTGGTCCTCCACGCCCTCAACATGGTCATTCTGGTAACGGAATTTCTCGGCATGGCCATGGGCGAAAACATGATTGGCATTCCCTGGCCGGTCGCGGTGATATTAGCCTTCGCCATCGTGTTGGCGATTACCTCCTGGAGTCGCTATCAGTCGGTGGAACGTTTGCTTCTTTGGATCTCGCTTCTCAACCTCATTTTCATTCCCGCTGCGCTTTTGCTGCACCCGTCGCCTGGAGCCTGGCGGATGGCGTTCAGCGGGTCCTTTACCCCAACGATCGGCTTTTTAATGCTGTCATTGGCCGGCAACGCCATGGCCCCTTGGATGATTTACTGGCAGCAAAATGCGGTTTGGGCGGGGCAAGTACGCACGTTGAAAGCAGGTCGGCAAGACATCATGCTGGGCGTGGTCGCCCAAGTGGTGATGGCCACGGTGGTGCTTCTGATTGGCGGACTAACCCCCGGATCGGGAGCCGTGTTCGCCGACCCGCTCCGATGGCTGGTCGCCCAAGACGGCCGATTGGTCGGCGACATGTTTGCTCTCGGCATCTTTAATGCTGGATTTTTAGCCGCCTGCACCATCTCCCTATCGTCAGCCTGGATGGTACGGGAGTCATGGGCGCCCGGCGCTCATCCTCGCCAGGAGATGCCGACTCGCGGCGGGCTCTTCCTCCTCCATCTGGTGACGCTGGGGGTTGCGGCGGCCGCGGCCATCTTTCTCTGGATTCCCATTGGCACCTTAGCTCTTTGGGCCCAAGCGTTGGGCGCCCTATGGATGCCCATCAGCCTGGTGACCTTAGGCCTCATTGCCCGGGACCGGCGCACTATGGGACCAATGGCGATTCGCTGGCGCCGACAGCTGGGGCTGGCCGCTATCATTGCCTTGTTCATTGGCCTGGCGGTCTTGGGACTTACGACCGCGTAGTGGTTCGATCCCGAATCATCACCGTACAGCGTGAAATCGCCACCAGTTTATCCTCTTCGTCGGTAATGCGAATGTCCCAAACCATGGTGGTTCGGCCACGATGCACCGGGACGGCCCGAGCCGTGACCATGCCGTCCGCCTTGGCGCGAATGTGGTTGGCATTGATTTCGAGGCCCACCGCCATTTGCCGGCTTTGGTCAATCTGAATGGCGGTACCAATGGACGCTACCGTTTCCGCCAGCGCCACCGACGCCCCGCCGTGCAAAATGCCGAAGGGCTGGCGGGTTCGATGGTCAACTGGCATGGTGGCGACCACCAAATCGGGTTCAGCCGATTGAATCTCAATGCCTAAGCTGGTCAGCAGCGTGGATTGGCTATCGATGGACATGCTCATCCTCCTTGCCCTTCTATGGTACCAGACCCCGCGCGGGATTCCTCGAATTGACCGCTTTTCGGTATGATAGGGGGGAGAAGGAGGCTAGATCCATGCCGGACGGCGGATTGGACCAGGTATTGTCGTATTTGAAGACCCACCGTGATCAACATGTAAGCGAAGTGTCGGACTTTCTTCGCATTCCCAGTGTTTCTGCCCTTAGTTCCCACAAGGGCGATGTGGCGCGGGCGGCCGAATGGCTGAAAAACCGTCTTGTAGCAGCGGGCTTTCAGGATGCCCGTCTCGATTCCACCCCAGGGAACCCCGTGGTGGTCGCGTCGGGCCCTCAACGCCCCGACCGCCCGACCGTGCTGGTATACGGCCACTATGACGTGCAGCCGGTCGACCCGTTGTCATCGTGGCGCCACGATCCGTTTGATCCCACGGTCGAAGACAACATCCTTTATGCGCGCGGCGCGAGCGACGACAAGGGGCAGGTCTTTATGCAGCTCATCGCTGCTGAGGCTTGGCAGAAAGCGGGTTCCTTGCCGGTGAACGTCAAGTTTCTGTTTGAGGGTGAAGAGGAAATTGGCAGCGTCCACTTAAGCCAATATATTAGGGAGCACCAAACCGACCTCACGGCAGACTTGGCGGTCATCTCCGACACCCCCATGTATGCCGACGGCTACCCTTCCATAAGCTATGGGCTTAGGGGCTTGGTATCGCTAGAAATTACGGTGCATGGCCCATTTCAGGACCTGCATTCCGGAGTCTACGGGGGAGCCGTCATGAACCCAGCCCATGCGTTGGCCCGTCTCATCGCGTCGTTGCATGACGAGGACGGTCGTGTACGGGTGGCCCACTTCTATGATGATGTCGAGCCGCTCAGTGATGAGGAGCGTGCAGCGCTTGCCCGACTGCCTTTTGATCCCGCCGTCTATCGCGATGACGTCCAGGTGCCGGCGTTGTTTGGAGAAACGGGCTATTCCACCCTCGAGCGGATTTGGGCCCGCCCCACCCTGGAAGTGAACGGCATGTGGTCGGGATTTACCGGTGAGGGTCAGAAAACGATTATCCCGTCGACCGCCCATGCCAAGATTACTTGTCGGTTGGTCCCTCACCAGCGGCCGGAGCAGATTATCGAGGCGGTGTCCGAGCATTTAAGACAGCATCTTCCTCCGGGAGTACGGCTCACGATTTCTCCCGGCGAGGGGGCTCCGGGTTCCATTACCCCCTTGAACCATCCAGCTGTCAAGGCGGCGGAACGGGCCATCGAAGCCATCTATCACACCCCGGCGTCATACATCCGTATGGGCGGTTCCATTCCCGTGGTGGTGGACTTCCAGGAGACGCTCGGCATTCCCACATTGTTGCTGGGATTTGCCCTGCCGAACGAAAATTTCCATGCGCCCAACGAGCATTTCCACCTCGACAACTTCTACCGGGGGGCGGAAACCGTGGCGGCGTTATGGGCCTATCTGGGTGATCGCCATGAGTGACCTGCCGATGACATCCACGGAATTGACGCGGCTGGTCGAGACCCTTACGGAAGGGGAAGCGCTGTTTCATCAGTCGGAAAAGCTGGTGCGCCCCTTGACCCGGGAACCCATCCGCCGCTTCATGTACGAAATCCAGGGGATGCTGTTCCCCCATTGCGCCACCATGGCTCCGGATGCCAGCGACCAGCCAGGAGCGGAACGGGCCGGCGAACTGCTCTGGACCTTGACCGGGCTCATCCACCGGACGACAGTTCATGATTGTCAGGCTCCCTCCGCCTGTGCGGTGTTGGATCAGGCCGCGTTCCAAGCGCGGCAATTCATGTTGGCTCTCCCGGCTATTCAACGGCAAGCGCTGACCGATGCGGAAGCGGCTTACGAGGGCGATCCGGCAGCGCGTGGCTTGGTGGAAATCATCAGCACCTATCCCGGATTTTATGCCACCCTAGCCTACCGCATGGCCCACACTCTGGTCGGTCTGGACGTGCCGCTGCTGCCGCGCATGATGACGGAGATTGCCCACAGCGACACCGGGATCGACATCCATCCGGGGGCGACTATTGGGCTCTACTTCTTTATCGATCATGGCACCGGTGTGGTCATTGGCGAGACCACCGAAATAGGGGACCGGGTCACCCTCTATCAAGGGGTGACGCTGGGCGCGCTTAATTTTCCCCATGACCAAACGGGGCGCATCATTCGCGGGCACAAGCGCCATCCGACAATTGAGAACGACGTGGTGATTTATTCGGAAGCCACAATACTGGGTGGCGATACCGTAATTGGCCACCATTCGGTCATTGGGGGCAATGTGTGGCTCACGGAAAGCGTTCCCCCATTTTCGAAAGTCAGCACAAAGTCTACAATAGCCTTGAGATCGAGACAGGAACCGGAACGACATTCTGACAACCAAGGGTGAGGAAAGCGATGCAACATATTCATGACAACAAACCGCCACTGTCACACGGCACGGCAAGCCTATGGGTGGATCTGGTCTTTTGGCATCCGAAGCCAAAGGATGCCCGGCAGTTGACGGCATATCTTGAGGAGCATGGCCTCGGGGAGCGGTCCCAGACGGTGGAGTGGCTTGACAAATTCACGGTGCGTCTGGCGATGTGGCGGGGCCGCTACTGGTATTATGTCACCCCGGACGAGTGGCAAGAAGCGGGAAAAGACTTGATTGCGTTCATCAAGAAGACGGCTCTTCACTATCACTGCAAAAAAGTGGAATACGACACGCGGGCCTTTTCCGTGGGTATCACCAAGAATGTTCGCCGCACGCATCGGCCGGTTGAAGCACTCTTGGACGAGCAGCCCGCACATGACCATCCGGTGTGGTGGGTCTTTTCGCTGTGATGACCGCACCCACGCTAACGAGCATCCGTGAAGCCAAAGAGCGCTTGCACGGGGTTATTCATGCCACACCGCTGGCGCACAGCACCTCGCTGTCCGAGGAGGCCGGCATGGATTTGCGGTTTAAGCCGGAAAACCTGCAAATTACCGGATCCTTTAAGATTCGAGGCGCCTTCAATAAGATCAAAAGTCTAGTCGACGCCGGCGCCAAAGGTGTTGTCACCGCATCGTCCGGCAATCATGGTCAAGCGGTGGCCTGGGCCGCCCGCTATTTTGGCCTTCCTGCCCGCATCATCGTGCCCACGACCGCGCCAGCCATCAAAGTGGCATCGGCCCGGGCGTTTGGTGCGGAGGTGGAGTTCTTCGGCACCCGAAGCCGGGAGCGTTTAGAGCGTGCCGAACAGGTGGCCCAAGAACTGGGCTATGTATTTGTCCCGCCCTATGACGATGCTTGGGTGATGTCGGGACAAGGCACCCTGGGATTGGAGATTCTTCAGGAATGGCCCGACGTCGAGGCTGTCGTGGTCCCCATCGGTGGAGGCGGCCTCATCTCCGGCATCGCCACCGCCATTAAGGAGACCCGCCCCGACGTGCGCGTCATCGGAGTGGAGCCGGAAGGCGCAGCCAAGGCTTTTCAATCCCGCCAGCAAGGTCGGCGGGTCGAGCTTCCCGGCACGGAGAGTCTGGCCGACGGGCTCATTACATTGGCTCTCGGGCACCTCACCCATCCCATCGTCGAACGGTACGTCGATGACCTCTACACCGTGAGCGAGGAAGCCATTCAACAGACCCTGTGGCGTCTCATGACGCGCCTCAAGCTGGTCGTTGAACCCTCCGGTGCGGTAACCTCAGCCTTTTTGCTTAGTGAGCAAGGCCGGGCGCGTCTCGGCGGGCGCCGGGTGGTTGCTGTCATTAGCGGCGGAAATGTGGACCCGGAGGTGCTCCGCACCATCCCTGTGCAATAACCGGTCTTGCATAAAACCCCCTCCCATGGCAAAGGCTACCGTGTGGAGGGGGTTTCACTATGGAGGAAAACCACTGCTCGTGCGGCAACCCATCCGTGGCGGAATGCTACGACTGCCACGGCGCTCTGTGCGTCGACCACTTGTGTCAAGGATGCGGCCGGTGCGAAAACGACTGTGTCTGTCATTTGCGCTGGTGGATTCCCGAGTTCTTCTAATCGGCACCCCGCCGCGTAAGGGCGATGTCGCGAGCTTCGCCTGTTGGGCTGCTAAAAAAGCCCCCAAAATCTGGGGGCCAGGTCTCAACCTTTGTCGAATTTATCGGTCAGCGTGAACCGGGGAGGCAATCCGCTCCGTAATCTCGATCAGCCGCTTGGTTTGATGCCGAACAGCGGCCAATACCTCGTCGGACACCTTGTCCCCGCCGGCTGTGGCGGATGCTCCGTAAGGATTTCCACCCGCGCCGAAAATGGTTTGGTCGGTGTACCCCGGCGCTACGACAATCGCACCCCAGTGGTACATGGTGGTATAGAGGGAGAGAATAGTGGCTTCCTGCCCCCCATGGGGATTTTGGGCGGAACTCATGGCCGTGACCGTCTTGTTGACCAACTTCCCTTGACCCCACAATGGGCCAGCCGTATCAAGAAACTGCTTCATCTGAGCCGCCATGTTGCCAAAACGGGTAGGCACGCTGAAGATGATCCCGTCGGCCCAGTCCAGATCGTCCAGGGTGGCCTCCTGCACGTGCTGGGTCACGTCCACGTGCGCCTTCCACTGAGGGTTAGTTGCAATCGCTTCGCTGGGTGCCAGTTCCTTCACACGGCGTACCCGAACCTCCGCTCCCGCCTCCTTAGCGGCCTTCTCTGCTTCCAGCGCCATCTGATAATTGGTGCCGGTCGCACTGTAGTAGATCACAGCAATCTTGACGTTAGCCATAATGGACCTCCTTGGGAATCTGTTAGGATACTGCTGTCATTCGTGCGACGCGTTCATAGAGCGCATCAATCAGTTCTTGCGTCAGACTCATAGCTAAATCATCGGCCATAATATCCCCGGACCGGATTTTTTCATGAGTTAGGGCCACCAATTTCCAGGCGGTGGACGACCTTGGCGTTCAGAAAGGTGAGGACCTGCCTCAAGTGCATTTGTACCCGCAAGGTGCCAGAGTTCCCTATGCGGACAAAGGCCAGCCATTCCTGCTTCATCGTCCACCTCCTATATCGCCAGCGTTCCCCAGCCAGAACAGGATATGTTGAGGGCTAACGTTTGGTTAGCAACTACGGTATTGTAAATTAACGAATTCGTCTTCATTTGTCAAGGGCTGCGCGGTATAATAAGTGGCTGAGGGACGTGAAAAAATATATCCGAATGAATTCGAGTTCTCCCAGGTCAAATAATATGAGAGGAGGTTGAAACGATGAAGGAATTTGACTTGTGCCCGCGGTTCGAGGCGGCCGTTGGACTTATCGGCAAACGCTGGACGGGGCTCATTATTGAAGTCCTGTTACAAGAGCCGCAACGCTTTTCGGAGATTGCCCAGGCGATTCCCCATGTCAGCGATCGCATGTTGGCGGAGCGCCTCAAGGAATTAGAAGCGGAAGGCATTGTGGATCGCCGCGTGTATCCCGATACGCCGGTACGGGTAGAATACGCCCTGACAAAGAAAGGCCGTGACTTAGCTCCGGTGATGCAAGCCCTGCATGATTGGGCTAACGCCTGGATTCTCGCTCCAACCCATTGAAACAGGACGTCCCTCCCATTGCTCTCACCCATGGGGTCGTGTACCCTAACCGTATCGCCTGCATAACGTAGGTGGAAGATTCGGTAAAGGAGCGATTCTGGTGAAGGTTGCCGCCCGCATGGAGAAATTGCCTCCCTATCTTTTCCTTGAACTTGACCGTCTCATTGAACGTGAACACGCCCAAGGCCACGACATCATCAATTTGGGCATTGGCGACCCCGATCAGCCAACGCCCCAACATATTATCCACGCCCTTCAGGAAGCTGCCACCCGCCCCAGCAATCATCGGTATCCCAATTATTTGGGCAGCGTGCCCTTCCGCAACGCCGTGGCGAATTGGTATCGCACGCGTTTTGGTGTGTCGTTGGATCCGCTCTCGGAGACGGTGGGCCTCATTGGCTCTAAAGAAGGCATCGCACATCTCACCTGGGCCATGGTTGGACCAGGAGACGTGGTGCTCGTACCCAACCCCAGCTACCCCGTCTACTTTACACAGGCGTTGCTGGCTGGGGCAGAAGTCTACTCCTTGCCGCTGTTGCCGGAAAACGGCTTCTTCCCGGATCTTAAGTCGATTCCCGAGGCCGTATTGGAACGGGCCAAAATGCTCTGGCTCAACTACCCCAACAACCCCACCGGTGCCACCGCCACCGCGGAGCAGTTGGCAGAGGCGGTGGATTTGTGCCGCCGGCATGATATTCTATTGGCCAGCGATTTGGCCTATGCGGAAATTGGCTATAACGGATACCGCGCGCCCAGTGTTTTGGAAATTCCCGGTGCCCGAGAGGTGGCGGTCGAGTTTTATTCCCTCTCCAAACCATTTAACATGACCGGATGGCGCGTCGCCGCCGCGGTTGGCAATGCCTTAGCCGTCAATGCGTTGGGAACCTTGAAGTCCAATCTCGATTCGGGCATCTTTACCGCTGTCCAGGAAGCGGCCATTCATGCACTGGAGTCTAACCCCATGGGCTTTTTTGCTGAACAAAGCCGCCTCTATCAAGAACGGCGCGATATTGTTCTTGCAGCATTGGAGGACATGGGGCTGTCCATTCCCGCCCCGCTCTCCACCTTCTACATTTGGTTCCCTACCCCTCGCGGGATGACCTCCAGCGAAGCCAGCCGATTCTTTGTGGAAGAGGCGCATGTGGTGGTCGCGCCCGGGGCCTCCTACGGAGAATTTGGCGAAGGGTGGCTTCGCATCTCTCTGACCTGCGCGACCGAGCGTTTGGTCGAAGCCATGGAGCGGATGAAAGCGGCCACCTTGCGGTTATCCTAAGATGTCCCCCCGTGAGGTGATCGCATGACGTCGTCGGGCCCTATTGCGCTGTTCGATTCCGGTGAGGGCGGGCTCACTGTCCTTCGCCAGTTGCTTCAGCGCATGCCGGGAGAACAATTTATCTATGGTGCCGATTCCGGGCATTTTCCCTACGGTGAAAAATCGTTGCAGCAAGTGCGGGACTGGTTTCTGGCCTTCCTTGACTTCTTTATCGCCCAAGGGGCGCGAGCGGTGGTCATCGCCTGCAACACGGCCACCGCGGCGGCCCTCCAAGAAGCAGCAGCCCGTTCCCCGGTTCCCGTTATCGGCGTGGTGGAGCCCGCCGCAGAGCGTGCCGCCGCCATCTCCCGAAACGGCTCGGTTGGCGTGCTGTCCACCGAGGCCACCCACCGCTCCGGCTTGTACCGGAGCCGATTACAGGCGATTCGTCCTCAGTTGACGGTCATCTCCAAACCCTGCCCCATCCTGGTGGTAATGGCGGAGAATGGCCAAATTGACGGCGTCAACGTGGAAGACGCCGTCCGAGCCTGCGTTGAGCCGGTGATGGATACCGGCGTCGATACCATCATCCTTGGCTGCACACACTTCCCCCACATGCGGCAAGTGTTCAACCGCGTTGTCGACAATCGCGCCGCTATTGTGGACCCTGGTGAAGAGATTGCCGATCGGCTGATGCCCTTGGGATTCCCGAAACACGGACAAACCACGCGCGTCAAAGCCTGGACAACCGGTAACCTGGAGCGCTTTCTGTGGGTGGCGGAGCGGTTGTGCCCGGGCATCCCTCTAGAGGCGCACGCCCTCCATTGGAAGGATGGCCGGGTCCGCGATGCTTGACAGCGGTTTCACGCACCGTGATAATTCCTATTAAGACGATATGGATTCAGGGAGGCAGCTGCCGATGCCCGCTGGACGGCATATCGTCCGGATGGATATCAGTAAATCCTGTTGAGGAGGAACACTGTGCGCTACAAATCGATATTGGACGCCATTGGCGGAACCCCGCTGATACGGCTGAGGAAGGTGTCGGAAGAGACGGGCTGGGACGTCTATGGAAAATGGGAGGCCAAGAACCCCGGGGCCAGCGTCAAGGACCGCATCGCGTGGGCCATGATTCGCGCTGCCGAGGAAGAGGGCCGTTTAAAGCCGGGGGGCACGATTGTCGAGCCCACGTCAGGCAATACCGGCATTGGCATCGCCTGGGTCTCGGCCGCTCGGGGCTATCGCACGATCATCACCATGCCGGAAAGTGCTAGCGTCGAACGCCGTGCGATGATGCGCGGGTTTGGGGCTGAAATTGTTCTCACCCCGGCTGGTGAGGGAATGCGGGGCGCGATTAAAAAAGCGCAGGAGTTGGTGGACTCAACCCCTGGCGCGGTGATGTTGCAGCAATTTGAAAATCCCGCCAACGTCAAGGTGCATTACGAAACGACCGGTCCGGAAATTTGGGCGGACACCGATGGTCGCGTAACCGCGCTCATTTCCGGCGTGGGCACCGGCGGGACGATTTCCGGAGCCGGAAAATATCTGAAAGAAAAGAACCCCGCCATCCATGTGATTGCCGTGGAACCGGCGGAATCGCCCGTCCTCTCAGGCGGCACCCACAGCCCGCACCGTATTCAGGGCATTGGCGCCGGATTTGTACCAAAGGTACTGGACACCACGCTCTATGAATCCATTGTTCAAATCCCGGATCAAAGTGCCATCGACGCCGCCAAGGCGCTCATGCGCGAAGAAGGCTTAGCCATTGGCATTTCCAGCGGGGCCGCCGTGGAGGCCGCACGCCGCGCTTTGCCGAAGCTTGGCTCATCCGGTGTTGCCGTCGTGATTTTGCCCGACCATGCAGAGCGCTATCTATCGACCGCGCTCTTCGCGGAATAACGATCGTGAACGGGTTGAAAACCTCGCTCAAGGTAGGGCTCGCGATTCTGGACCTTTTGGCCCGGAGTCCCAACCACCCTCTCACCGTGCGAGAGATGGCGGAAAAGCTACGGCAGTCGGAAAAGTATTTGGAGCAGCTCTTGCTGCCGTTGCGGCGGGCACGACTGGTTGTGAGTCTGCGCGGTCCCCATGGCGGATATCGGATAGCACGCCCAGCAAGCTATATTACCTTGCTAGAGATCGCACAATTGCTACAGGGACCAATCACCTTCTGCGACTGCCCTACCCGGGACTGTCGGGACTGTCTTAGTCCTCCCATCTGGCAAGCATTGGAATCCTGCATCGAAACCAGCATGGCCGGGGTAACGCTGGCGGACATTATGGCTGGTCGATTCCCGATGGTGCCAAGACGCGTCGCTCTCGGCCCGGATTGGGTGGAAGGCGGACTGGGAATCTAGCTTGCACAGCGCTCCTCATCTCGGAGCGCTGTGCCTTTAGGCGGAAGCCGCAGAGTTATCCCCGATCGAACCTAAGTCTTAGCCACTTTGGCGCTGTTTTTCAATGTCGGCAAACTGCTCAAGACGCTTGGCAACACTCCCCATGACGGTGTCTGACCCATCGTTGGGGGTACCGGCCGGCACGCCCGTGAGCACCTCAATGCCCTGTTCAATCGTATCGACAGCCCAGAGGTGGAATCGGCCTTCCTTCAGCGCTGTCTGCACCCCTGGTGAAACCATGAGGTTCGAAGATTCCTCGATGGTATCAGCACACCTTGCTTGCCCGAAAGCCCCTGCAGACGGCATGCTTCGAAAAATCCCTCAATCTTATGGTTGACCCCGCCGATCGGTTGAACCATCCCGTATTGGTCAATCGAGCCAGTGACGGCAATGCCCTGGTTGATGCCGTATCCAGACAAAGCTGACATGAGAGCGTACAGTTCGGCGCTTGACGCGCTGTCGCCGTCCACTTCGTCATACATCTGCTCAAAAGCGATGCTGGCCCCCAGCGCCAGCCGGCGGTTTGCGCCAAACCGCCCCGAAAAAAACCCACTCAGGGTGAGTACGCCCTTGGTGTGAGTCGAGCCCGACTGGTGCGCCTGCCGCTCAATATCCACGATGCCCCGCTCGCCCGCCCAGACGGCAGCCGTAATGCGCGAGGGGTGGCCAAACGGGGCATCACCTGCGCTCATGACTGCGAGTCCGTTCACCTGCCCAACGGCGAACCCTTCTGTGGTTATGAGTAGAGTGCCGTCCGCGATGAGTCGGTGCATGTAATCGGCTGGACCGGCCGACCGTTCGCGGCGGCCTTGAAGTGCCATCGCCACATGCGAACCGTCGATGACGGGGGCACCAGATGCCCAGACTTGCGCTTCCTCCAACAGCGATAACACCTCGCCCAGTTGTGTGGTGAGGCGTTCCTGGTGCTCGGCGCGCTCGGCCGCAAATTCAGCCAGAGCTGCCAAAGCCTTCGTGTTGAGACGTGCCCCGCACGACCTATGACAGGCTTCGGAAAGTATCTGGCCTAGTTCCCGAAGATTCCTTCGTGAGGCGGGCATGTCCGCAGCAAAATCCGCTTTAATTTTGAAGAGCCGGCGAAAGTCCGGATCATAGTTGTAGAGAGCGTAGTAGATGTGAGCCGGCCCCATCAAGACGACAGTTACGTCCAGAGGAATGGGTTCCGGTCGAAAGAAAACGGGGCGCATCCAGCCCAACCCTTCCGGGGCGTTTTCGATGTTCGCCCACCCTTGCCTGAGTGCCCGCTTCAAGGCACCATAGGCGTAGGGTTCCTGAAGCAAGTCTTCAACCCACAGCACCAAATATCCTCCATTGGCCCGCATGAGGCTTCCCGCCGCGATTCCCTCCAAGCGGGCAACCAATCCATCCCGGGATTGCTTGTAGTTCATCTGGCCAAACAAGTTAGACAGCGTCGGGTGGGTTTCAAAAATCACCGGGGCGCCCGCGTGGGGTTCATGTTCTACCAAGAGGTGCACAGCGTACTGGGTAACCCAGCCCTCGGGACTGTCGTTGTCATCGTGGCGTAAATCGTCCAAATGCTGCAAAACGTCTTGAAGGATGGCGCTAAAGTATCCGTGCGCGGACGGCATCTCCCTATAGGGTGCCGAGTAGACCTCAAGCAGAGGCGTGCCTGCGTTCTTTGCCACCTCCTGTTCGCTCTTCTGAATTTCCAAGCGGGCATCGCGTTCCAGCGTGCGCATGCGGTGCAAGGTCATCTCCAGCGGTTCGGCCAACTGGGCTTGGCGTTCTTGAATGCCCTTGCGGATAGTCTCTGGGATCTCTTGAAACTCTTCCGGGCGAAACGGCTGCCCATCCGGGCCGAGCGGCAGCGTCAACACCTGGCCGGTAGGTGCCGTTTGGACTGCGAACCCCAAATCACGGGCCTGCGCCAACAGAGCATCCCAGATTTCTTGCTGCTTGACCTCGAAGGCATGCAAGATGGTTTGCCGATGATGCGTGTAGGCCTCCGAGTCCAGCGCCGCGCGCAATTCGCGGTGGATAGATTGGACAAATTGTTCTACGCCGCGCTGAAACGAGCGTCCCCGACCGGCCGGCAGCGACAACGCCCGCGGCTCATCTTCCCTTTCAAAGTTGGGGATAAAGCACCAATCGTCGGGAGCAGGCTGAGAAGGGGCCCATGATGCGAGACGGTTCCGGATGTAGGTGCGTTTTCCCGTTCCGCCGGGACCCACGAGAAATAGATGGGCGTGCATTGCCAACCCGAAATCAATAGCCTGCTCAGCCCGCTCCCGGCCCAGCATGCCCTGGGCCCCATCCGAGGGCAACGACGCAAAAATCTCTTGGTCAAACGTGCGTCGTGCTTTATCGAAGGGCACTTCAAACTGATGGCTGTCCATCGCGCTCCGCTCCCCTTTCTCTAGCGGCCTAGGCCATCCCCATGCGCCGCTCTCATTTCATTATGGCGGCGCCATGGCCCTGTCCACTACGGTCGAATGACCCTAGGGGAACGGTCCATTTAGAAAACACCACCAATAGCAACGGATTCAAACGGCCCTTACCCTTTGCCTTGGCGCAACCACTCCTCGTGCTTGACCATCACCGCCCGCCATAGGGCGCGCCGTTGGCGCCCATCATCATCGTCAAGCCGCTCATAAAACACATCGGCAAGTATTTCGAACCACTCCCGCTGTCCCTCTAAGATTCGGGAATGCTCGCCGCCGACATCGCGCCGGGTAAAAATGCAGCCTTTTAACTCATTGCGCCCCGTCTTCTCACGATTTCTTACCACTACGAAATTAATCCACGGCGATGCCGGAGACTGACTCAGGTGTCGATGATTCTCCGAAAACGCCTCAAGGTCGGGAACGGCCGTTCCATCGACGTCCCGATCCCACAAACGCGCCATGTGGGTCATGCACCAGACGCCATCCCTTGTCCGTCACTTCATACGCGAACGGGCCCGGGGCATATTGGCCTCTATTCGGTCAATCCGTCCTGAAAATCCAGCGCCTGCGCGTGAATGTCCGATGCCGTCAGGTGGCGCACCCGGCGCAATGCCAACGGGAGCAACGCCACGATGATCCAGGCCAAGCCGGAAGCGGTCTCTACCGTCCTAAATCCCCACCGCTCGGCGGCGGGGATTGCCAGCACTAGACCGATGGGAATCCCCACAAAGGAGCCAAAATCATCGAATGCCATGACGCGCGACAGCTTGTCCTTCGGTATTCCCTGCTGCAAGGAGGTATTCCATGCGATGTCCGCTATGGCGGATCCCATCCCCGCGGCGATAGCCCCGGCCATGAGGCAGGGCACCCTCAACCCGATCCCTAGCACCATCATGGGCAGGCCAACCAGGGCTTCAGCCGCCATGGCTGCCCGGAGGGGCCGGGTGAAGTGGACCCGCAGCATCACGAAGCTGGCTCCCAGCAGGCCCGCCGCTTGCAAGCTGAGGACCACGCCCCAATCCGCTGGCCCAAAGGTGCGCAGGGCGATGATAGGGCCAAGAACCCGCCACGCGCCCATTTGTATCGGGTTCATGACAGCAAATGCCCCGGTAATGGTCCAAATCCACGGTCTACGAGAAAAATACGCCCAGCCGGCCCGCATCTGGTGCACCAAGGAATCCGGCCATGCCGTGGGACGGGAGGGGATCCGCACATAAGCTATGCAAGCGGATGCGATGAAGAAGCTCAGGGCATCGACAGCGATACCCCAGCCGCCGCCGATGGTCGCCGCCAAAACGCCAGCAGCCGCCGGCCCCACCATTTTGGCCGTGCTCCGGGAAGCATTCAATAACGCATTGGCTCTTTGAATGTCTGCCCGATCAACCAATTCCGGAACGATACCCCGGGTGGCTGGAGCGCTGAACGCGCTGATGATTCCATTCGTCACGGCCAGAGGGAAAATCCAGTACGGGCTGGTTCCCGTGAGAACAATAGCGGCGATGCCCGCTTGGGTACAGCCGGATCCGAGGCTCGCAAATAGAATCAAACGATCCCGACGATACCGATCCGCCACACTCCCTCCCAAGAGAAGCATGACGACATTGGGGAGGATTTCCGCTGCCATTATGTACCCGAGGAGGTGTTGCCCATGACGAGCCTGAAGTATCGCAAATGCCAGCGCGACCGGCGTCATGCCGCTGCCAAACAGGGACACATTGCGCCCGATATAGAACCAGCGGAATTGCGAACGCGCGAGGGCGCCCGTGGTAAACAGCGATTTAACCACGGTTGACATGACCCCTTCATGATGGATTCCCGGCCGAGTGCGGTTATGGTAATCGAAAATTAGGAGCCAGGGTAGACTTATATTTTCGGATGGTTTAGACTAATAATCGAAAGGCAAGAAAAGGAGCCGTATTTTGACGGATCCCATTATTGAGTACAAATGTTTCCATCTGCTCGTTGTGAGCAGATTTTTCTTTTGCCTCCGACGCGCTCTAGGAATGCGCTGTGCAAAAGACAACACCTGCGCATCAACACCCCAACGATTCCTTTCCCTTGATCGGGTTCTCCTTCCCGGCCCGATGATCTTAATTTATTGTTCTCTGTCGTGATATCATTGATATCGAAATCCGATATCATGTTTCGATGGAGGAAGCGTCATCGAGGACCGCATACTCAGAAAGCTGTTTTTAGGGTTCATACAAATCCATATCCTTCACCACGCCTCCCGCGAGGCCATCTACGGGCTCTGGATGTTGGACGAGTTGGCGAACCATGGATATCACCTCAGCGCGGGGATGCTCTATCCCCTGCTGCACTCCATGGAGAATCAGGGTTTACTGTCGCGTGAAGATCGCCTGGTGGACGGGAAAATCCGAAAGTACTACACCATCACCCCGCAGGGTGCCCAAGTCTTGGCTGAGGCCCGACAGAAGGCCCGCGAATTGTTCCAGGAAGTGGCCGACTAGGCGCGATGGGAGGAATGGAAATGTCCCTGGAGGCTGGAATTCTTGTCGTCATTGTACTAGCTTTTGCGTGGAGTATTGGGGCGCATTATACGGGTGCGTGCATGGGCATGGCCTATGGTTCCCGATCCATTAAGCTATGGCCGGCGTTGGGGCTCATGGCAGTCCTGGCCCTCGCGGGCGCGGCTGTTGCCAGCCATCGCGTAGAATCCACCGTAGGGTTGCACATTGTGGACGCGCGCCACGTTACGGTAGTTGCCGCCCTGGTCATTGTGGTGGCAGCCTTTTTGCTGACCACCATCTATACCGCCCGGAAAATCCCCACATCGACCATTCAGATTCTGGTTTTTTGTGTGGTAGGGATGGCGCTTGGGGCGGGCATCGCGGTTCACTGGCTAACACTGTTGAAACTCGCCGTGATTTGGGTGATGGCTCCGCCGGTCGCGTTCGGGCTTGGGTATCTATTTACGCACGGACTCGACCGCATCGTCGGTTTTAAACCCGGGGACAATACGCGTCAAACAAGGGTTCTACGAACATTGAGCACCATTCTGGTGGTGGTCGGTGCAGGCGCGTCGTTCACGATGGGTGCCAATGACGTCTCGAATGCCACCGGGGTCTTCATCATGACCCATCTCTTCAGCGTGTGGACGGCCGGCGTTATCGGCGGCATTGGTCTATTGATTGGCGTTCTTACCTGGGGAAAGCCCTTATTGCAAAAAGTCGCCTTTGATATTGTCCATGTCGATCTCTCCATGGCCAGTGCAGCCCAATTGGTCCAGGCGCTGGTTGTGCTCCTGGCCGTTAGTTTCGGCTTCTTCACCTCGATGAATCAAGCACTGGTTGGGGCGATGACGGGGGCTGGCGTAGCCCGGGGAACGGGCGCCATCGAGTGGAAAGCGATTTCTAACATCATAAAAGGGTGGATGATCGCGCCTGTCTCTGGCATTGTCATCGCGTTCTTGTTGGCAAAATTAGCGGGAGTGTGGTTTGCGCTGTAGTCACCGCTCCGGCGCGTCATTGCCCAGAATTTCTATAGCCCTTGCGCGAGGCGCCAAAACATGCTAGCCACACCCGCACGCGTCGGCGTTTCCTCGGGCTTCTTGAATGGCTTCCCATCCTTCTTTCACCACGAAGTACACCAGGGCCAGCGATGCTATGCTATCCGCCCACCACCAACCAAACAGCGCTGTGGCTACGACCCCTAGCAACACGGTCCAGGCCATGTACGCACAGACAATCGAACAGGAGCCGTCAGCCCGCAGTGCGTTGCTGCCAATCTCCCAACCAATACGCTTTTTCGCTCTGGATAAATACGGCATGATGATACCCGACGCCACCGCCAGCACAATCCCCCAATCCGAAGCCTGGGCTCCCGTATGCGTCGCGAGTTTGACCGCCGACGCCACAATGATATAGGCCGCCAGCAATAGCAAGGCAGAGCCCACCACCCACGAAGCCCGCTGTTCGGCCCGTTGGATGCGGACCCCATTCGCCCCCTGGGATTCCATCATAAGTCGCCACAATAGCACCGCCCCGGCGATCAGTTCAATAACACTGTCGGCCCCGAACGCCACCAGCGCCAGGGAATGTGCCGCCATCCCGGCGGCTATTGCCACGCCCGCTTCCACGATCATCCACGCGATAGACCACAATTCAATGTGAACCCCTTTACGGAGCGACACTGCATGAGCCGACGTCGCCACAGGCCCCTCACATCCTTTCCTCGTCCTGCTCAGGGATGCGGTAATTCACACAATCGGCAATGCGCTGCGCATTAGCCGCGACGATTGCATCCGCCAGGTGCAGCAATTTCAGAATCTGAGCGTCGGCGATACGGTAATACACATGCCGCCACTCTTGACGGCTCAAAACGAGTCCGCAATCCTTCAAACACGCCAAATGATTGGATACGTTGCTCTGGGACAATCCGGTTTCATCTCGCAGCCGGCCGACCGTTTTCTCACCGGTTTGAAGAGCTAACAACAGAACTAGTCGTGACGGATCAGCCAATCCACGGAAGAACTTCGCCCGCACGGCTAATGCGGTATCGCTTGAGACGCTCATTCGGACCTCCCCACACATTATCGTGTCATCACAGCATGATATGAAGATGCCGCGGAAGCGCCACTGCCTCTGTGAAATATTGCTGCCGTGGTGGACGCCCTCCATGGACCACACCTCCGCCTTTTAGGATTAACGGAACCTAGAGCTCTGCCCACGGTGGCCAAGACTGCCGTGTTTGTTCTCCCATGATCATGAACACGGTGAGGGGTTTTACTCAGTCGCCAATTGATTCCACTGGTGAGTACAAGGGGGTTCGGCTCTCGTTCAACATCCCAAAAAACACCGGGATGTTGAAAGTGGGTCATGGGGTGTTGGATGGGCGGCTTCATGTCATTCATAACGGCTGGCTACCTTATGATGGGTCTGCATTGGTTTGGAGTCTACCCGCCGAAGGGCCCGCGATACCTGTTTGCAGTGGCGCTGACGGCGTATGGCGTACAATGGTTCGTTAGTGGGCGGCGACGGGATATCGGCGCCAGCGATGAAATAGAGGGTTGGATGGCTGTGCCTTTTGCATTGCTCTCGCTGCTTGGGATGCTTCAAGCATCGGGAGCGACACCCACCTTGATCGGGCCCCTGCGAAAAACACGGCGATTAGCGGCTCCCGGGCTTCCGACGAGGACTTCTTGTCGAATCTGCGGTACTCTATCAAAGAATACGTTAGCTGTGAGGAGTCGGCGGAGACAATGACACTACGAAACCTGTTGATGATCGGCAGCGGCGCCTTGGCGCTATCATTAGGCTTGGCTGGGTGTGGACAACAGGCGCCCGTACTGGGAACGACCTCGTCCGCACCAGCCAACTTTCCAAAGGCTGCGAAC
This sequence comes from Sulfobacillus harzensis, assembly GCF_012933365.1. Lineage (GTDB taxonomy): Bacteria > Bacillota > Sulfobacillia > Sulfobacillales > Sulfobacillaceae > Sulfobacillus_B > Sulfobacillus_B harzensis. The sequence goes on along the minus strand of NZ_JABBVZ010000012.1, from coordinate 17,549 downwards.
CAAGTGGCGTTCTTTTCAGGAAACCGCCGGATTTTGGTAACCATGAAATCCTTGACCCGGAAGGAAGCGGCTCCGGTTATGAAAGCGCTGACACCACAGCCATCGAGCGAGGTCTTTCAACACCACGCGAGTGCTATTAGGGGGGCTTACGCAAAGTTGCCCAAGGACGCCGTTCAAACGCTGCAGTTTGCTCATGGGACCGCGTTCACCGTCTCCAAAGTCCCCGTCGAGAGAAGTGCAAGGGCACTGGCGCGCACCCTGGGTACAGAAGTTCTCACATTCTCGTCGCTGCCCTCCGGATGGCGCATGCGCGCGGCGATGGTCTCCGATAAAGGCGGTACGCTATCCGGCAACGAACTTTTCCAACCTTCATCTCATCTTGAAGTGTCTGATCCCGCCTACACCCAATTCAGCGGCCCCAACTTTGCGCCGAGTCAGGGGGATTATCTTGACCTCACTATTCAGCCGGCTACCGGCGTGCATCGTGTAAAAATCGAGGGGGGCTTCAGCCAAGAAGAAGCTCTAGGAACCTCGCATGGCACGGCGGTCATCGTCCAATATCAGCCGTGGTGGACCCCTGCACCGAACCTCACTGAAGTGACCCTAGGCATGATTCATCAACGCCGTTACTACCTGGTTACGCTGAGGGAACGCGGCCTCTCGACGAATCAAGTGATTACTCTAGCCGAGTCTTTCACATGGTCGAAGCATTAGCCAATTGGTCTCCACCCATCTCTGTCCTGAGCTGTCAGTCCAAAGTCGCACGGCTCTACGTCGCGTATTGAGAACAGGACCTCGCGAGATCATGCACCAACATCGATATCCAAAGGATAGGATTACTAGCATTTGGTGCAGCAGGAGTTCACGGGTTTCTTCGCAAGATGACGCTCGGTCGGGCTTGAACTCTCGGCCACCGTTTTGGTGCTGCGCTCGGGCTGGGAATACGACAAAAGCCGGCTCCCGTCTCGCGACAGAAGCCAGCATGTGCGCCACGACGAGTTGGCCATAAGCCGAGTTCTGTCACGGACGATCATTTATCTGGGATGCCCGTTACCGGACACCTCAAGCGACCTACCCGGGAAGTCGGCGAGCAACCTCATCCTCCCCCTATTCGGTCTTGCTGCGGGTGGGGTTTACCAAGCAAACCAGTCACCTGGCCTCTGGTGCGCTCTTACCGCACCGTTTCATCCTTACCCTCAAAGAAGGCGGTTTGTTTTCTGTGGCACTTTCCTTAGGGTCGCCCCCACTGGACGTTATCCAGCACCCTGCTCTATGCAGCTCGGACTTTCCTCAGACAACGCCTTTCGGACTGTTGCCCGCGATCGTCTGGCCAACTCGCATGTCGGACCATGATTATAACACGATGGCATAAGTTTTGGCCATCCACTTTTCGTCACGGCTGGACAATTTCGCCGCGCGCCTTCTTTATCGCCTCAACGGCCAGCTTGTCGGCCATTTCGTTATAGTGGTTGCCTGCATGCCCTTTCACCTTCACCCAGGTGACGCGGCGCTGCGCCGCCAAGGCATAGAGTTCGCGCCACAAATCCTGATTCTCCACGCTTTGTCCCTTGGCGTTCTTCCAGCCTCGCTGGTGCCATCCCTTAAACCAATTTTGCAAAAAAGCATTAACCACGTAGGCCGAATCGCTGTAGACCGTGATCTCTGCACCCGGCTCGGTATGTTTCAGCGCTTCAATGGCAGCGGTAAGCTCCATCCGGTTATTGGTGGTTTTCGCATCAAAGCCGGAATAGCTGGGACCGTCCACAAACACGCACGCCCATCCTCCCGGCTGACCTCCAGGTGCCTGATTGTTCTGGCATGCCCCATCGGTATAAACCTGATACTGTTTTGCAGTCATGTTATTGTCTCCAATTCATCAAGAATGCGTTGGTTCTCGCGAGCTGCCGTGGGATGCATGGGTATTGCCTTTTGGCGAAACGCCAGTTCGGCTTCCAAAAAGCTCCGATAATAGGGTGAGCCGCGAAACTCCGTGGGAATCAACGGATCCTCAAGATTCGACGTCGCAGTGGAAACATTCAGCAACCATACCGGATAAAGACGACGACGCTGAAGGGCAATATCCGCCTTCACAACGTGCCAACCCCGGTCGGCAATCGCGCGGTGCATCAAAAACGCCCCTTGCATGGGCTGAACGATAATCTGTGGCTGTTTGGACAACACCGGAAGTCTCTCTAAAATCTTTAAAATTGTATCGTAGCCCATCCCAGAAATGACCAGCAAATCCAGGGAACGGCCTTTTAGAGGCTCCAAACCGTCCCCTGCGAGAACCTCGACCGATGTACCGGCGAGACTCTCACGCAACATGGCGTAGCCGTGCGGGGTGATTTCCGTGGCCGTTACCTGATGCCCTTCCTTATCCAAACGACGGGCCAAGAGCCCCGCATGTGCGCCAATATCAGCCACCACCCGGTAAGGAGCGCACCAGCTATGGATTAATTCTAGGCGCGGACTCAGTCGGCGAATACCGTCTCCTCCCGTTGCGTCAGAGTCTTGACATAGCAATCCTCGCATAACGGCACGTAGCTCTCCCCGACGGCGATCTGCCCACTTTCAGCACTTATCCGGTGGGAGATGAAGGCATCCTGGGCGCCACACGCGGCACAAAACGCGTGAAATTTAACGACTTCGTTGGCAATGCACATCAGGTCGCCCATGCACCCAAAAGGATGCTCCAAATAGTCCTGATCCAACCCGCCAATCAAAACCAAACAGCCGCGACGCCGCCATTCCCGCACCACGCGGACGATGGCGGGAGAAAAAAACTGAGCCTCGTCGACCACAATCACGTCGGCGGTCGGCGCCACCAAAGCACTCATTTGCTCCGCATCGGCATTAGGCACCGCTTGGACTAACAGGTGGTCGTGCGGCTCAAGCCGCTGCTCAATGTCGCGTGTGCTGCCCCGTGAAGACATCGCCGGATAGAAAACTTGAACTCGATGGTCATTGGCCAGACACTGTTCCACCAACCGCGCCAGCTCTTCGGATTTGCCGGAAAACATTTCGCCTGTGATGACCTTAATTAGTCCCGCCATAAGCGCCTCCCCGTTTCGTTCCAAACTTCGACAGCGTTTCTTGTGATTCCTGTCCGCGCGTTTCTTTTTCTCTCCATCATTTTCTGGACTGGACGCCTTGACGCCCGAAGAGGCGCATGATAAGATATTCGTTGTCGGTGACACTCCTCGATAGCTCAATTGGTAGAGCACCCGGCTGTTAACCGGGTGGTTGCAGGTTCGAGTCCTGCTCGAGGAGCCATTTTCATTGTCCGAACGTACGGGCCCATAGCTCAGCGGTAGAGCTGCCGGCTCATAACCGGTTGGTCGTAGGTTCGAATCCTGCTGGGCCCACCATCCATTGACAGCCCGCATGGAACTCGATAGAATAACGTCTCAGGGACACGGGCGCGTAGCTCAGTGGTAGAGCACCTGACCCACATTCAGGGGGTCGCTGGTTCGAGTCCAGCCGTGCCCACCATTTTCACCCGCATCAGGGCGATGCGGGTTTTTTGTTGTCATGGATGCACTTGACACCCCTTAACCCCATATTAATAATAGTTAGCACGGGTTAACTCAGTCAGGAGGTGCCAAATGCTCCCCGCCATCGTTATTTTCTTTCGCGAGGGCCTAGAAGCCAGCCTCATCGTCAGCATCATTATTGCCTACCTGCACAAGATTGGGCATACCCGCGAAACGCGCCAAGTTTGGCTTGGCGTGGGCCTTGCCGCCGGGCTTGATTTGGCCGTAGGCCTCTTGCTGTACCATGTTATCCGGCAGTATGACGGATCTCGGATGCAAACCATTTTGGAAGGCACCACTTACCTCATCGCCACCATTATGCTCACCGGCATGAGTTTTTGGATGAAATCGCAGGGGCGTACCATGAAGGCTTCCATGGAACGGCAGATTCAACTCGCCTTGGGCAAGGGAACACTCTTCGCGCTCGTGGGCCTTTCCTTTCTTTCCGTCGGGCGCGAAGGCTTGGAAACGGTCTTCTTTACCCTAGCGTTTGCCTTCCACTCCAACCCTCTCGATCTTGGAATCGGAGCCGTTATCGGACTGGGTCTGGCACTGGCCGTGGATTGGACCATTTTCGGCATGGGCCGCCGGGTTCCTCTCACAGTTTTCTTCAACGTGCTGGGCGGCCTGTTGCTGGTGTTTGGTGCCGCTCTGTTGGCCGACGGAATTGAAGACTTTCAGTCCTTGGGTTGGTTGCCCTTGCTCACGCATGCATTATGGAACACTGGCGGGGTTCTTAACGAAAACAGTCTTTTAGGGGACATCTTGCATAACTTCATCGGTTATGCCGCCAAACCCACCGGGTTGCAATTCGGCGCCTATGTGCTGTACCTCATCATCGGCTTTTGGCGGTACTTCCGCCCGACATCCTTACGGTCGAAAAATCGTACCCAAATTGACGCCGCATCCTCTAAAATCTGAGAGAACCGTATCAGAGAAATACAAGGAGGGGAGTCCATGCAGAAGACCAACCAGCCCATAGAGCCATCCCAGGCAGGGGCCGAATCCTACTTGGAAGCGATCTTCGTGCTCACCACCGAAGGTCGTCCGGCACAGGCAGCCCGCATTGCCGAGTATTTGGCGGTAACACCCGTGAGTGTGTCTCGGGCACTCTCCCGGTTGGAGAAGAATGGCGATCTGTTGTCGCGTGTGCCTGAAGTGCGCTTAAGTGCCCAAGGATGGGCGCGCGCGGAAGCCATTGTGCGGCGCCATCGGTTGGCGGAGCGCTGGCTGTCTGACAAATTAGGATTAAGTTTGGTTGAGGCCCACCGCGAAGCGGAGCGCCTCGAACACGCCCTCTCCGAGCGGGTCGAGCAAGCTCTCTGGGAAGACTTGGGCCGTCCACTGACCTGCCCGCATGGCAATCCTATTCCCGGTCTAGCGTCAGAACCCCTCCCCTTATTGCCAGCCATTCCTTTAGAGCGTGCGCAACCGGGTCGATACTGCGTCGACCGGATTTATGAGCAATTGGAAGGTCTCGAGGAACGACTCCAATGGGTAGAAGACGCCGGCCTCTTGCCAGGCGTCTCCTTTACCTTGGAAAGCGACCGGCGCGTGACCATTCAAGGCGTCCCCATTGAGGTGCCCGAAGCCGTTGCCGCGCAATTGCTCGTACGCGAGGCTTAAAAGGTCAACCAGGTCCGTGAGTTGAGAACAATATGCCGGGTTGCCCCGTTGACGGTCACCGTCACCGGCTCCGCCTTAAGACCCGGCTGTTTCTGCAACAGAATATGATTAATGTTCACGCCCGCGGGCAGCGTAATGGTCGCAACTAACGTACCGGTCGCATCGGGTTGGTATTTGCTGAGTCGCGCCGGCAGATTCATGTGAGCGCCAAATTCCACCTTGTTGACCACAGTATCGTCGGTCACCTGAATGCCGCTGTCGATGCCGCCTCCGGCGCCATTGCCACCCGACGCGGTCGCGGTCATAGAATCTAACGTCGACCCGGGTGGAGCAAATACCGAGACCCAACTGTGATACGGAACCACCAGATAGGGCGGTTTTCCGGTATCGATTCCCGTCTCTCTCCAGTGAACCGTCACCGTCTCGATGTTCTGGCCATTCTCCGTCTTGATGTTGACATCGTAGGACTCGTGCATCCAGTAGTTGTCCTTATGGCCTAATAAGTTTTCGTCAATCACCTCGACGTAGTCGCCATTGACATGCTGGGGAATGATGCCTCCCCAATTCTGATTGGCAACAAACTGCTCGGCCTTGGGGTTATTGAAGTACATCATCACATGCTCATGGCGAAGCGCCAGGCTGATCGTGCCCGCCACCTTGAGCAGCTCCGAGGTGTGGCCATGGAACACGTCATGCATCAATTCTTTCATCATCGTCCCGATGAAGAGCTTGCGCACGTTGGCCGGCAACGCCAGCCCCTCAGCCATGTATTCCATCTCATAGTTGGCATTTTGAGCCGTCAGATGAACTGTTTTGCCCCGCAGCGTGGGCACGTTTAGCCCGCCTACATCGCCAATTAGGTCGTCAACAAACCAGGTGTCGATGAACACCACCCCGTTGACCGGCGGAGCATTGGGAATGGAATTATAGAATTGATAAATATTGTGCACCGCCTCCGGCACATCCGGCATGCCAAAGTTGGTGCCAGCCACCGCCGAGTTGGCATCGCGGAGATGCCAATAGAGGACTGGCAAATAGAGTCCCACCACGGTGGGCGGCGTCGGCCGATAGGTGACCTGGGTATCGAGCGTCTGGATATTCTGCGAGGTAATCTTGCCCAGCTTGCCGTTGTGAAACGGCACATACGCGAAGGCGGTCATGAAACCGCCGGTCGCCCGCAATTCGCCGCTGTTCTCGAAGATCAAGAGATACCGCTTGGGATTGGGAAATCCCATCAACGATGCCAAAATGGGATGCCGTCCGGTCATGGTTGGCAGCATGCGAATCAAGGTGTCGCTGACGGCCTTGATTTCCGGAACGCTGAGCCCCTTGCGGCTTAAGATCCCGGGCCAGCGATGGGCGTTCATACTTTGAATTTGGCGGTTGGCACCAAGCAGTTGCGGCTCCAACTGCTGCATTTTCAGCCCCGCGGCCGAAACCGCTTGGCTGACCCGAGCCGTCTTCGCGGCGGAACTTCCGCCGCCCTCAGCAGCGTCCAACACCGGCGGAATAGCGTCGCCAAAGGCATGAACGTCCATCTGGGCTGCCGTCAACACGCTCATGCCGTTTAAATAGTACCCACGCAACACTGGCACGGCATCCATCCAGCCAAGCAGCAATGAGGCGCTGCGCATGATTCCCAGCGTGCCACCGGCTTGCTGTAAGCTAGATGCCATGGCCACAAAGTTTCGGGCATGATAATCGCTTTTCAGCGCATGCACATCGCTGTCCAGACGCCAGGCGCCGTATCCTAAGCCTAGGAGCGGAAGAACGACACCTAAAAAAATAAGGAACCCAAAAAATCGGCCCCAACGCATGCGCCGGCGTACACGCCGCCGCTTGGGCGGTCTGTCATCCTTGGCCATGCGCGTCCCTCCCCAGTGTCCCGTATGAATCTCACGTATGAATCCTTTTTGTTAACGAGTAACCCTCGTCAATTCTTGCATAAATCCCGCGCCAGCGCACATCCTCTCCCCATGCCTGAACTTCCGGAAATGGAAAACTACCGGCGCCAACTGTCCCGTTTCCTTGTTGGTAAGACGGCACAGTCCATTATCGCTGAATGGCCTAAACGGCTCAATTGCCCCGCTGAAGTCGCAAGTCCAGCGATTGCGGGCTCCCCTATTGAGTCTATCGAGCGACGCGGAAAGAGTTTGGCGATTGGGTTCGAAAGAGCGCCCGACACGTTTCGCGTTCTCTATATCCACCTGATGTTGGGCGGGCGAATTAGCATCTCCCGCGAGGCTCAACCCGCTCCCGTCACCCTAACATTGCAAGATGGCCTTCGCGTAAATTTTCATGTCGGACTGGGACGCCTGGATTTCCTCAGCCCGGGTGCCCTCCGTCAACGCTGGGCGCACTTAGGAGTGGAACCGCTCTCACCCACATACAACGGCGATCGCCTCCAGTCCGCCTATAGCCATTCCAGCCGTCCCATCAAAACGTGCCTGATGGACCAAAAAGTTGTGGCCGGAATCGGCAATGTATACAGCGATGAGATCTGCTATGATGTCGGTCTTTATCCAGGCCAGCCAGCGTCCAGCCTCACGGACTTTCAATGGCAGAGGCTCGGTGCCGTGCTTCCCACAGTCTTAGAGAAAGCGGTCGACGCGGGGGGCGTGGGTCCCCCCATTTATGAGGGAGACCAGGTAACCGGGGGATTCCGAGCCCAGTTGGCGGTCCACTATCAAGAAGGCAAAGCGTGCGGAAACGGCGGCATCGTCGTCAAGGGTCCCATTGGTGGACGTACCGCCTATTGGTGTTCCGACTGCCAGCCAACCTGATGAAGGTCAAGCGCTTCCTGCCGCAAAAGCTGAGCGGTCAGCCGATCTTTGGCGATCCAGGGCATTTTGACCTGACGCAACCACTCCGGCTTGTACATCCCCATTAACGCAGCCTTAATCCCAAAGCGGCGCTCGACCTCCGCAGCCAGCTTCATGGCCGACATGTCGCTGAGATTAATCGAGATAATGACCAGATGCGGCACCCAGCGAGACATCAACATGATGGCCTGATCACCACGAGACACGCCTCTCACCACCAAATCGACGCCGCCATTCAATTCCCACGGAACAACCTGGGAATACGTGGGTGACGGGTCCACCAGCAACACCCGAATCTGCATCATCGCCACCTCCCATCAGAAGATTCGCGGGACCGTGAGCGATTACGCCCCTACCCGCCCGCGTCCGGCTATAATGGAGGCAATGAAAAGTGAGGTGACGCTGCATGTCCATCCCCAAAGAACGCTGGGTTGGCCGACCCGTACCACGAGTTGAGGATCGGGCGCTGATTCAGGGTCAAGGTCAATATGTGAGTGACATTCATTTTGAGGGCCAATGGGCCATGGCACTGGTTCGGTCGCCCCATGCCCACGCCATTATTCGCTCCATCGATATCAAGGCCGCGGAAAAAGCCCCAGGTGTCAGGGCGGTCATCACGGCGGAACAATTCCCCGAGTTGCAGCGCCCATTGCCCGGCATGGCGCCCATTGCTCCCCCACCCCTGGCTTATGAGAAAGTGTTTTACGTGGGACAACCGGTCGCGGTGATCCTGGCGGAGGATCGCTATCTCGCCGAAGATGCTGTCGAACTGGTGTCGGTGCAGTACGAGCCTCTTGATGCGTTAACCCAGGTGGAGGAGGCCGCCAAGGACCATGTGGTGCTGCATCCGGAGCTCGGCAGCAACATTCTTGACCACGTGCATTATGAGAGTGGCGATTCGCTGCAAGCCTTGGAAAAAGCCGATCACATCATTCGCGCCACCTTGCGGTTGGGCCGCGTCAGCGCCCAGCCCATGGAACCGCGGGCGGTGGCCGCCCACTATGATGCCGTGCGCGGCCAGCTTCTGGTGTATGATGCCACACAGTCCGTGCATCGCGCCCAGGAGCGCATCGCGGAGTTTCTTCAAATGCCGCCCGATCACATTCGTGTGGTGGCGCCCGAAGTCGGTGGCGGATTTGGTGTCAAGAATGGCACCTACTCTGAAGAAGCCCTGGTGGTCTGGAGTGCCGTCCACTTCAACAATCCGGTGAAGTGGGCCGGCGATCGCTTTGAGGAATTTCTCGGAACATATCAAGAACGCGAGCAGGTGCACGAGGTGGCGCTGGGCATCAATCAAGACGGCACCTTGGTCGCTTTGGTGGACACCTACTATCAAGACAATGGCGCTTACCCCGGCGGCGGCATGATTGTGGCGCGCACCACCGCCCGCAACTTGCCGGGCCCCTACCGCATTCCCAATCTCTTTATTGACGGGCGCACCGTGCTCACCAACAAGGTGCCGCAGGCCCCCTATCGCGGGGCGGGCCGGCCTCAAGGCCATTACATCATTGAGCGCATGCTGGACCGCGCCGCAGATACCCTCGGGTTGGACCGGATCGCCATCCGTATGAAGAACCTCATCCGCCCGAACGATTTGCCCTACGCCATCGGCATTCCCGATGTGGTTTATGATTCTGGCGACTTTCCAGGAGCCTTTCACGATCTGCTCGAGATTGTCGACGTGGAGGCATTCCGGCAGCGCCAGCAGGAAGCCCGCCAACAGGGGATACGTCTCGGCTTGGGCATTGCCAACTACGTGGAGGTGTCAGCCGGGTTTGGTTTTGAAGGCGTCAAAATGGAGCTCCTTCCGGGCGGGCGGATACGGCTCAGCACCGGCGCAACCGGCCAAGGCCAGGGCCATCGAACCGCCTTGGCGCAAATCGCTGCGGATACCCTCGGCCTGGCGATCGATCAGGTGGAGGTGGTTGAGGGCGACACCGGCGGCATTGCCAAAGGCATCGGCACCTTCGGAAGTCGGACAATAATCATGGCCGGCAATGCCACCAAGAAAGCCGGCGACGGCTTGATTGCGAAAGCCAAAGAAGCTGCGGCCCGCATCCTCGAGGCGCACGCCGACGACCTCACCTTTGCTGAAGGACAATTTCATGTCGAAGGAGTCCCCAGTGTGGCCCTCGGCTGGTCTCAAATAGCTGAGCGGCTTCAGGAGCTCGGTGAGCCCCCACTGACCCATGAGGATATGTTTGGGTCGAACACCCCCACATACGGCTTTGGGTCTCACGCCCTGATTGTCCGGGTGGACGAAAAGACCGCCGACATCAAAATTGAGCGCTATGTGATCGTCCATGACGGGGGCGCCATTGTGAACCCCTTATTGGCCAATGGCCAAGTAATCGGCGGCACGGTGCAAGGGTTGGGCAGCGCCCTCTATGAAGAGATGATTTACAACGAGGACGGCCAGCCTCTCACCACCTCGTTTCTGGATTACCGACTGCCGGGCGCCAAGGAGAGTCCCGACATTGAAATTCATCATCGAGACTACCCCGCTCCCAGCAACCCGTCGGGCTATAAAGGGGTAGGCGAAGCCGGGATTATCCCGTCGCAAGCGATTGCGCTCTCGGCGGTTGAAGACGCCTTTCACGATCTTGGCTTGCGTTTGGACTACGCCCCCATCACGCCCGGGCGCCTCTACCAGGCCCTGGCCGCCCTTCAAGGAGGTCATGCTGAGTGAAACCGCCAGCCTTTGAATACGTCCGCCCCCAAACCCTTGAGGAGGCGCTAGCCGCACTCGAAGCGCATGAGGATGCTAAGGTGTTGGCGGGCGGGCAAAGCCTCATCCCCATGATGAACATGCGGCTTGCCCAACCCAGTACTTTAATCGACATCAATGGCCTCGCCGAGTTGTCCCAAATCCAGGAGGCCCCTGACGGGTTGATGGTGGGGGCGTTAGTGCGCCATTTCCAATTGGAACAGGATGCCCGCATCGCCCAATTCTGTCCTGTTGTCCCCGAGGCGGAGCGCCTCATCGCGCACCCCGCCATCCGTACGCGCGGCACAATCGGGGGCAGCTTGTCGCACGCCGACCCCGCCGCCGAGCTTCCTGTACTGGCAGCACTATTCGACTGGGAGCTCACCGTCGCCTCCCGGGGCGAAACCCGGGTCGTGCCGGCCTCCCAATTCTTTTTGAGCTACTTCATCACCGCCCTGGCGCCCAACGAAATGGTGACGGCAGTGAAATTTCCCCGGGCCTCCCGGCTGCCAGCAGCCATCGAAGAGTATGCCATCCGTTCCGGCGACTTTGCCCTGGCCATTGCGGCGGCAGCGGTAGACAGCGATGCACACGGGCGGGTGTCCGTGGTGCGCATGGTGCTCGGTGGTGTCGGCGATGTCCCCTGGCGGAGCCTTGACCTAGAAGAGTCCGCCCGCGGCGAGACCGCCGGCCCCGACCTTTGGACGCACCTGGCTGAGGAAGCAGCGCGCCAAATTGATCCCGCCGATGACCTGCACGCCACCGCCGATTACCGGCGGCAGTTGGCGCAAACGCTGATGATTCAGGCCCTCGACCGCGCGCATCAGAAAAGTGTTGCTCAAAGGGGGAATTCTTAAATGGTTGAAATCACCTTGACTGTCAACGGCCAAACCCACCACGTGGAGGTGGAGGCTCGCTGGCTATTGGCCGACGTATTGCGTGAGCGGCTGGGACTAACCGGTACGCATTTGGGTTGTGAACAAGGGGTATGCGGAGCCTGCACGGTACTCCTTAATGGCCGTCCAGCGCGCTCCTGCCTAACCTTGGCCGTCAGCGTGGATCAGGCCGAGATTGTGACGGTCGAAGGCTTGGCAGAGCCTGACGGGTCGCTGCATCCGGTTCAAGAGGCGTTCTGGCAAGAACATGCGCTGCAGTGCGGGTTTTGTACGCCCGGTTTCCTCATGACGGCCGCCCATTTTCTAAACGAAAATCCCAACCCAACGCGTCAAGAGATTAGAGAAGCGCTGTCTGGCAACTTGTGCCGCTGCACCGGCTACCAGCACATTGTCAACGCGGTGGAACGAGCCGCCGCCAGCATGCGTCGCGAAGGCCAATCCCATGACATATCCTAAGAGTGAAGCGAAGCCGGTGGTTGAGGAAATTCATGGTCAGGCCGTTATCGATCCCTATCGGTGGCTGGAAGACGGACACAACGCGGCGACCCGTGCGTGGGTCGCTGAGCAGAAAGCCTTCACACAATCGGTGATGGCCCAATATCCCGGGAGGGCTTCCATTCGCGCGCGCCTGGCCGCATTACGAGCGATGCCGGATCTCGGGATTCCCCACGGACACGGGGAAACCATCATCTTTCAACGTCGGGATCCGGGCCAGGAACAGGCCGTACTATACGCCGAATATCGGGGCCGACAGTTGACGGCGGCAGACCCCAATCGTGAGGGGAAGGGCGAGCCGATGCATGTCGACTGGGCCGATACCTCCCACGACGGTCGCTATGTGCTCTATGGTCTCTCCCGGCACGGCAACGAATGGTCAACCTTGCATATTTACGACGTCGTTCAGGAGCGGCTTTTGGCCGATCGCATTCCCCGGGCCCGACACTCGAGCATTGCCTTCCCAGCCGGCTCGGATGGCTTTTACTATACACGCTATCCCGACCCCGGAACCGTGCCCCCGGGCGACGAGCATTATCACTCCCGCGTCTTTTTTCATCGTTTAGGGACCGATTATCAAAACGACGCCGTGATATTCCAGTCTCCCGACGACAAACGGGCCATGCCCGGTCTTCACCTGTCCGCCTCGGGGCGATATCTGGCCGTCAGCCTCCATTATGGCTGGAGCCGCACCACGCTGTATTTGATGGATCGGACGAGCGGAGCGGAGCCCCAGTTGATTTTTGACGCGGGTGACGTGACCCTCTGGCCGATGTGGGCCAATGATCGGCTCTTGGCGTTAACCAACTTCGAGGACGACAACGGCCGGATCGTTGAAATCGATTTGAACACCTTCTCCCACCGCACACTCGTTCGGGGCGAGGACGGTGCCCCGTTCGTTGACGCTGTGGCTACCCCAGAGCATATCTACATACACCGGTTACGCCAAGCGGCCTCCCAGTTGATGGTGACCAATCTCGACGGGACCCTTCAAACCGAAAAATCTTTACCCCAAGGCACCAGTCTCGGCGGGCTCAGGACCGCGCACCAGGCCGCATATTATGGCGTCTCCGGCTTCAACATGCCACCACGCATCCACGTCATCTTTGACCGCGATTTGACCGAGACCCTCTGGGCGGAAGCGGCCCCATCGGTCGACGGCATCGAGGTCGTGCAGGAATGGACCACATCGAGGGATGGCACGCGCATTCCCGTCTATGTCGCGCGACCCCGGGGATTTGTCCAACATGGCGCCACCCCCACCGTCCTTTCAGGCTACGGCGGGTTTGATGTCGCCAATCTGCCCGCATATTCGCCATCAGTGCAAGCCTGGGTTGAACGCGGCAATGTGTACGCGTTAGCCATTTTGCGAGGTGGAAGCGAATTCGGAAAGCGCTGGCACGAAGAGGGCATGCGTCAGCACAAGCAAAACGTATTCGACGACTTCGAGGCTGCCGCCCACCATTTAATCCAAACCGGCTACACCGATTCAGAGCATCTTGGCGTTTCCGGCAGAAGCAATGGGGGTCTCCTGGCCGGGGCCTTCATTACCCAAAACCCGCGCTTGGCGAAGGCCGCCATTATCGGGGTGCCGCTGCTGGATATGGTCCGCTTCCACCGATTTCTCATTGCCGATTTATGGACAGCCGAATATGGGTCCCCTGACATCCCTGAAGAGTTCTCCTGGCTCTATGCCTATTCGCCATATCACCGGGTGGTTCCCGGCACGCCCTACCCCGCAACCCTTCTCTTTACCTCGGAGGAGGACAGTCGTGTGGACCCCATGCATGCCAGAAAAATGGCGGCCCTTCTGCAGCAGGCCTCCAACTCCGGACTTCCGGTGTTGTTGCGCGTGGCCGAAAAAACCGGCCACGGGGTAGGAAAATCCGTGGAGACCTGGCTCGAGGAGGAAGCGGATATCTGGACCTTTCTAGCCTACCATCTTGAAGGATCCAACGCCGAATAGAGAGTCCATCACCGCCCGCCCGGAATCCGGCTCCACCCCTGCCGGATATCCGGGCTCTTTTTCGCCCGTTTGACGAAAAGCTCGCCACCTAGCCCGTCCAAGAGACGTTGTTCCGGCCGGACATCCCCAAATATTACCAGTCATATTTCCCTAGGGATACACTCACCCCCCTTTTCCCGCCTTCGTAGGATGGCATGGAAAAAGTGAGCTTGAGACCAGTGTGTGTGATTAACGCAAGAAATTCATCCAGACGCAAGGAGAGTGTCCCCCATGAGTGCATTGCAACAGGCGGAAGAATCCAAGGCTGTCCTGCAAGCACGGCACGTGTTGTCTTCCAACCGCCGTGGTCTTCGAGCTCTGCTACCCTTTTTGGGCCCGGCATTCATTGCGGCCGTTGCCTATATTGATCCGGGGAACTATGCGACCAACATCCAAAGCGGATCCGAGTTTGGATATAAGCTCTTGTGGGTGATTGTGCTGGCCAACCTCATGGCGATGCTCATCCAGAACATGTCCGCCAAGTTGGGCATTGCCACCGGCAAGAGTCTGCCCGAATTGTGCCGTGAACGGTTTCCCTACGCGGTGTCGATTGTGTTGTGGATTTTTTCCGAGATTGCCGCCATGGCAACCGACATTGCCGAGTTTTTGGGAGCAACCTTGGCGCTCAACCTTTTAGTGGGAATTCCCATGTTGATCGCCACCGTGATCACTGGGATCATGACCTATCTGATTCTATCCATGGATCGTTACGGATTCCGCCCCTTGGAGATTTTCATCGGCCTGTTGGTGGCGCTGATTGGCGCCTGTTATGCGGCCGAGACGTGGTTTTCCCACCCCGTTTGGGGTTCGGTACTGTACCACAGCGTGGTGCCGTGGGTTCATGGATCGAGCGCCATGCTGCTGGTGGTCGGCATTGTTGGTGCCACCGTGATGCCGCATGTCGTGTATCTGCATTCTGGACTGACGCAACGCCGGATTGTGCCGCGCAATGATGAGGAGAAGATTAAGATTTACGGATTTAGCAAGAAAGAGGTCATCTTGGCCATGTCATTAGCCGGGCTCATCAATATGGCAATGCTGTATATGTCCGCCTCGGTGTTTCACAGCACGGGCCACTTTCAAATCGCCACCATTCCCATGGCGTATAAGACCTTGACACCTATTTTAGGGTCGATGGCGGCGGCTGTTTTCCTCATCTCGCTGTTGGCGTCGGGCGTCTCTAGTTCCGCCGTGGGCACGATGGCCGGGCAAGTCATCATGCAGGGCTTTGTGGGATTTGCTATCCCGGTCTGGATTCGCCGGGTGGTCACCATGCTTCCCACGGTCATCATCGTGGCATTGGGCCTCAATCCTACAACCACCTTGGTCATCAGCCAAGTGATCCTAAGTTTGGTCCTTCCCGTGCCGGTTGTCACACTGATTTACTTTGCCAGTCAGAAGAAGATTATGGGAGTCCTGGTCAACCGAAGATATGTCACCGCAGCCTCGCTGGCTTGCGCCGCCTTGATTCTAGTGCTGAACGCAACCCTGATTGTGCAGACAGTGGGCGGGTTGCTCTGATCCCACCCCGTCGCCTCGTCCTCGAACGGATGAGGCTTTTTTTATGCCTTCCCGGCGCTATTCCTCTGGTCCGCCGTCTTTTAGAAATTGGTTCCACCATTCGGGATGCGCATCAATGTAATGTACCAAGTGCTCGATTTGGTTGAGCCGCAAAACGTCAAAATGATGCTCGATGCCTTCAACCACCCGATGCACATCCTCGGCAGTGCCTATGGCTAGATGCGTAAGAAAACGTTCCAATATCTGGTGGCGGGCGTAAAGCAGACGCCCTTGGCGCTTGCCCTCGGGGGTGAAGGCAAATCCGCGATAACGTTCGTAGGTGAGCAAGCCAGCCTCATGCAGCCGCCGCACCATTTTACTGGCGGAAGCCGGACTGATGGCCAGCCGTTCCGCCAAGTCAGTTACGCGCGCATACCCTTTCTGATCGGTCAGTACCCAAATAGCCTCCAGGTAATCCTCTTGGCTCGGCGTAGACATGACCATCTCCCCCGAATTTTCCGGTTTGTTAATCATACGCCGTGGTTCGGGATTCATTCCGCGCCCGGGGTCCCCTTTTCGAACATCTAACATACAACGATGTTAAGAACCGATTAGGGGGTGTGGCATGAATCGGACGCTGATGGATGGCTTGAAACGTGAACTCATTCGCCGAGTGGCGGGCGCGCTTCGCCGCGGCGACGCCGTTGAGGCAATATCGGCACTCTCCTATCTCCAATGGATTGCGGAGGCCGAGCGCATCATGATTCGCTTCGGGCCCCAATTGAAATTGTGGATAGCGGCTGACGATCTCACCGAGCTCTCCGAGGCCGACCATCCCCAAATTTCTGACGCTATGGCTGCGTCGCTGCCTAAAGGCGATTGATTTCCGCTGGGGAGCCGTTGTCAAGAACCCCGGGGCGATAGGGCGAACGTTATTGTCGTTCACGCGGACGCCCGCCCCTTTTTTGTCGCCTAATCTCCAGGACCCTGGAGGTCCAACAGGCAGCCGCACCCCATCAGAGATGATTCGATGCAGCGCGTCGTCGTGACCGGATCGCGTGCATCGCCCGCTCGGCCTCATTTAACACCTCTTCAAACGATGCTCCCGCTGCCCCCCAGGCCCAGCCCAGATCCACGTCGCTGCCCCATGGTCCGAAACCCTCGAGCACAGCGATAATGCGCTTTTGAATGACTCGCTCACTCTCGTAGGGGCTCCCCGGCAAAAGCACGAGAAATTCACCACCGCCCAGCCACAGGACCCGGTCATGCCGGCGGGCGCTTCGTCCGAGCTCCTGAATTGCGCTAAATAAAAGCCGTCCCGCGCCATCTTCGCCATATATGGCCGTGAGTCCGGCAAATCCTGCAATTTCACCGCACATCACTCCCATGGGCCCCTGACGAAGTTGAGCACCTCCCCAGTCGAGGGCCGCTTGACGTCCTGAAGGCTCAGAACGCAGAGCGGACATTTTGGCGTACGACAGGATAAACAGCCAGGCCGCCACGCCCAAAACACAGCCCAGGATGGCCAAGAGGTGGGGAACCGAAGAGATCAAGGCTGCGGCCATACCTGCTCCGACAAGCAAGGGGGTCCAAGACAGCCACCGGCCGGCGGACTTGGGAGCCAAGACACTTGCCGCGAGAGCCATCAAGATGATCCCTATCGCGACCGTCGCCCGACCCACGCCTGACACCGTCGACCCCCACCCCAGCCATACCCAAGCGCATCCTGCCAAGGCGACCAATAAGAGGCCCCCCGTGCCGCGGCGCCCACCGAGCGTGAGAAGAAAGCTTAAAAGGGCACTGCCAAAACACAACACGACCCCAAGGACCATGAGGCCCGTCTCATGCAGACGGACAAATAAGCCCCCCCATCCCACGGCTCCCGCGGCTAGTATAGCCATTCCTAAATAGCGTCCATGCTTTTTGCGTCCTCGGGCTTCCACTTCCAGCGAAACGGTACCGGAT
>NZ_JABBVZ010000129.1 GCF_012933365.1 Sulfobacillus harzensis | reverse complement strand
CCCCGCTCAAGTTGGCCCCGCGCAAGTCGGCCACGCTCAAGTCGGCCCCGCTCAAGTCGGCCCTGCTCAAGTCGGCCACGAGCAAGACGGCCCCGCTCAAGTTGGCCCCGCTCAAGTTGGCCCCGCGCAAGTCGGCCACGCTCAAGTCGGCCCCGCTCAAGTCGGCCCTGCTCAAGTCGGCCACGAGCAAGACGGCCCCGCTCAAGTTGGCCCCGCTCAAGTTGGCCCCGCGCAAGTCGGTCGCGCTCAAGTCGGCCCCGCTCAAGTTGGCCTCGCGCAAGTCGGCCACGCTCAAGTCGGCCCTGCTCAAGACGGCTTTTTTACCTTCTTTCTCATTTGACAACCATTTTTTATGATCATCCAAAATGATTTGCAGTTTCTCTTTATCCATCATTCTTCTCCCTTCAAGTAAGGTGCCGTAACTGCCTCATACAACGCGCTAAAGAGCTTCTGAGTCTTATCCAGTTGCGGCGAAGCCCCACCACTAGCGCCCATAACCAGAAGTCCCACAACCTCACCCATCGTCATGCCCTGAGCCTATCCATACAAAAAATCCCTCCCGCAGTCGAACCGGAGGGAAGCTGTGCATTCCGCAGCACAAGATAATTCTACACTATCCGCCAAGAAACTTCCTTTCCTCTTTTTCCCAAATCTGCTTGAACTCTTCCTCAGTAATCTCAATCCCCTTATCAACCATGTAGCCCCACGCCTTAACCCTGAGCCACTGGGCAGCTTCAGGCCGACTCATCTTCCTCAGCTTGGCCCTAGCCTTAATCATCTCCATCCTGCGCGGCAGGCGGGTACCTACGAAGGTCGCCATCGCTAGCACCCCGCGCTTCTCGCTCGGCGTCATCGCAGAAGGATCTGGGAAACATCCCTCAATGGTCGTCCCTGCGCCGTCGGCCTTGGCTTGCAATGTGTCGTACAGGTCCACATCCAACGACCCAATCGCCACCAGACTATCGACCTGTAGCGACGCGTCGAGTCCGGCTTTTTCCAGTCCCCGTGGAAACAACATGACGTGAGACGCGCCGACCACCGCCGTCCTCATGGCGGTGATGGCTTCTTCTTCCGGCTCTGGCTCTATAAACGATAGGGTCCATGGTTCATGTATGGGTGTCGGATGTTAATCGATGAATCTAATAACCTCGCCAGTCCACAGCCGAGCAATGCCTCACGGTAAGATTGAGTGGATGAGTGGAAAAGGATATCGGCTGCCTCAACGACCTTACTACTCACGGCTGGTGGTGCAGCATTTGTGTAACAGGTTTCTGCTTCGGCAAAAAGTTCTTGTAATGTCTCTAGCGCTTTCGGGTAGTCTAACTTCGCCTTTGCCTTCGCCATATCAATAGTTCATCCACAGGGATTCTTGGCGGGGTGTTTTCGTGGAATGGCACTGCTTCACCGGAGCGTCATATCTTCTCCACCCTTGGTACCAGGTATCCATTTCGTCGCAACGATATCCCGATATGGCCACTTTGCCCATACATTGATTTAATACGTCAGCCAAGTCGTGATGCTGTTGAGTATCCATCTCAAAACTGTAGGCTTTAGTATCACCTCGTGTCTTATGCAAATAAGGCGGATCACAGTAAAATAGAGTGTCAGGGCTATCATACAAGCGAATCACATCAATAGCCGGCCGGTTCTCTATCTGCACCCTAAGCAAGCGTTCTGCAATTTCAGCTAAGCCCTCGACACCACCGAGCCAGCGCGACACCACTCCAGACATTCCCGATCGGCTGGTGTTTTTACAGTTCGCCCAACGACCCAACGTCGCAGTTTGGGCTAATCCTGTACGAGCCTGTCTAGCCCGAATGTAGAATCGTCGTGCGCGTTCCAGGTCATTGATGCCTTGGGTGCTTCCGTTAATGGCCCGATGAAATTCCTCGCGTGAGAAAGGTGTCAGTGCAATGGCGCTGATAAGCTCGTCTGAGCGATCGCGCAACACCCGAAAGAAATTCACGACATCTCCGTCAATGTCGTTATATGTCTCTACTGGAGAGGGTTCACGGTTTAAAAGCACTGCGCCGGACCCTGCAAACGGTTCACAATAATGGTGGGCCTTCGGGAGCAGAGGCATTAACCACTCTAGATGGCTAAACTTGCCTCCGTACCATCCAAACACAATTCGGCGGGTCCGCATCGGCCTCTTTAGAATAACAACATTTTCAAATTGCTCATCCGTTTCCAAATAGATTGGTGACGGAGAACGACCCGCACCATGGTTGCCTATCTCAGGCTTTTTTGCTGTTTTTGCCATACTTGTCCTCCTGCTATAGTTGCCTTTTGACGCTTACGCAGATTCAGTACTCTTCTGAATGGCCTCACGTAATGTCTCCACCGTTCGGGCAAGATCAATGACAAAGGAAAATACGGCTTGGCCCGGCTGCCGCAATACCGACATCACGTCTTCGCCGTGCTTTTCAAAGACATCCACCCCGTTTGTGACGAGATACGTTTCCGGAAGGGGCTGTTCTAACCCACGCATCTCTCGCAGGACGGTCACTACTTTTCGCAAGGAGTGTAGGCTAATGCCTGCGTCCCGGAACTGGGCCGCCACGCGCAAGGCCACGAGATCACGAAAACTGTATATCCGGCGGCTTCCGGTTCCATGTGCCCCGACAACGCTCGGTGACACAAACCCGCTATGATCCCAGAAGTGCAACGTTTTCGCCCCTATGCCGGTCAGCCGCTCGACTTGGGCGGTGGAGTACCCCTCCGTACCCATCGACAATCCCTCCTTTGCCTCTCAGGCCAAGGCTCTCGGTTTAGTCGACCGCCGCCAGCGCGGTGTGCCGCACCAGCATGAGTCCCCGCACTTCGACATGGACAACCCGGTGCGGTTGCAAATCCATCCGAACAAATTGCATCCCGTGGAGCGGAAACTGTATGTCCGGCTCTAACCACTTCCAGAGCTCTGCCACCTTAGCCGCATCCAATACCCGTTGGCTATCAGGCCGGACGCACACGCCGTCATCGGTGATGTCCAGATGGGCCCACCGCAGAAAGCCCGCATCGTGGTCGATCACCAGCGACGCCTCCCGCGGGTGCGCTGGCAATCCCCACGCGGGAAACATATCTCGCAATCGATTCCATAACTCGTCGCTCGTCACGGCAGCAATCGTTGCCGTGTCACCGCTTCTTAGGGCCATTGGCCGGTCGTCCACGGGCGGACACTCCACAGGCTTAACATCCGGCAGAACTTGCCGTACCGAAGGGGAGTCGGGTTGACTACCACCGGATTTATACGGTACGTCTCGCGTACCGAAACCGTCGAACACCCCTGATGGCATCGATTTTACAATATCTTCATCATCGAGACAATCCGCCCCACGGGTTTTGGCGAACGAATTTTCCTCTTCACGGATCAGGCAAAGCTAAGTATGATCATAAATAGACAAATTTCAGCGAAACTGCATAAGCCCATTATCAACTCATCGCCCGTGCCGCGGCTTGTGATAGACCGTCGCGCCATTCGGCTGTTCTTCCATGAGGTGTTGCGCCGCCGCATCCTCCAATTCGGGAAAGGTCCACACGCCCTCACAGCGTGGGCAGCGGCCTTCTGCCGCCCGAATCCGCAATTGCAATCGCGTCTGACACAGCGGACAGACGACGCCTCCAGGATAGTAGCGTTTCAGGCTCTCGGGCAACCGGGGCCGCGTGGCGTCTTGGGCCTCGGCCAAGGCCAGCCGTTCGGCCAGGGTCCACACACGCGGCGGATCATGGCGATAACACACGACTTCCTTGTGGCCTAGATCAACCAGCGCCCATTGATGGCAATCGGGACAGCGATTCTTGTCAAAGGGCCCCAGGGGCGGAAAGCGCGTTAGGAAGGCTTGCACATCAGGATCGAGGGTATACATCGCGCTCATCGGCTCCCTCCAGAACGCGCCACGTGGCGCGTGCAGTCAAAATCACAGGACACCGACTCACAGCCCGTGCGCCCAGCCGCCGCGCCTTGGGGAAGTCGGAGTCCAAACACGAAGAATCGCCCGGCCCGCAGCCAGACGATTCGATACTCCTATTATAGCAGGTAAGAAGGGTCTGTCACGTCCCTTTACCATCCTTTTACCGTCCTTTTACCGCCTAATTTTTGTCCTCGCTTTCGTCGGCTAAAGGATCGCCGTACCAGAGCGCTTCCAAATCGGCCAGTAGCTCCTCTTCAAATCGCAGGACTTTCTTGACCGAATCTGGCACATACCCCCGAAACCGATCCCCGTCGGCCAAGAAGTTGCGCGCCACCTGCTCGTACGTCGCGCCTTCCCACCAGCGCCATTGGACGAACCAGCGTTGCACGTCGGTCAGCGTGGTCCACCAATCCCAGAATTGAAAGAGACGGTCGGTCAGTCGCGTGATGGTGGCACTGAGCTGATCGCGTTGCGCCTGCAAGCGTTCGAGTATGGCTTCGCGACTGATGACAATGCGTAGCGTAGGATTGCTCGCCATCGCCACCGCCGCATGCGGCATGCCGTCAATACGGGCGGACGCCACGCTATCCGTGGGCAAGTGGATGGGCTCAAGATTGCGATAGTATTCTTCCCGCGTGAGTTCCAGGAAGCGGGCGTGCTCTTTGGGATAGTCTTTCAGCCGTTGCACCAATTGGCGGCGATGCGGAATCGGTGAGGTCATCGGGGTCTCCTTTCACCAAAAAAGGCCGACAGCGCCCCGGGAAGGAGCGTGTCAGCCTCGCCTTATGCGATGACTGCGGGGTGAACTTAGCCTTTACGCACAGAACTTGCTTCAAACGCACTACGGGCTCGATGAGGTCCGCCTGGGCCGCGATTACCGCGTCCACATCTTTGTAAGCCGCCGGGATCTCATCAATCACCGCCGAATCTTTGCGGCTCTCGACGCCTGCCGTCTGCGCGATCAGATCGTCCACGGTAAACTGCTTTTTGGCCTGGTTCCGACTCATGCGTCGTCCGGCCCCGTGCGAACAGGAGTAATAGGAATCGGGGTTCCCCTTCCCGCGCACGATGTAACTGGCCGTCCCCATAGAGCCGGGCACAATACCATATTCGCCTTCGCGGGCTGACACTGCTCCCTTGCGCGTCACATAGACGCCCTCCCCGAATTGTTCAACGTAATTATGATGGCAGTTCACCGTTTGAGTGACCGTCGTGCCATCGGGCAAGAACAGAATCAATGCGTTCCAGAGGAGCGCCAACATCGCTTCCCGATTCATCCGCGCATAATCTTGCGCCCACCAGAGCGCCGTCAAATACGCATGAAATGCTCCCGATCCCTCCGCGAGCCACGCCAGGTCTTTATCGGGCAACACATCGCCCCGCGTTTCCGCCTCCTGCCGAGCTTGACTGATGGCGACCTCGGCCAACGTCTTTCCGACATTGCGCGAACCCGAATGCAACATCAGCCAGACATAGCCGTCATCGCCTGTTTGCACTTCGATGAAGTGATTGCCGCCACCCAGCGTGCCAATTTGCTTCCAAGCCACCGCTTCCGTCTTGTGGCGCGGATTATGCGGAATTTGCGCATGAAGTGCTAACCCATTAAACCGCTCGCGTAACGCACGGAGTTTGGCCTCAAATGGCGTGTGCGTTCCCAGCTGCAGGACTTTATCCAGCATTCGCTCGTTATCATGCGCGTTGAACCCCACAGGAATGGCCGCTTCGATAGCGGAGCGCCAGTCGGCCAAGTTGTCGGGTAACTGTTCAATCCGCATGGACGTTTGTAATGCGGCCATGCCGCACCCCAAATCCACGCCGACCGCTGCCGGGATAATCGCCCCGCGCGTGGGGATCACACTGCCCACCGTGGCACCTTTGCCCCAATGCACGTCGGGCATGATCGCGATATGTCCGGCGAGTATCGGCAATTGAGCCATCGCTTTAATTTGGGCATAGGCTTGCGACTCAATGGGCGTCTGATCCGACACCCACATTTTGACGTTCTCCATATTCGCGTTCCCCTTTCTATCCCACCCGCGTCTTCTCGTGGACTTCCACCCATTCGGGCTCGCCGTCCACCACTTTAATCACGACTTCGCCATATTGGATGCGTTTCAACGCCTCGGCCGCTTTCGCGAGGGCCGTCTGGCGGGTTAAGGGCACTTTGTCAGGCATCGCGATTCCCCCATTTCTGATACGTCCGGTGCCAGCCGCATTTTGTGCAGGTCGCGCTCACCGTGATGCCACTGGCGTTCAAGGTCCGTCCGCGCGCCCGGACTCTCGCAATTAGGCTTCCTCTGGGTGCCCCTCATATTCCCCGCACCAATCGAGCGCCCCGACAGCGGGAAAACCGCGTTCCATTGGCGCATGCCGATGACACTCACTCCTTAGATCGTTGGGTTGCACAAAGAAACGGCAGGTTTCGCACGTAGGTGGGAGGGGCACTGCCGTTGGCGGCGTCGGCACGAGAACGGGTTCGGCAATACCAAACACCGGCTTCGTGAGGCCGATTGAATCCTCGAGCTTTATTTCGCCCGTCTGCGCGGCATTGTGTGCCTGCGCGGTCGTCAGTTTCTTCTCAGGCATGGGATACCTCGCTTTCTGTGCCCGTTATGGGCATGAGCCGCGCATGCACGATCTCCTGCGCGGTGTAAGTCGTCGTCACGGCCCCGTCCACCACTTGGTGATAGCCGCCGTCGGGTTGCCGTTGGATCGTCGCGGGGTCGAGCGGCCAGAGCGCACCTTGCGCGTCCACTTCAAAATAGGTCGTCTGAAAGGCGGTGGTATTCATCGTTTTTCCTCGCTTTCTGCGGTCTCCCGCACTAACGCATCCCCCTTGGCTTCCGGTTCCGCTGGTTTCACCCCCACCACTAGATGTACCGTCCACGTGATTGAATTGAGAGTCACCGCTTGCACCTCCAAGGTACGCGGTAAAGGAAAATGGGGCCGATAATACCAGTCCAACACATCCCGGTTCGCTTGGATCCTCTGTAACTCGGATGGACTACGGCGCCCCGTTTCGGTGACCGCCCACAGCGAGCTATCTGGCCCAACCCTTTGATAAGTGTCATACGCCCCATCCAAATACAGCACAACAAACATCATCGAGTCGTCAGCAGAAACGGGATCTTTCCCAATAACCACGGCTTTTTGAGCTTCCTCTGGTGTCTTACCGATCCCTACCACCATCCCAACATATACCTCGCTGGGCTCTAGGCGCGTTGCACCATTCATCATTGTCACACTCATTTCTTCTCCTCGCTTTCTTCAGCCCACAACTGCAGTAAGACCGTTCCCAGTTCGACCGTACCCGTAGAACAGCAAGGCCACTCCACCAGCCCCTCGTGTGTTGGCGCGGGAATGCCTGGCATTGGAATGAGATCGCCGGGATGCACGACGCTACCCGGACGCGGTAATGGCCGACGAAAGCGAAATAAGGGCTTTCCACAGGTGCGGCAGCGAATATCGGCGTCACTCATCCTTATTCCTCGCTTTCGTCGATGGGCCGCGTCCACAACATGTGCGCGTCCACCTGGACGACTTTATTCTCGGTCAGAGACGGCAGGTAAATCGTGGCCTCTTTCCAGCCATGCTGCTGTCCGAGACGGTCAAAGAGTTGCTTGTGAAATAACATCGCGTCCGCACCAAACCAGTCAAACTCCTGCGGTTCCCAATCCTGCGGCACGACCCGCAAGTGCGCAGTGGTCGTGGTCAGTTCCAACACCGCGTGATTCACCTGGGTGCGCTCGGGAATCTCGGGCCGCGCTTCTCGCAGAGCCTCCCACAGTTCCCAACTCGTCACGATGTGATAGATGATCATCTTCATTCCTCGCTTTCGGTGGGGACGACCGCGTCATCCACCAGGATCACATTGGCGACCGTCTCACCGGATGGCGCGTGGCCTAACCAAAGGATCCAGCCATTGATGACGACCGGCTCATCGGATTCCGATCCGCCGGGCATCACGATCCGTTTGTCGGTCCACGCCCAGTTCAGGGGACCCAAGCGGCTCTCCAGATGCTCCACCACGAGACGTACATTCTCATCGCCGTTCCACGTGTATTGTTGATAACCCCCATCAGCCGTACGCCATTCGTACCAGATCTGATCAGGATGGTTCTCCGGCCGCACATGAAGCCACGCAGCCGCCACGCCGCGGCCGGGTAGGTTAGGGATCACTTCCTGGAGAACGGTCCATAAATCCCGGCTCGTCACCGCATACGCCTTGTTCATCGTGAGTCCTCGCTTTCTTTCCCTTCCCGCAATCCATCGACGGCCACAGCATCGGCTCCTTGGGGTCGGTTCGCCTCCCACGTCGCCACAGCCCGCCATCATTAGCGCCATGACCGCCGCCCATATCGCGATGTCCCGCTTCATGGTTGTGCCTACTGGGCAGCC
>NZ_JABBVZ010000128.1 GCF_012933365.1 Sulfobacillus harzensis | reverse complement strand
CTAGGAGCGAGGGTCACTTGACTTTCATCAGGGTCCGCCCCAGTCACCCGTGCGGGTGACTATTGGGACAGCCCCTTTTGGTGTCCCAACATATTTTTCATAATCTGGGGAAATCATGTCCTTATGATTGCAGCATGACAGCCGTCATCGTGAGGAGGATGTCGTGACCTGTCCGAATTGCGGACGAGACAACCGTCCTAATTCCCGATCCTGCCGCTTTTGCGGCCATACTCTCAAGGCCAGGCGTCGTCTTGGTTGGGGGCGGCTTGCCCTCGTGAGTATTCTGGCAACCTCTGCGCTGGGATCGTTTTTCGTGGGAAGCGTGGTCGTGCGAGCTCTACGTCACATGCCCTCCGTGGGCCACTTGGTGAGCGTCATGGATCGGGCCCCGAGTTCGGTCATTATCGACGCGAGCGGGCAGGTGGTGGCGCGGTTGGGATCGCCCCGAAAACAGCTCACCCCCACCGCTCAAATCGCCCCGGCCATGCGTACAGCCATGGTTGCCATCGAAGATCACAACTTCTATCACAATCCTGGCTTTGATGTGAAGTCGATTGCGCGGGCGGCGGTGGTGGATGTCCTTCACCACTCGGCTCGCGAAGGGGCAAGCACCATCACTGAACAGTTGGCCAAGAACTTATATCTTAGTGACCAAAAATCACTGGTGCGAAAGACCCAAGAGTTTTTGCTGGGGTTGCAGTTGGCGCACCGCTACACGAAGGACCAGATTTTGGACCTCTATCTCAACACGGTCTATTTTGGCCAGGGAGCGGACGGCATCCGCGAGGCTGCCCACGTGTACTTTGATACCACCCCGGCCAAATTGACGATGGCTCAAGCCACCATGCTGGCAGGACTTCCGCAGGCCCCCTCCCTCTATGACCCCTTGGTCAACCCCAATCTGGCGCGGGCGCGCCAGCAGCAGGTGGTCGACGCGATGATCCGATATCACGACATCAGCGCCCAACAAGGTCGGCATATTTTGCAGCAGCCGCTTCACTTTCATCCAGAGCCGGCTGCCAGCCTAGGCCAAGGCTTCCCCTACCCATGGTATGTGGATCAAGTCGTCAATCAGCTCGAGGCGCAAGGATTTACCATGAACCAAATTTTGAACGGAGGCCTCCGAATTTACACGGCGCTGCGTCCACAGGTCTATGATGCCGCCCAAAGAGCCGTCGACCAGGGAATGACAAGGAATTTTGGTTCGCCGCGCTATCTGTACCCGGCCCACCAGGCCGCAGCCGTGGTGATGAACCCGCATAACGGACATGTCTGGGCCATTATCGGCGGCCGCCGCCACTTTGCGTTTCGGCAAGACAATCTGGCCATCGACGCTGACCGGTCCACGGGATCTGCCATCAAACCGCTTCTGGACTATGCGCCGGCCTTAACCCGGGGATATACCCAAATGTCCGCGCTTCAAGATGTGCCCATCTTCCATAATATTGGCGGCCAAGCCTGGTGGCCATCTAATGACGATAACGTCTATCGAGGGTATCTGGACCTCCGAGACGCCTTGGCGATCTCCGACAATGACATCGCCGTTCATCTTCTGAACGATATTGGGCTCGCCTATGCGAAAGAGTTTCTAGCCCACCGCTTTGGCATCGCCATCCCTCAGGCTCAATCAGGTCTGGACGTGGCACTGGGGGTCGACACCAATCTATTAACCTTAACCGATGGCTACGCGGCCATCGACAACGGCGGCGAACGCATTCAGCCCGTCTTCGTCACCCGGGTGGTATCCCATCAGAAGGTGGTCTATCAGCCCAAGCCTAGCCACAATCGGGCGTTGTCGGAAGACAACGCCGCTATCCTGACGCAAATGATGGAACGTGTGTTGATGTCGAAAGCCTTAACCAATATTGGTCCTACCACCTACGCCACCGGCCATGCGCTCGGCATTGGCCGGCCGGCGGCGGCCA
The DNA here is from genome assembly GCF_012933365.1 of Sulfobacillus harzensis. GTDB lineage: Bacteria > Bacillota > Sulfobacillia > Sulfobacillales > Sulfobacillaceae > Sulfobacillus_B > Sulfobacillus_B harzensis. The sequence goes on along the minus strand of NZ_JABBVZ010000128.1, from coordinate 6,400 downwards.
AGAGCGGCACCAGCAACAACGAGGCCGATGCGTGGTTCGTCGGGTTTGATCCGCAAATGGCGGTGGGCGTCTGGGAAGGCGACCGCCAAGGAGAGATCGCCCAGCCGTGGACCCAGTCGGGCCACGGCCCTGCCTACGGAGCAGTGGCCGCGGGACCCATCTGGCAGCAAATTATGACCGCGGTGAACCAGACACTAAAGATTCCCGCCACGCCCTTCTCCCGCCCCCCAGGCTTGGTCTATGTTCCTCGCGTCTCGATCACCTCCGGAAAGCTGGCCAGCCGCTGGACGCCCAAAGACAAGATTGAGGGGGCCTGGTTTGTCCGGGGAACTCAGCCTCAAACGCCGGACACCCGGTGGCGGCCGATTCGGGTCCCAGCCAGCGACCCCACGACGAGCTGGCACCCAGGCTGCGGCCCCTCGATTACCGTTCCTGCACTAGAGCGCGAGTCATCCTGGCATCCCGGCGTGCCCCGCCCGGCCGACGCCCAGTATTGGGCTCCGACCCATTCCTGTCACCCGTTCTTACACCTTCATCGGAGCCACTAGCATCTTTTTTTCCACTTGGCTTCGAAGACTATGACACCACGCCGGGAAACCCTTCGCCCGGCGTGGCTCGTTTGGCATCATCGGCACTTGGCGCGCATAACGTTTCAAAAGCACGTCGAAAGGCTGGTGGGACGGTGCGACGCACGATTGCCATCTGGATCTTGGTTGTGCTTGCGGTGGCCTTTTTGTACATTGGGGCCTCAATGCTGTGGTTCAACGTTCCGGCCCCGCTGATTGTCGGCATGCCACCGCTCGTCTTTTGGTTTCTTGTGGTACCGCTGGTCACTCCACTCCTCTTAGGCGCTCTCTATCTGTATGACCGACGCCATAATCCACAACAAGCCTACTTTACCGATCCCCCAGGTTAAGGAGGAAGATTGGATGGCTCAAGGCGCCTGGATTTTGCTCATTGCCCTTCTGGCGGTGATTGCCGTCACCGTCGGCGGCATTATCTATGGACACAGGCAGTCCCGCGACCTGAGCGGATGGTTGGTTGATGCACGCCGAATGGGTCCCTTCTTGGTGTGGTTTTTGCTTGGCACGGAGATTTACACGGCGTTTACCTTTCAGGGCTTAGCGGCTTATTCCTACGCCAACGGCTCAGCCGCTTACTACAATGTGGCATTGAATGACGTGGCCTACGCGCTCGGATTTTTTATCCTGCCTGCCTTTTGGCTCCTCGGAAAACGCTTTGGCCATGTGACCCAAAGCGACTTCGTTGCGTCTCGTTATCAAAGCCCGGGCTTGGGGATTTTCATTGCCTTCACCACAGCGCTCATCATGATTGGCTACATCGATCTGAATATTGAAGGTCTGGGGGCTGTCGTCACCGTCATCAGCGGTGGCAGCGTTCATGGGGTATGGCCGGATGTTTTAGGGTTTTTGGTGCTGGGGCTAGCGGTCACATTTGGCGGCATCCGCGGCAATGCATGGCAGTCGGCCATCAAAGACATCTTAATGTTTATCGCCATTCTCGCCCTCTTCTTTGTCGTGCCCAGCCACTTCTTTCACGGCTTCGGATCGATGTTTCAAGCTTTTCACCGGAAGCTGGCCAGCCGCATGGTGCTGCCGGGGATCAATCCAAAATTGGGCATCCTCTGGCTCATTACCACGGTCATGCTCACCAGCATGGGGCAATGGATGTGGCCGCAATGGTTCGGCATTGCCTATACAGCCCGCGGACCCCGCGCCTTAAAGTTGCAAGCCGTGTTCATGCCCCTCTATCAGTTGGTCAAGTGGATGGTCATTGTCATTGGATTTGCCGCGGTGCTCATTCTTGGCTTTCATAAGACCGAGGGAAACAATGTGGTCATGATGCTGGCGGGTCAAGCACTGCCATTCTGGATGCTCGCCCTCTTCACCATCGCGGCCGTTTTTTCCGCCATCATTCCGGCCGGCCCGATTATCATGACCTCGGCAGGCCTGTTGGCCCGAAACGTCTATCAAAAGCTGTGGCCCAAGACAACGGACGTCACCACCTACCGCTTGACCCGAGCCCTGGTCCTTCCCATTACCTTCTTGGCCCTGGTATTGGCCGAGGTAGCGCCCGCGCTAATTGTCGTGGTGCTATTGGTCGCCTATGACTTCATCGCTCAGTTGTTCCCCGCTATTGTCATTGGCGGGCTGTTTTGGAAACGGGCGACCAAAGAAGGGGCCCTGGCCGGAATTCTTGGAGGATGGATTGTGGCCGCGTGGGTGCTGCTCACCAAACACGATCCCTGGCATGGCATGAATGCCGGATTTATCGCCCTCCTCGTCAATCTGGTGCTCTTTTTCGGGGTGAGTCTTCTGACCCAGCCCGCCCCGCGGCCATTTCTCGACCAGTTCTTCGCGACAATCTATCCCAAAACCGATTCGGACCAGATGTAATGCGTCCGCATACCTGCGACGCGTTGAGGGGCCCTCATCCGGGGCCCCTCAACTTATAGATTTAGACCTTGGCTGTCATTGGGCGCTCACTTCCTCAGAATCATGAAGAAATGTCGCTCGGTGGGCCGCCGAGGGACCGTAGCGAGCCAGCGCCTCCCGATGCGCGCGGGTCGCATAGCCTTTATGCTGGTCAAAATGATATTGCGGAAAGCTCTCATGCAACTGATCCATGTATCGGTCACGCACAACCTTAGCGACAATCGAGGCGGCCGCAATGGAGGCGGAACGGGAATCGCCATGCACCAGCGATACGGTATAGTGCGGAGCATCCGGAAGCGGCATGGCGTCTGTCAACACCACATCCGGCATGATGCCTAGGTTTTGGATGGCGCGGCGCATGGCCAGCCGGGCCGCTTGGTAGATATTGAGGCGCTCGATGGTTCGGGGACCGCACGCTCCAACCCCGATGGCCTGAGCGCGTTGTTGAATCAAAACATAGAGGGATTCTCGCTGCCTTTGGCTAAGCCGTTTGGAATCGTCCAAGCCCTCAAGAGCGGGAGTTTCAGGGTCAAAAATTACCGCCGCGGCCACCACCGGGCCTGCCAAAGGCCCCCGTCCCACCTCGTCGGTACCCGCCACGATGAGTCCTTGACACCAGTACAACTGCTCAAACATGGTTAGGGAAGGCCAGGTTGGGTGGATCATGGAGCGGCATCCCCGGGTTGTTCAAGACTCAATCGCCCCAACGATGCAGTCCGGAATCCGGTAATCACCGCGTCCGCGGCCCGCTGGCGATCGACGGCGCCGCCCTTCACCAGAAATCCGCGTGAACGGCCCCATTCCACCCATCCTTCATCGTCCGCTTGGGGATAATACAACTGCCACACGCGCGACGCGATAAGTTCGGCGTCGCCCGGATCCAAGGGCACAACGCCGAGCAGCGCCAGGCGCCAGTCCCGGGATTTCGAGGGTGTCACGACGCCGGGCAAATCCAACCATTCCCAGCCGTCGTCGAGGCGAATCCATTGCGGTCCGCGAGTTACCCCCGGCTTTCCGCCGGTGCGCACCCGATTTTTTCCCACCATGCGGTTCAACACGGTCGACTTGCCCAAATTGGGCAAACCCACCACGGACAACCGATATGGAGGCTTAAGACGCTTGGTGATGGCGGCCTTCAGCTTCCCCTTGGCATCTTGAGACGACGCCGTCAGGGCCACGGCGGTAATGTTCTGGGTCTCGTACCAGGAGACCCAGGCGGCCGTCACCGCGGGATCGGCCACATCGCTCTTGTTCATGACTAAAATAAGCGGGGTACGCCCAATCCACGAGGCCAATGGCCGATGTCGGGTAAGCTCTGGTGCCCGTGCGTCCACCACCTCAATGAAGGCGGTGAGATACGGGGCCAGCTCCCGAATGGCCTTTTGGGTGACCAGCATGTGACCGGGGTACCATCCGCGACTCGACATTTAAAGCCACCGCATCTGGTTGAATGGCCACCAGATGACGAACGCCTGGCCCTTGAGATTCTTCTCCGGCAACAGGCCAAAGTACCGACTGTCATACGACACAGGGCGATTGTCGCCCTCCACCCACAAATACCCCTTTGGCACATAGCGGGGCGCCACGTTGATGGATTTACGGTATTTCAAAAAGGGCTCCGGATAGCGCTTGCCATTGATGTAGACCACGTTGTTTTTCACGCTGACGGTGTCGCCCGGAACGCCAATCACGCGCTTAATCCAGTCTTGGGTGGGATACACGGGGCTCTTGAAGACCACAATTTCTCCCGTCGTAGGTTTTCCAAAGACAAAGGCCAATTTGTTAACCAACACTCGATCCCCCGTGTAGAGGGTCGGCTCCATCGACGTACCCTTAACCTGATACGACTCAAAAACGAAGGTACGAATGACAAACGCGAGGACCAGGGCAATAACCAGTGTTTCGATGAGTTCCCGGGTTGCGCTTTTCTCTTTCTTTTCTGCCACACTGTCACCTCTTTGGGGATGGTGGGGGCGAAGACAAGTCTTCGCCCGCCCCTTAACGCCGCTCGCGAATACGAGCCGCCTTCCCCCGAAGTTGACGGAGATAGTACAAGCGTGCGCGGCGCACCCGTCCCCGGCGAACAACCTGGATCGACTCCAACCGTGGCGAGTGCAACAAGAAGGTCCGTTCCACCCCGACGCCATAGCTCACGCGGCGCACCGTGAAGGTCTTGGACAAGCCCTCTCCGCGCTTGCGGATGACCACGCCCTCGAACATCTGCACCCGTTCCCGGTTGCCTTCTTTAATCTTCACCGCCACCCGCACCGTGTCGCCCGGGCGAAATGCGGGAAGATCCGACTTCATTTGATCCTCTTCAATAAGCTTAATGTAATCCATCAGTATCCCTCCTTTCGTTCGCTAGGAGATCTGGCCGCCGTTCTTGTGTCCAACGACGTGCCATCTCCTCCTGATATTCGCGAATGGCTTGGTGATTGCCACTCAGCAACACCTCCGGCACCGCCAGCCCGCGATACTGTTCCGGTCGTGTATATTGCGGTCCCTCAAGCCATCCTTGGTCCCGACTGAAAGAATCGGACCGCGCGCCATCCGCCGCGCCCAGCACGCCGGGCAACAAACGCGCCACCGCATCCACCATGACCATCGCCGGCAATTCTCCACCGGTCAACACAAAATCGCCAATGGAGACCTCCTCGGCTCCCAAGAGCAATCGGGCCCGTTCGTCCAGCCCCTCGTAGTGACCGGCAATCACCACCAGATGTTGCTCGTGAGCCAATTCCTCCGCCATGCGTTGGTCAAAGCGGCGTCCTTGCGGCGAGGTGACAAGCACCCGTGCGGGAGCCTTAACATGCGTCATCGCCCATTCCACCGCCGGCACCACCACATCAGCCCGAAGCAGCATGCCCACGCCGCCGCCAAACGGATAATCGTCGGTTTGACGGTGAGGCCCTACGCCAAACGGCCTAAGCGGCACCAACCGGATGTCAACTCGCCCGCTTTGACGGGCGCGTTTTAACATACTGGCTCCGAACACCCCGGAAAACATCTCCGGAAACAACGTCACCACGTGGATAACCAGGCTCACTCGCTGATATCCTCCAGGCCGGGCAGAAGGTCCACACGCATTTCCCGTTCCAGAATGTCCACGTGTTTGACCACGGTCTTCAGGGCAGGAATTAACAGCGGCTTTTTACCTTCCCGCTCTACCTCAAACACATCATGTCCTGCACCCGTCCTCAGTACATGCGAAAGCCGGCCTAAAAACCGATTGGTGCTGTCCTCCCGCACCTCCATGCCCACTAACTGATGCCAATAATACTCGTCTTGGGGCAGTTTGGGCAAATCGGTCTCCGGCACCATCAAAATCGCCCCGCGCAGCGCTTCCGCCTCCTCGCGGGTGTTGATGCCCGCGATATGAATGACCGCCATGGGCGGTTGAAGCCGACTTGTCAGGACCGGGCGCGACCCTCCCAACACATCCACCGTCACCTGCTTCAATCCCAAGAGACGCTCGGGAAAATCAGTAGTGGGAAAAACCTTAACCGAGCCATCAATCCCAAAGGGCGACGTAACTTGCCCAATCATCACGTGGCCGGGCCATACATCGGCTGTCCTACGACTCATGAGCCTCTTTAGCCTGCTGCTTCAGCTGGTGCACACGGTTCAGCACCCCGGTTTTGCGAAGCAGCGAACGAGCCGTGTCGGTCGGTTGGGCGCCGTTGTTAATCCAACGAATCGCCTTCTCCTCATCAATCTTAATCACGGCCGGCTCTTTGGTCGGGTCGTAGTAACCAATCTCCTCAATGAAACGGCCGTCACGCGGCGAGCGAGAGTCCGCCACCACCACGCGGTAGAAGGGCCGCTTCTTGGCGCCCATGCGGCGCAAGCGAATCTTTACCATTGTCTAACCTCCTCGTATAAAAAGAATTAGCCTACTAGCCCAAGACCTTGGTCTCGGGGCTTGCCGCGTAGCGGCAAGCGGC
>NZ_JABBVZ010000127.1 GCF_012933365.1 Sulfobacillus harzensis | reverse complement strand
AAGGAATCCCAGAGGTTTAGCAGCGTATCCTCGGTCGCATCCCGTACGACGAGACCGTATTCAGTACCCACGTCTTCTCCCGCACCGTTGAGATAGCTAATCCGAACGTACTGGGCTTGGGCTTGGTTGCTCATGCTTGTCCCTCCTCATGGTGGAGCGTTCCCGACGCCCCGACGTCCGGAAATTACCGGCTCGCGTAATAAGTCGTCCGTCATCGTCGGGCCCACTAAACCTCAACCAGCTTTCCCAACAGCACACTGGCAATCGTATAGGCCGTCCATCGAGGAGGCGTCTCGTCTGTCGGAAGCAAAATCCGGTCGGCATTCCATCCGTCACAGTGCTCTTGGATGCCTTCGGGGTCGCGCATATCCCGGCCGGCGAAGTCCGCCAGAGCGAGGAGCGGAATATCCACGTGAGCATAGGCGGTCTTGTCGTAGCGACCGATCCACATCTCGGCCGTGTCGCCTTCCTGCTCGGTGTATGGAATCAGGATAATCACAACGTCGTTCAACTCCTCACCTCCCAACAGATAGAGGCGCCCGACGGGGCGCCTCAGATGTGCAAATCACACGCGACCGCTAAGGCATCGGGGTGCGCGAGCAACAGACGCTGGACTTCGTCGGCCCAGGCCTCGTCCTCTTTCTCGTTCGAGGTCATGCCCCACCAGCCCATGCGGCCCTTCTCATGCCATTGGCCGTCCGGCGTAACGATGGCAAAGGGCGCCTTGCCCTTAGCCGCTGCCGTCTTGGCCTTGAGCCGGTTGCTCCGGCTCAGCCATCCATCCCAGCGGCCGCCGATGGTCCACCAGTCCCATTGGGAATCCGGATTGTAGGTCGTCATGCGCTGGCCGGACCCGTGGCAATCCTCGCACTGGGGATCGGGCTTCCGATAAAGCGGGTGGGCTTGCTTGGTGCGATCCGCGACAGCGGTCCAATCGGCCGTCCATGTTTCCCAGGTCGGCCGCTCTTCTGCCGGCAAGTTCCGGTAGCGGGTCCGTAAGTCCTCCATCGGGGCGACCTCGCGGTCAGCCGCTTGCACCCCGGCATGGCGTGCGATTCCGCCAATGCAGTAGCAGTCGGTTTCATACGGCGCAACGGTGATCTCTTCGTTGTAGGGTGCCAGCAGGGATTCAACCGTTCCCTCGACGCCCTGCGAATCCTTAGGAACCAGCACAAACGTGACAAGGTGACTCATAATTACAGCCTCCCTCGTAAAGATGAGGAAGGTGTCGCGCCCCGAGACGGGGCGCATGTCTTGTTATAATGGCAAGCAACACGAAAGGTGGTCCGAATGTTAATCTTCATGGACGAATCAGGAGATACTGGATTTAAGTTGGGTCAAGGATCATCGGCTTATTTCGTCATCATGCTGGTATTGGTTAAGGACACTTCCCTTGCAGAAGCCATCCGGGAGGATATCGATATGCTCCGTCAGGACCTCCGATGGCAGAGAGAATTTCACTTCTCCAAGACACCAGATAATATCCGCGAAGTATTTTTGTCGATGACAGCTCGTCATCCAATCACGTTTCGTGCCATCGTGATCCCCAAAGGACTCATCTACACCGAGTTTCTCAAGACGAACAGCGATGCCTTCTATAATTACATCACCCGACTGGTGTTGGACCATGATGGCGGCGTCATCACGCAGGCCAAACTCTTCATTGACAAGAAAGGGAATAAACAATGGCGCAATGCCTTGGCGTCTTACTTGAGACGGTCTATGAGCGTGCATAACCAACATAAACTGCTGGCCATCAGGCAAAAGGATTGGAAGGAAAACACACTCATCCAACTGGCCGATATGTACAGCGGCGCCTTATACCGCAAGGTGACCCAGGGCGATGCACGCTTTTATCGGCTGATTCAGCATCAGAAACAAGATGTATGGGACTTCCGCTGAAGAATACAGGCCGCAAGGCTAGACCGATCGGCCACGCACACACACAGGGTGACTATTCGCCTTGGGGACTTGAAAAGAGCAAGCTTCAAGGCTAGACCGATCGGCCACGCACACACACAGGGTGACTATTCGCCTTGAAGCTTTCGGTAACTTGATAATACTACAATCGCGACAACCATTCAATGACACGTGTCGTTACTCGCCCCACTCGGGATTTTGCGGCACAAAAACCCCGCCGCGACGGACGGGGTTCTGGGTTATTTCTTAGCGTGGGACACTCAACCTACGAATAAGCGGGCTAAACCGGGGGCCAGCGCCCCCGCCTCCTACATCGCGACCAACTCGGCGAACACGTCGCCCGCCGCATTGTCGTCGGGACTCCCAGCCAAGCCCCAGACCCGATCCGACCAACCGAGCAATTCCTCCCCCACCCCGCCAATCAGAATAGAGAAGATGCGAAAGCCCCACGCTCGCTTCTTCGCCATCAGGTCGCGATAGAAGCCGTCGCCGACGCGGGAGGCCCCATCGGTAATGAACGTGATGTCCGCGTTCTTGAAGCGCTGGGTTTCCAGCTGATTCATCGCCCACGTCAGCGGGGGTTCGAAACTGGTCCCGCCGCTGGCGCCAACCTGCGCAAATTTCAGGATGTCCTGCGGCGACGCTTTCCCTTTGGGGAAGACGAACTCCGCCACTAGATCCCCGTTGAAGAAGACCCCGCCGAAGTCCCGCTTCTGTCGCCGCGCGGTATCCATCAAGCCCAAGCCCACCGCGGCCGCCCATTCCATGCGCGCGCCATGCATCGAGCCGGAGCAGTCAATGGCGCAGAGGATGGGGCCGCGCCCTTCCCGTTGAATGGGCCGCACGTCGTACTGGGCCAGTTGGCCTTCGAGAAACCGGCGGCCAAAGTCGAGCTGACGGAGCGGGTCATTTAGCGCCGAAATCTCGACCGGCAGGACCCGACTCAAGTCGTTACCCTGGGTGACGCGATAGAGCTTGTCGCGGAGGTGGCGGAGCGAGCCGCCCTGACGAGCCCGCGCTAGGTTGCGCAGGCGGCCAATCAAGTCCGCCACCTGGCGAAACTTCGGTTGCATCAAATCGTGCGCCATCGCCAACCGCTCCCCCAGCGGCATCGTTTGCAGTTGAGCGGCATCGAGACCCCAGCTAATCAGCTGACTCTGCAGGTCTTGGGCTTCGTCGCCGGCCGCTTGCATGGCCCGGCGCGTGGCTTTCGCCAGCGCCCCTTGGATTTGCGGTGGCGGCGGCGTCTTTTGCTGTATGGCCTGGTCAAGTTCCGGATTCGCCGCGATCTGTTCGGCGAATTTCTTGCCGGCCGCCAGCGTCGCGACGGCTGAGGCCAATTCGTCCAGCTGCGTTTGCGTGCGCGTCTGCTGCGTCGCCGGTTCCTGGAGAATCTGTTCGACATACGGGCGATTCTCGGCGCTGGCGGGATCCACCCGTTCCGGATCCCGCAAAGTGGGATTCATTTTGTAAAACACCTGAAATGTATCCTGCAAGAGCGCCGGAAAGGCCGGCCAGCGCTTGTGGGCTTGGATCAAGTCCTGAATCGCTTGGGATTTCTCGCTGACGTCCTCCCACGCGAATCGGTCGGCCCGGGGCCCGTCGATATGTTGCGGAGATCGTGGGGTGTCATCAAGAAAACGGTTTACGAACGACAGATCCTCGACACTCACGGGAATCGCCTCCTTTGTCCATGTGCCCGAAGGCGCGGCCGGGGGAGCGCCCCGGCCAGCCAGACGCGGCTAAACTTCGATTTCCTCTTTCATCCCGAGATGATTGACCATAATATCGTGATGCCACGCCTGGACCTGCGCCATGTTTTCGCGGATTTGTGCGGTAGACTTTCCGGCCTCTCGGGCTTTCTTGGCGATCGCGCCCAAGCGCTTGCCCGCGGTGTTGAGCAGCTGGCTCGCCTGGAGGATCGCCTCGTACTGATGCGCATCATTCTCCGCGTCTGGCGGGGCCCCAACGGCTTTTATATAGACATCCTTGGCGTCGTCAAGAATGTCCTGGGCCTCTTGGTCAAACGGGCTAATCAGGGTGAGCACCGCCTTCGCGACCGCGAGCCGCTGGTCGGGCTCATCCCAGAGCACATGCTGCAGAATCGTCACGTCGCCGGCATCGGCCACCGTGTGCCCATTCATCCAGGCGTTGGCCTGCACAATCCCGACGCTTTGCCGCCACCGGCGGTCCGACGCGATCACCCCGAGCTTCGCCAACTCGGTCCGAAGCTGTCCCAACAGCGGCAACACGCCCAACACATCGACCGTCTCGACGGCTTGTTGCGCCGCCTTCAAGTCGGAAAGCGTGATGGTCGTCTGCGCCGCCGGATGCGCCGGCGCTTGCAGTAACGCCGCGAACGATGCCGGGTCCTTCACATAGTCGACCACGTGGCGAATCAGAAACCGGTCCCAGAGTGCGCCCAGTTCCTCCCGGTCCTCCGGAAGCTCGTTGGACGCGCCCACCAGCATCTCGAGCGGCATCGGGATGGCTTGCCCATCGTTGAAGAAGATCCGCTCGTTCATGGCCGCGAGCAAGGTGTTTAAGATGGCCGACGAGGCCTTGAAGGTTTCATCGAGGTACGCGATCTCCGCCTCGGGCAACTTCCCAGTGGCAATCCGACGGTAGCGGTCTTGCTGAAGCCCTTGGAGCGAGATGGGGCCAAAGATTTCTTCGGGGGTCGACATCCGGGTCAACTGCCACTCGAAGAAGCGGCCCACAATGCGCTGACACAAGTCCCGCACCAACCGCGACTTGCCGGTTCCCGGCGGTCCCAAGAGAATCACGTGCTGCCGAGCCAAAAGGGCGACCAAGAGGCTGCGCACGACATCCGGACGCTCCAAGTGAGACTGATTCAACTCCCGTTCGATACTGAGAAATTGACCGTGCAAGGCGAGTGACAAACCCATCACATCCTTTGATTAGAATGAATAAAAAAAAGCCCCGCGGGGCGCGGGGCGGCATCAGGATAATCCGGGCGGAAGCTCCCTTAGCGAAATTCAGCCACAACCGACCGCGCCGAATGCGACACGCCCTGGGTCAGACTGACATAGGAGGAGCCATTGTCGCCAATCACCAGATGGTCCCAGAGCGGAATTCCCAGAAGATCGCCCGCTTCGATTAAGCGACGGGTGATGGCCCGATCTTGGCGACTGGGCTCGGGATCCCCCGAGGGATGGACATGTCCCACGATTATCGCAAAGGCGTTCATGGCGATGGCGAATTTAAAGACGTCGCGCGGGTGCACGTCAACGTTGTCCAGGGTACCGACGGCCGCTGTATGCAGCCCCGTCACGCGCCCCTTGGTGTCGAGCGTCAGGACCACGAAGTGTTCGCGATCCGCCCCTGCGAGATAGGCCGACAGAATGGCGGCGACGTCGCGCGGCTCGCGAATTTGCTTGGCCTCCGTTCGAAAATTGGCGTCACGAACCAGTTGCAGCCGATACACCGGAATAAAGACGGACATCCTAAGACTCCCCTTTCTGAAGAGCGTTGAGTTGCTGGCGAGCATCGTCCTGAATCTCGGCCCACACTGTTGAATCGGGCCCGTCGCTAGCAAGAATTTCGTATAGCGTGAGGTCCTCCAGTGACTCGACACCGCGGGCCAGCGCGGCCGACATCACGGTGGCGACTTCAGATAGATCATCAGATTCAAGGAAGTTCGCGTCCTCGGTCGTCGCCGTCACGACCAAGGCAAACACGCGCGTGCGGTTCATCGTTAAACACCTCCTCAAAAACGCCAACGGGGCTGTCTCAAAAGGCTTTGGCCCTAAAATTTTCTCCCACTTGACCCCTCAAAACAGGGAGGTACGTGAACAACTTCCTCCACTGCCCCGGGTAAAACGGACACATTTTAGGGACGGCATCACTGCTGACATACCTTTTGAGACAGCCCCGACGCCTGGCAATACGGTATGATGGAGTCAACGGCGAGGCCGTTCGGGGATCGACCCAACCCCACCGAGGAGGCGCACGACCATGAGAAAACGGCAGTGGGCCCAAGCTTTCGGGACCAACACGTGGCATCTGGCCTACGATCACTCGCCGACCTTGTGGACGGCCGAGTGCCGGGCGCTCACGACATTAAAATCCCCGTCCATCGTGCTTAAACGGAGCACCTTGCGTGTGAACCCCAAAGAGCCCGCATGTCGGCGATGCCTGCAAATCGCGGCAGCGTATGCTGCCGGACGTAGACACTAACCAGGGACCCCGCGTGCGGCGACCTCCAACAGCTCGCAGTATTCGGCACTGTGGATCCGATACAGGCGGCTCCGATAGACCCGCTCCCAGCGACCGGTACGGCGGGCTTCCGTAATCCGGTCGATGTCAGCCCGCGTGGTATGAATGGACTGACGACGACGGCGCATTTCCGTAAGAATCGCGTCAACGGTCATGGCATCTCACCTCGTAGACAAAAAAGGCCCTGCGGGTATCGCAGGGCCATGACGCCACGTTCGGGCTTATAAAATAGCCAATTGCTCAAGCGTCAACCCCTTGCGTGTCAACCATTCCGCTAGTTCGCCGCTCTTCCCCTGGCTGACCCGACCAAATGTAATTCGGAGGCGTTCGGGGGCCAGCCGCTCTAAAACCACCTCGGTCCAAATCCGATAATCAATACCGTCGAGTGGATAGCCAACGTTCTCCACATCCAGGGAGTCCACGAGCAGCAGTTGCAGTCGTTCGTCGGCATCTAGTGCGGCAAAGCAAAACAGCGGATTTCCAACAGAATTATCTTTTTCCAGTTCGGTCATCAAGGGGCGGTGCCCATCCTCACCATCGGCCCAGACCTCGAACATTTGTCGCATCATGTCGGGAATAAATCACAAGGGCTGGAAGGAATGGCTTTGTGGTTGCCGAACTCGGATAGGGTGGCGTCGGAGTAATTCGTTTATGCGCAGGAAAAAGGCGTCACGCGGTGAATTGAACCGCGAGGAGGAATGTGGAATGATTAAAAAGATCACGTCGACCATCGCGGCCCTGGCCGTGTTCACACTACCTATCTTAGCGGACGGCATATCGCAAGCGGCAGCGCTTCCCCGATCCCTACGGTTAGCGCCGGTTACGAGCATTCCCCAGCCGCCAGTAAATGCACCCGTGGTTGGCCCCGGGGCGGGCGCTCCGCCGTCGTCGTTTCCCTTGTCACTTACACAATTGCAAACCACCATTAACACCGTCAATGCGCACCTTGCCCAGGCACCCAACGGGACAGTCTCGGTATCGGTGCCCGTTCTCCGGCAAGCAGGCTTAACCGGTCCCGAAATCGCATGGACCCAACAGGCCATCCGGGCATATGATCAGAAAATAGCGTCCGGGCAAATTCGCCCCATTATCGGCGCCGCCAGGCCGTACAGTCTGGCCTCCACCCCGCAGGCGGCCATCACCTTGCGGCCCCTCAGCACCTATGGGTTAGATTACACCTGGTATATCGCTCGTACGCCGTATTGGTACACCGTATACTTTTGGTGGGGCAACTCGAAAATGGCGAACAATAGCGCGACCAAGAACTTGGTCCGAAATTTGAATGCGATCGCCTCAGGCGCCGGCATAGCGTCCCTGTTTTCCTGGGAGGGCTCGTGGATTGCGGGATTGGGATCGCTGGTCATCGGTGCCTACGCCAACCAGATCAGTTCGACGAATGCGCGGGGCGGCTATTATGGCGTCCATCTCAACTTCGTGCTGGGAAACCCGATTCCGGTGGGGATTTATGCTAATATACCGTAAACGCAGGGAGGGATGACCGTGAAAGGAACCATCGCATGGTCGTATGTGGTCATCTGGGCGGTCGTGGCAATTGGCGCGGCCTATTTCGGCGGGATGAATCTAATGCGGTGGAGCACCAATACCTCCTCAGGGCGAGTCCTGACGATTGTGATGGGGCTCGTCTGCATCGCTGCCGTCATTCGGCTGGGTAATGCGCTCGGGTGGTGGCGACTTCTGTACAGACCCCGTCACTAATCGCGACAGGTCAGCGGTCCGCTGTTCTTGGAAACCCGAAGAATTACCAAGAGATAAACCGTCGACGCTTCGGATCATAAAAAAGAGGCTGTCCCCAGCGGGCTAATCATTACCCACATCTTGGATAGCGCAAACGAACATGCGGAGTCTCATCTAAACGAGCTAATACTCTTTGGATGAGGCTCTTGCGAGTTTTTTGCCGGGTGCAAAGATGTTATTGGACTTGTCAACAGTTTGTTTTTGGGGACAAATATCAGCAGACGCCCAGAGGGAACACGCGCAGGCATTACGGCGTATTATGCCTGCCAACCACTACCAATTCCATGGATGCGGTACCCCATGTCCTGAGTGGCTCCTCCTGACTTACGCGGGCTCGTACACCCCAGATGTTGATCCGAGCTTCAGCGGGGGCCCCGCGAGGGGGCCGGGGGTTGGACCAATCTTTGCGTCAGACCCGTGGTCTAGTATAGCCATTCCTAAATAGCGTCCATGCTTTTTGCGTCCTCGGGCTTCCACTTCCAGCGAAACGGTACCGGA
>NZ_JABBVZ010000126.1 GCF_012933365.1 Sulfobacillus harzensis | reverse complement strand
AGCGGGTCATCTACCTCCCTGTTTTCGGGGGTCAGGTGGGAGAAAATTTTAGGGCAAAAGCCTTTTGAGTCAGCCCCCCCGAGACCAAGGTCTTGGGCTAGTAGGCTAATTCTTTTTATACGAGGAGGTCTCAGGATGGGTGCAGCGCTATCCGTCGCGATTTTGGTTGTCACTATGGCTCTGCTAGTTTCAGGTCGTGTACGGATTGATATCGTCGGTATCATCGCATTGACCTTGGTTGGAATATTTCGCCTCATTCCCACCAATGAATTATTCAGTGGGTTTAGTTCATATGCCGCCATTATCTTGGCTGAGATGTTTGTGCTCAGCGAGGGGCTGCGCCGGTCCGGTGCCACCGATGTCATGGCCTCATGGTTTGAACGACTGGGGAAAAAAAGGCGAACCCCGCCTGTTAACAGCTTTAATGGCCTTGCCCCCCATTCCGTCGAGTTTTGTTTCGGATGTGGGTCTCATGAGCATTTTTCTGCCCACCATGGTGCGGATTCGTCAACGTTTGAAGGTCTCGCTGCACCGCCTGCTCATGCCGTTGGCATTTGCCATTGCGCTCGGTGGGTTATTGAGCATGATTGGGTCGGCCGGAAACATCATCGGCAATTCCACGCTAACCTCCAGCCACTACCCGGCCATTCCGCTGTTCGGGATTACCCCGTTAGGCGCCATATTGGTCCTGGCGGGGTACTTGTTCATGAAGTGGTGGGGTGTGAAGCGACTCCCAGCCGGTGATACGGACGACGAGTTTCTCACCAACTATCAAGAGGTCAAAAGCTATCTTAGCGAAGTGTATGTTTCCCCCCACTCACCGCTGATCGGCAAACCCTTGCATGAAGTCACTTATTTCCGTCAGCATCACCTAACCGTGCTGCGTATCCTTCGCAAGGGTCAGCCGGCCATCATACCCGGAGCATACGATATGTTAGAGGCCAAAGACCGACTCATAGTCCAGGGCAACCAACAAGCCATGGTGGGGTTGACCGCCGCGGATGGCTTGGAAACCGTCGCCGCCAATCGCCATCCATTGCGCCTCAGGAATGCCGGGGTTCGCGTGATGGAAGCCATGGTGCCGCAAACCTCGATCTTGGTCAACCATTCTCTCAGGGAGTTGGATTTTCGGGCACGCTTTGGCGTCACCGTCCTCGCCATTTTGCGCCAGGGCGTGACCCGCGTGCAGGAATTACATGAGATCAGCCTCAATACCGGGGATATCCTCTTAGTCATGGGGGCGGACGACGCCATCACCCGATTGCAAAAGAGCGAGGATCTCACCGTGCTGTCCGATGTGGACCGCACCCCGCCCGCATCGCCGCGTCATCGGCTCATCGCCGTTGGAGTCATGATCGCCGTATTGTTGCTGGCTGCGATGCACGTTCTCGCCATCCAGGTGGGCGCGGCGGCAGGCATTGGCGTCTTGGTGTTGAGTCGCGTGGTCTCGCTCGACCAAGCCTATCGGGCGATCGATTGGCGAATCATCACCTTGGTCGGGGCGTGACGCCGTTAAGTCTCGCCTTGACCAGAACGGGCGTCACGGCCGCCATCTCCCATACCTTGCTGCACTGGTTTGGACCGCTAGGACCCTATGCCATGTTAACCGTTTTCTTTGTCCTGGCTGCAGCGTTGACGCAAGTCGTCAGCAATGTTGCCGCCGCCCTGGTGTTGTCGCCGTTGGCGATCGCCGTTGCCGCCAGCAATCATTGGTCGCCCGATGGGCTGATTATTGCCATGATCGTGGCGTTGTCAGCCGCTCCCATCACCCCGCTGGCCAATAAGGTGTTCATTATGGCCATGGGCCCCGGTCATTACAAATATCGGGACTTCTTCAAAATCGGATTACCTCTGACGCTGGTGATGTTCCTGTTGACGGTGGTCATCACGCCGATTCTCTTCCCGTTTACGGGTTAACCGCACCAACGCGCGACCCTGCGGAAGCTTCGGCATTGTCATTCATTCGCGTACAGCAGCGCTTTTGTCTGGCCATGCGACCATCGATCCCGCAACCACTGCCGATCAACACAGCCTATGGCTTCGTACGCTGCAGATCAGGGGCTATTTATCCTCTGACGCAGGGTGCATGGCCACCTTGGAGAACGGCAGACTAGACACCAAGGGTTTCATGACAGCGTAGGTTGACACGCACGCAGATGTCGTGAATAGTCAAAGTCCGGAGGCCTACCCGCAATGAAAGCCATTTTCACTCCATTCCTCGCCTTAATTATTGTCTTGATGGGCCGGCGCGCCTATCTCTATCTTCGAGGACGCCTGGGCAGAGGGAAATAAAGACCGCTTATCCGTTGCCCAACCTTAAGGCCAACGCACGCAGCTGCTACGTCTAATCCCTGACCAGCCAGTGTCAGACGTACTGGTCGATTTTTCACGTTAAGCGTTGACGGGCGCCATTACGACGCGGGAATGGGGCCACCAGAGCTCCGCGCATGCCGCCGTTCGTGACCGATGACGCTTTGCATTCCAATGGCCATTGCCCGCATCCCACAGAATCCACGCCGACCCCACTGACGGCCACCCTCACCCCCAATCGTCCGCGTTGCAGGACATTCCGACGATCACCGATCACTCGCCACGGCAAAACGGTGCGCTCCCATGGTAGGACCCGCCATCCACAAAGAGGCTGCCGTGCTGAGCAGCCTCCGTGGGCGCATGCCGCCGCTGTGGCGAAACCGTTTTCCGTTGTCGAGATGCAGGCGCGCGTACGCTCGCTGATTCGCCGCAGCCAAGCTAACGGAACTACGGGTCCAGAACAGCTATGGGACGATCTGACTGAGCACACGAACGCGAGAATGCGTCATAGATGGCCGTCCTATTCGCCTGACGCCGTTGGAGTGGCGCTTGTTAAGGGAGTTCGTCTTACACGGCGGGGAGTTTCTTTCGCACGAGTATCTCCTCGGACGCGTGTGGGGTCTCGACTATATAGATGAGCACGAGTACCTGCGAGTCTACATCCGTAATCTGCGGCAACGGCTCGAACCTGACCCGAAGCACCCCATCTATTTGCTTTCGATGCCCGGCACGGGGTACGCGCTTAAGATGCCCGGAGATCTGCCGAATTCTGGCGCTAGCGCGGACGGGAAAAACCCCGGGGTTCACGCCCCGGGGGATTGAGAAAGGTTGCAAGATCCCTGGTCATGGTCACCCGCAAGAGACGGATGGACCGCATCATGTTCAATAGATTCCCTTTTTGAGAAGATGCTGTCAATAGCGCCGACTCTGCCACCAAAGTGTCAATTGGTACCGATGAAAATGAGCACCCGGCTCAGTCCAAATCACTCCGCACCCCGTAAAAGTCGTTGGCTGCGGACGTTGTCCGTACGGGCCTGAAGCTGCGCCCGCCCCAAGTCGCGAGACCGCTGGATTACGAGAGCCGTAGGCTCGCATGGAGAGTTGGACACTATCGAGGGGAAGGACGACCCCCAATGGCCGGCCAGATGTAACCGATGGTGGAATGCCGCCATGCGACCACGGGGAACCTCTCCAGCTACCGAAATGTCTACGGCACCACAATCTCCGTGTTCATGCCGCCGGCCACCCGATTCATGGATGCCCCAGTTGTGACCACGATGCGAATCGGCATGTCCCGTGCCCCGCTGCCTGCCATTGCCCGCCAGACGACTTGTCCCACACGGTTGGTCATCCGTGTGTACCCTCCCGAGTTCGACATTGCTCCCATCATACTAGAGCTGTGCTTGGGAATAAACTGCACGCGCGCATTGGCAATGGGTCCCGTAGAAGAATTGACCGTGACGCTTATCGGAATGGACGCACCGGGCGAGGCTTTGGTCACAAAAGGCCGCACCGTAACCGAGTCCCCGATCGGTGCCGTCGGCGACGTTGTGGGGGTGGTCCACCAGGCGTCCAGACTCCCCAGGGCTGCCATGGTGCTTGGACGATAGGTGGACAGATTGCCAATCTTCACTCCCACCATCTCCATAGTCTTGGCGGGCTGGGCCGATAGGACCACCCGGACTTGCCCTCGGCTGTTGGTCTCATGCGAATAGCTCCGAATGTAACGCGCCGCGGCCGACGTACTGCTGGCCAGCCACCTTGTAGGCGGCATGCCACTGAGGGGCACCATCGTGCCAATATAGATAGTCACCGGCTGATGCGCGGCAGGATGTCCATTTTTCGTCCATGCCGTGAGCCGAAAGCTCGCTGTGTGCCCGGCGGCCACCATTTCCGCCGTTCGATTCACGGTTATGGCGTACACGCTGTGAGATCCCGACGGATGTGCTGCGGTGGGAACGGACGCTGGGGCAGAGGACGTCGCTGAAACCTGCACGGCACCGCATCCCGAAACACCTAGGAGGATGATAATCCCGACCAGCAAAACCCCGTCTTTTTGGAACTTGTCATCCGATAGCCTCCATCTTGAGCCCGATCATCCGAATGCTGTCAATCTCTCGTTGGAACAACGAATAGGGAACCCAGAACACAACCCAACCGGTTTGATAAACGGTATGGCGTGTCCACGGATGGGCACCCATTTTGGATAATTCGACACCGGAAGGCCTGTCAATCACGTCTACCGAATAGGTTGAAGTGCTTGATTGACAAAGGTTTTGGCGATCGGTCCCGTCTGCAGCGTCGCGACAAAATCCTCCTTGCCATCCGCTCTTGGTGACGGGGGACCACTCATACCATAAATCGGACGTCGTTCCTCGAGAAGGTCCGGGTGAGATCTGGGTTATCTCCAACCGTCTTCCGAGTGCAATCCCGTCTATGGTACATCTGGGCTCCGTCCCTCTCGTGGTGACGGCTCATGACCGTGGCGGACGTGATGGCCGGACCATCGCCCCCCACGAAGAACGGAAGCTGCGGGCCCGCGATGTAGTGCAGTTCGGCTCTGGCCTGTAACAGGCCAGTCGCCTTCGTGACGCACGTTCCCAAGGCACCCGTTCGTCGCATACTGTAGGTACCAACCCCGGAAGTTCCCTGCCCCCCTCGCCACCGCGGCGAGCAGGATGCCGCCTTCTCCCTCGCGGGATACAATCGGCAATTTCGACTCCTCAGTGATTTCGGGGCTATTTCCCTGTTCTAAGTCCGAAACCTTTTGGACCACGCCTACGTTATTCCTCAGGGGACAATTGATTTAATCCAATGACATTTCGGCAAAAGATAAGGAGCTCACTATGCAACGTGACATGGCACTGCCGTGGTGGAAGCGAATGGTTGCTTTAGGATCCATTATCACGTGGATGGTCTGGGCTTACGTGCGGCTAATGCCGCCGTCGACAATGATCCGCCATGGTCAACTACTGATTAACCGCTACAATGCGTGGTCCTATGACCATCTCGCGTACTCCGATGTGGTCAAGCTGTATCAGACCCGGTTTCTGTTTCTACACTTCGTGCCGTATATCCAGAATCGCATTGAATACCCCGTCGTCATGGGTCTGTTTATGTGGCTCACCTCTTTGGGGCACGGGGTGAGTTTGTACTTTTTTATCACGTTCAGCGTCTTTACCATGGTGGCCCTCTCGGTGTATTTCGTGATGGAACGGTTGGTGCCGCAGCAGGCGATCTATTTTGGGGTGTTGCCCCTGTTAATGGTCTATGGGCTCTTGAATTGGGATTTGTTGGGAATTGGGTTCATGGTCTTCGGCTGGTACGGGTATAAGCGGCACGCCTATGTGCCGAGTGCCATTCTGTTTAGTTTGGGCGTCTTCGCCAAGTTGTTTCCCATTTTCTTCCTCCCCTTCATCGCAACCGAGTTGTGGCGCACCGGGCAGCGGAAGACGCTGGGACGTATGGTGGTTACCTTTGCGGTGACCGCGGTCGTAGTCAATGGCCCCTTTATCCTGGGCAACTGGAAGAATTGGGCGTACTTCTTTACGTTCAATGCCGGGCGCGGACTCGGGGCTGACATTTATGCTAATCCGTGGATCCATGGCATATCAACTGCGGCGGCCAATGCCTTTTCGCTTATGGTGGTCGTGGCCACCGTTCTGTACTTTATGTGGCGCGTGTATCGGGGAGGGCGCGTCGTCGAGGCAACCGCATTGTCCTTTACCGTCTTCTTGATCGTCAACAAAGTCTATTCCCCCCAGTACACCTTATGGGTGTTCGTGCTGGCCATATTAGCCGAATGGCCCGTCTGGACTTATGTTGTGATCACGCTGGCCGGATTGACCGACTATGTGAATTCATTTACCGTGCTTCAGTTGCTCAGTACGAAATCCCCCAGTGGGCGATGGTATGTTGATCACGTGTTTTTCCTGGGCGTCTTGTACCGCTATCTCAGTCTACTGGTGTCGGGGGCAGGTGCGGCGCTCACCCGGCAGACCGCCGGTAGGCGATCCCAAAACATCTCGCTGGATGCAGAGCTCCCAGCGTCTTGATGAGAGTTAGACCGTGGGCGGTAAGTCAAGGCATCAGGCGTGCCGCGCGTTGCCGCGCACCCTTTAACCATCGGGTCAAATTATAGTGCGATGCGACGGAAAGAAACGGTTGAAAAAGTGGGGTGTCCGTACAGTAAATGGCCAGGTCACGCGTCCCGCACGTTGGCTGCTCGCATTACTTGACATATAACGGTTGGCGTTTTTGGCGATTTTCAAATTGGCCTTGACAGTGGGAAATCGGGGAGCCGGATGCGTAGATTGCGCACGTCCGGTTCTGCGGGGCAGAGGGCGCCCAAAGCACACTCGCAAATACAGCCAAGCCCCAAGGCCCTCTTTACCTACCAAATAGGAGCCCGCGAGTTAGTGTCGTCCACTTTACCTAATCGCGCGCCATAACCCGCAACGGACCACGAAAGAGCAGTTCCGTGGGGACGGCGCGACTTTGCCGCAGTGCCAGCAAATACCCCAGCACCGCGAGGACGACACTCCCGAAAAGTGTGAGCCAAATCCGGTATCCCCCGGTCCAGTGAAAATGGAGCGTCACCAAATGGCCTGCCGCCATCAAGCAACCGCATAAAAGCGTGGCGGCCCCCCATCCCAGCCAAAAGCGAAGGTGAGCGGGCCAAGGACTCAGCGCCATTTAATGAGCCAGCCGGTTTGCACGGCCACGCGGACCCAACCAGCCAACCCAGTCGCAATGACAAGCCCCTCAGCCCCTAGGGGCCGCACCAACAAGAAGTCTCCTACAACGTTAGATGCCATGGCGATCACACCGGCGATGCTGGCGGAGCGCGTGTGACGTTGAGCCAATAAGATGCGCGCGCCGACAATGCCTAACCCCTCGCCCGGGAGCGACAGCGCCCAAAAAAGGACCAGCCGTGACGTCAACAGCGCCGCAGAATGATTAAACCGCCCATGTTCGTATAAGAGCGCGACCAAGGGCAAGCGCCAGAAGACGAGTCCCAGAGTAAAGGGACCCATAATCACCAACACGACCTCATAGGCGTGCTGGGCCCACTCGCGAAATTCGCGGCTCGATCCGGTCTGATTAAAGGCATGAGACAGTTCGGCATAAATTGTCGTCATGAACGGAGTCAGCCCCAGGGTCAGCGGCATCTGGGCCAACACTTGGGAAAAGTTCATTGCCGCAATCCGACCGACCGCAAGCGTAGAGGCGAAGATGCGGTCGACCACCGTTCCACCAATTTGCACCATGTGGGACAAAAAGGTTGGCACAGCCAACTTCAAGTACTGTCGAGTCCACGGGTGCGAGCCGGTGAGTCGCCAATGCAAATGAATATTGTGTCGTTCTAACGCGGGCACCAGATAGGCTAACTGGGCAGCATTGGCCGCTACAAAACCAATGGCCACCCCGACAATGTGCCAGCGAATGCCCAGTGTCACCATGGTGGCGATGCGCACCGCGTTAATCAGAGCGGGAGTGATGGCCACCGTGTGATAGACCCGTTGAGATTGCAGAATGCCGTTGATGAAGTTTCCGAGGACTAAAAAGAACCCAGCCGGCACCATAATACGGAGCAACAACA
This sequence comes from Sulfobacillus harzensis, assembly GCF_012933365.1. Lineage (GTDB taxonomy): Bacteria > Bacillota > Sulfobacillia > Sulfobacillales > Sulfobacillaceae > Sulfobacillus_B > Sulfobacillus_B harzensis. The sequence goes on along the minus strand of NZ_JABBVZ010000126.1, from coordinate 586 downwards.
CCGTTAATGGGTACCGGAATTGGAAGCCGGGTGCAATCACGTGGACAATGGCCGGAGCCATCAGTTCCAATAACCCCGTAAGAAAGGCTCCAATCACTAAGGTCCAGCTATAGACTTCGTCCAAGAAAAGTGACGATGGTGCGCCAGTGTCGGCGTCGTCGCTGCGGCCTGCCAACAGGGGAACCATTACCATGCCAAAGGTACCACCCATAATCTCAAACAGCAGGGACGGAATAATACTGGCTACGAGCCAACTGTCGGTCGCTGCTGAAACCCCAAACAAGGCCGCCATTAGCCATTGGCGGAAAAAACCGAGAATTTTCGAGATCAGCCCCGCCCCTGACAGGAGCAGGGTTCCACCAGCCACGGAGCCAAAATTGCGCCGCAAACTGGAAGCAGCTTGCCCGCCGCGAAATGGCATGGCACACCCCCTCAATCAGACCATACTGCAGTATAGCGGCTTGGCCGTCCCAATACCCATGGTAGGTAAAGAGGGGCCTCGGGGCTTAGCTGTGGTAGCGAGTGCCCCTTGAGCGCCCTCCTCCCCGTAGAACCGGACGTGCGCAATTTACGCATCCGGCTCCCC
>NZ_JABBVZ010000125.1 GCF_012933365.1 Sulfobacillus harzensis | reverse complement strand
GAATCCGTCTCCTTTACGAGCTCGTAGCATCAGAGTGAATGCGATCTCGGTCGAGGGTTACCCTCATCATACTCCCCTTGCCGACGCCCTTTTTTCATGTGTGTGAGTGCCCTGCAGGGGCATGCGTGTCTCTTTTGAAAAATCATGGTGCGTTGTCCGGTGGTGTGATAGGTTTTCTCGACGGCGCGGCACTCGAAGTAATACAGCATCTCACGAAAGATCTCGACCTGATGCTGATCTTCGGTTCCGGGATCGGGACGGTAGTGGGGGCAATCGCGGCAATGGCCGGGGGTGTGACCACAGTTGAGGAGTAGGGGCGCGGCGCAATTATGGGTATAACCGCCGACGGACAAGAGGGGCAGTGTCCGGTCCGAGTCGCGCAGGGTGCCGGCGAGCTTCCCGCCATTAGCGGTCCATTGAAGCACCTGGTCCACGAGCTGTTTCGCCGCATCCAGCTTCGGGGTCGTTACGGTAAATTGTGAGGCCATGTGTGTCATTGCATCCACGGACACCCCGGCGTCCGACTCCGACCCGGTGTTCGCCCCGGTGGCCTGCCGTGGCCACACACCCTCGTTGAGAATATCCGCGAATTGGGTCACCTGTTCCGCCGGCAGCGTCATCGTATACGGCCGTTTGGAGTCAGGATGAGTATGACCGGCCTGCCGTTCCAACAGCGTATCCTCATCGCCAACAATGCGGCGATAGGTGAGATGCAGCGCACGAAAATTTTGCGGGGTAAAATGGGCACCGCCGTCATCGCTCCACAGCCTGTGCTGGAGGCGTCGCAGCCACGCCCCTACTGACCCTACATCCACAAGATGCGTATTGAATTCATTGGCAAAAAGACGATAGGCGGTCAATCCATCACCATGCCGGTCGCCCGGCGAGGTGATTTTTTCGCGCGGTGCCAACTGTTGAAACTCCCGAACCCAACGAACCGCATCCTCTCGAATGCGGACAGCATGAATCCATTGGAGCGGGGCGCGGTCTGGCATGGTTCGCTTAGTCTTGGTGCGGTGAAAGCGTAGCCAATAGACTCCCTCGCGGTCTTGAACCATCGCATCCTGAAGTAAGTGTAATACTTCCCGGGGGCGGGCGGCCGTGGCTAACAGGAGCAGGCACGCCCGCCGATACCGGAAGTCCATAATCTGGTTTTCATTAAAAAGCGGACTAGTGTCATCAAGGAGTGTGCGAATGAGCGTGTGTGCCTTCGCGGTACTGAACACGGGGCCATGGGCCTTCGGTTCACTACGCCGCACTCGCGGGGCGATATGTTCGAGGTTGAGGGCCGAGTTCTCTGTGCGCTGATACCAGGCCAGCCAATAGCGGACGGCGACGCGGAATATTATGCGTTGGGATCGGGTCGTCCGGTGACTGAGAGCGCGCTGGTAGGCGGACGTCAGGGTCTCCACCGTCAGATCCGTCAGCGCGGCCTCCCGGCACTGCTCCAAAAAGAAGCGGAGATTGTAGGCCAACGCCTGCCAATAATTCGGTGTCACGCGGGACAGGCCGGTGCGGCGTTTGAGTTGTCCGGCGTCATTGCGTTCCTCGATGACAAGCTCCTGGTCGATACGGTCGCGCAACCACCCAAAAACAAAGGTCTTGACGCTCGCTTCGATGGCCGTCGCCGGCGGCAACAATCCGGCCGTCACCCACAGGTTGCGTTCGGCGTCGTAGACCGACAGGTACTCCTCGTCGACGAGGGAGTCCGGATCGCGCCTCAGGAGTTCCCGCAAAGCCACCAGCCCCATGGAGTGAACCGTTCTCAACCGAATGATCGCGACGAGTTTGTCCCAGGTCACCACATCCAATCCTCCCAGACCCGGCTTCAAGGCATAGCCCGCATACCACAGGCTGCGCGCTGCCAAGGCGACCTGTTTCTGGCCATTTGCCACACGTTCTGCTTGCTGAGCTCGCATGGGAAATATCGCAGCGTAGTGCGTTGCCATCAGATCCTCGAGATATTGAAAGTTTGGGAGCATGTCCAAAGATACCGGGGCGACCATCCGCGTCGACAAGGCAAGGCGCACGGGCAGAGCCACCCGCTGCAAGGAGGCCAGTAGGACCACATAGCGTCGTTGCGCGAACGGCAGGGCACGGAATGTCCCCTCGGTCGCCAATTCCGCCAACGGCAACTGCGTGCAATCTTCAACGAGCGGCCACTCGTCTGCAGGCCGGAACTGCGCAAACTCCTGGGGCGTCAAATGCTGACGTATGCCCAAGGCGACACCGCGAAGGCGAGCGCCAGGGGCCTCAACCCGTTTCGTCACCCCATTCGACATGCTATGCTCCTCCTCCCACGCCCAGATGCGTTTGAATCGCTACAGTGATCTGGTTTTCACTATAGCCCAAATGGCGAATCATCTCTGTTAACAAGACGCTCTGTGTGGCGAGTCCCTGCGCTTTCGGGTTGTCGTAGGAGAAATCGCGGCTCCCACGAATCATGGCCGCCATATGGTCGACGAGTCGAGCCAGCGTCCGCATCGCATTCGGCGCATCACCTTTCCCCATGAGAAAGTGGTGGCACGACAGACAGCGGGCCTCGAACTCACATGCCCCCTCCACCATACAGCGACCTACCCCTGTGGGAGAGGGGACCCCAAATCGCGACAAAAACTCCTCGAGGGTCACCTCGTCGGACGCGAGGGCCTGAATGAGGGCGGTGGGCTCGGTGTCGTCCGAGGCCATCAATTCAAATAACCGCCAGATGAAGCGGCCCGCGAGAGTGCCCTCCTCATAGCGGCGAATCATCGCGAATAGCAAGGCATGGCGCGAGAGATTGCTTCGGACATAGCGTTGCGTCATGGCGAGATTATGATGCCCAGCCGCCAGTCGGGCGAGGTCCATGTCGCCCGTCTTTAGCGCAATGTGGGTAATAAGATAGTGGCGATAGGCGTGCGCCTTCCCCTTTTTGTCAGGATGGCCGATAGACGCGGCCACCTGATCGAAAAATCGGTTCGTGGCCACCTCGTTCAGCCGCCAGGGTTTCTCGGACCGTTGAAACAGATGCACGTACGACGCCTCGGCTCGCTCGTTCCACAAGGGGCGGAATTGCTGGTCATGGGCGCGTTTTTGAAGAAACTGCACGGCCTCAATGCCCATTCGGTCCAGAATGGGAAAGTGCCCGTGGCGATGTCTGGCCTTCTCAAGTCCCTCGTAGGGAGTGTAAATCCCGAAAGCTTGTGGCACATTGGGAAGCGGCAACATCGCATTCTCCGCCTGGAGATTGAGCAGCAAGGACTCCCGAATGGGGCACGACGCGATAATCAGCCAAAATGCGCGACACAGGGCTTCTTTGTCATTAGCGGGGCGATAGTGGTAAATCGCATGGGTCATGATCTCCGGAAAATCCGGGTCATCGAATGCGAGTCCATCTCCGGTTGAGGCCTCGACCATGCTCTCGGAATGTACCCGCGCATAGGAATCTTGGGGCCATCGACGGGCAAAATCACGCGGAAAAAACGGATGGACGCCCTCCCCCCATTCAAAAAACCCTTTGATATACGAGAGCCGACTTTCGAGATACTTCGCGGAGAACTCGGTCCCGTCATCGCGGTGTCCCAGGTAATCGAACAGCGCCAGAAAGTCGATGCGGTCCAAAGCCGCCGCGTCGGGATGTCCATGCGCATCTAGCCATCGGAAGAAGTGTTGGATGGCATTGCCCGCCTTTCGCACATAGTAGTCTCGGGCCATGGACCGAACGAGGTGATCCCGATAGTCCCCGGCCACCGTACCCCACCGCGGATGGTCCGTGCATTCGTCAAAACTTGTGCGCTTGGTGACTTTGCCAGCCGTGGTGGTGTATCCGAAGCGAAAGCGGAGGTCACGGAGCGTGTGAACCCCGTAACGCTTGTCTCCGGGTCGAATTTTCGGAGCCCACGCGATGTCGGTTTCGCTGAACTGTCGCATGGGCTTGCCGACCAGGAACACGTGTCTGGCTACCGGGTTGGCGATCCAGTCGCGGTCCCCACACAAATACGCGACGTCGGGTTCCTCGAGCAGGCCCAACGCGATCGCTATCTTCACCATGGAACCTTTGGGGCGAGCGTGAAAATACGCGAGCATATCCTTGCGCCGCTCCTCGACTTCCGGTCCATCGCTCACACAGAATTTTGTCGCCCACGCCCAATACACGATGTATCGAAACTCACCCACAAGGCCGTATTGAATCACGGGGCGTTGCTCGGGGGGCACCTGTAGCCAATCGCCCGGTGTGGGAAACCGTTGCCACAATTCGGCCACGAGCCGCCGGTGGGCATACAGTGCTTGGTTCGACACGTGTAACTCGTCATGAAGAAACCGCAGATAGTCCTCAACATCCACCCATTGCCAACTCATCGGGAATCCTCATCGACTGCACGTTGACTGGCTTGCGATTGCTGCTCGTAGGTATCTGCCATGTGAGCGACCAAGCCGCGCTGCGGGCTGTCGCCGGCTTCCGGCAACCAATGAATATACGTGTTCCGCGTCACCGCAACCGAAGAGTGACCGAGCCACTGTCGGATGTCCTCAAGCGGTCTCCGATAGTGGCGCAGGAGGACGGTCGCAAAGAGATGACGGAACGTGTGGGGACTGTATGCGCGCAAGTCAATGTGCTCCTGACTTTGCACATACAGCGCCTCAGCATACCGCTCAAAGAGGCGATAGACCGTCTTTCGGTCGATAGCCCCTCCGCGCCCCCGATTCGACCCCGACACAAAGAGTCCTCCGTGGTCGTGCCGGACGCCCTGTAGCCGCTCTTGGCGCTGGACGAGCGCCCAATAAAGCAAGTCCGTGAACTCCTCCTGCGTGGGGAAGCGACGCGCCGGATGCGAACCGGCTTCGGTGGGCATTCGATGCGTAATCAGCGGCACCACCCGGTGCGACGCGGGGGTCTTCCATCCGGTCGTAATCACCCAGGTGCCCGCCAACCCGGACTCCTGGACAAACTGGATATCGCCGCGCAGGTTCCGCAGGGAGTCGCGCGCTGCATGATAGTTCGTGAGATCACGCGGCAGCGATGTCGGGTCCAACTGTATGGCAGCAGCTTCCCCCGGCCGCAATCCAAAATACCGCAGCACGGAAAAGAGTAGACGGTCCAGCGGCCGGTTATAGGGATCGAGAAGTTCAAAGAAGGCGTCGGCGTCATCGTCCGTGAAGACCGTGTTGAATCCCACGGGCGTCGCCGCACGATAGGACGCGGCGGGGCCTTCCACTCCGGCATCGCGGGCCAATTTGGCCACGTCGAAGACGAAGAAGGTACGGGGCCCCGCCGTCCCCGCAATTAAGGAGTGGCGAGCCCGGACCTCTTTGACGGGGATCTGCTCGAGCGGCAGACGAGAGAACCGTTTCGTCCGGTTCTGCAAATATTCCAGGTACCGACAGGCGGTAAACAGAATTAGGCCGATGGCACCCGGCGGGAACTCACCCCATTCCCGGGCCTGAAGTCCGTATGACGCGTCCGTCAAGACGCTGAGTTTGCCTTCCATCTGGGCGTGTGCGTTGAGTGGCACCGCTTTGAGGAGGGCCCAGTGGATTCCGTAGGTAGGCACCCCGGTGGCATTGTCAAATCGCACGCGTTTGGGGATGCAACGCAGGTAGTCCGCAAAGGCTTCCAAGATCACTTCTAGAGGATACGGACCACCGGGGTTCAACGGCGAGTCATTCAGTGCGGCCAACGTGGGTTCGAGATCCCACAACATCAAGAAATCCAAAAACTTTTTCAGGTTCTGGGCATGGCGCGCGACCGTGTTCACGCGTCGCCCTTGGTGCAACAAGCTGAGCAAGAAGGAGGTTCCTTCGTGATGGGTTCGATGATCGGGCCGACACAGAGCGATGGCAGTGCTGTTACCGACATGGTGCACGTAGTGCAGGCCATCAATTCTTAGGGACTTATAATAACGGGCGGATCCCACCAATCGCTGGGCGGGATTCACATAATTGACGGTTTTCAAGAGCTCCGGATATCCCAACGTCGCAACACTTCCCGGTTCATCGCGACCCAGGTCCGAACCCTGAATCACGATGTTGCTCCTTTTACCTTAACCGGTAGGAAGTCCAATCTGATAGTTTTAATGCTCAATCTGGGCGCACACATTACTTCACAAACAAGATCAACTCCATAGGTAATAATGATCTAACAAACCAAAACAAGATCAACATATTTGGTTTCTATCGATGTTTAGGAATCGTTTGCTCACCCTCGCGGTCGGCATCTGTCGCCGCTACAATGCGGTCGCACGATCTCAAGAGTTTTTTGACCAGCTGCAAATGGGCCCGGGTCTTGGTGATGGGCACGACCTGAAACGCCTCCGGGAGCATGGGCAAGGTATCCCAGCTCCATCGCTTCCAGGCCGGCTGATAGGCTTCTGGGGCAGCCAAAGTGCCAAGGTGTCCATAGGCCCAGGTCACCACATCCTCCCCAACCGAAACGTACCCATCCTGTTTCTTCGGGGTTCCCAAGACCCGGGCGATGTCCAGCGCAACGCTCGGTTTTTCCGCGATAATAACCCGCATAACTCACCTTCGACTGACCCTAATTGAGGGCGGAGAGAAAAGCGCCGATGTCCTCTTTCTTAAGCCGTCCCTGTCCAATATGCGCCACCCCAGCGCCGGTGGCAAAGAACTCCAGATTGTAGGCGGGAACCTCCGCCACCCCTTCACTGCCATAGGGGAAGAAGGTGCCGTCAATGGTGATCCCGTTGCCCATCATGCCGAATCCCGACAGCCCGTAACCCCCGTAGCCCGCGTAGATACGAAGCTCCGTTTCCTCGATCTCGGTCTTGACGGACACCCCGACAAATCCATCAACCCGTGGCCCTCCGCGCGCATCCACCGCCATTTGCTGAACGGCATATCGGCGCGTGTCGGAAAAGCGCTCAACTACCGGCGTGAGCTCCTGATTGGCAAAGTTCCACATGGAGTTGATGGAGCGGGTGCGGTACCCCACCGGCATGCAATGCCAATGGTAGCCCAAGCAGAATTGGGTTGGCATCCATCCCACCTGCAGCAGTTTATAAAACTCTTCACCGCTTAAAGGACTAATGAGCGGAGACTTGCCCGGCCGAATCCCGTCAAAGGATACTGCCGTGCCAATGACGCTGCACTCCACCACCGTTTGATTGCGTGAAAACGTGAATTTCGCGTCGACGATAGCATGGGCCCCTGCCAAGGCGGCTTCCTGCGACATGCGGTCAACGGCGTCGTTCTTGGCTCGGTAATAGGCATGCACCAGGTTGGCCGCATCGTAGTTGCTGTCCAGATAGATGCGCCCCCCCGAGTCGGTCGCTGCTTGGTAATAGCAGCTTCCCGTGACCTGCACCAAGGGGGTCATCCTGATTTCGTCCGCCAAGTATAAGTCGTTGATGTCCAAGGTGCTCATCCATGGCAGTTGGCCGGAGACCGTTTTTTTCACGCGCGTTTCGGCCGCCTCGGGAATCCCGCCGCGCTCGAGCGCCTCCCGATCGCGACGCATTTGTTCCTCAGTCTCGGCGTTGTACTGACGGAAGGTTCCCTGCAGGGTCTTGCTTAATGCGATCTGGTTGGGATCGGGCTTGTCATTCCCGCTGCCACGTTTAAACCACGGCATACGTGTCCCCCCTAACGCGGATCGTCGAGCGGCAGCACCAGACTGGGAGCGGTGAGCTTCGACTCCTGGAAACGCTTGACGGCCGTGCCGACGGCGAAGAACTCAATGACGTGGGAGCCCCATTGGTGGCTAGACTCGTTGAGGCTCACCCCCACAATACCCTCGGCCTGCAAATCGGCCGCTTCCAGCTGCATTCGCTCCATAGCCAGCTCACGCGCATCGTAGAGGCCTTGGGTGTAGATGGTCATCTCCTGGTTCTGGCCCACTTGACGCAACGCCGCCATCATGCCTTGGTGAGCAATGTGGTACACGCAAGAGCCCATCACCAGGCTGACGGGGCGGTAACCCGTCTTCATCAAAGTCCAGAAGTCCTGACCCGAGAGGTCGGAGGTAAAGGGTTTTCCCTTAATGGTCCGATGACTGGTGCCATCCTTGGCGCGGACGGCGGTGCCAATCGCGATGAATTCGGCCAGATGCTGGCCCCATTCAGCATGCTTTACTTCGAGGCGTACGCCAATGATGCCGTCCGCCTTCAACGCATCGGCTTCTTCTTCCATACGGCTCATGGCCAACTCGCGGGCATTGTACATCGCCTGAGACAGCACCGTCATCTCCTGGTTCTTCGACCAGGCCGATTGTTGATACCCAATATGATAAATGGACGACCCCATCACCAAGCCCAATGGCTCAAATCCGGCTTCGTCCACCAAGACAAATTCATTCACCGTTAAGTCTGATGTAAACACATAATGTCCAGATTCCCGGTTCAAGCGTTCCAACGCATCTTGTGGGATATCCTGATATTGATCGTTATCCGTGACCAGCGCCCCCCTCGTTCAAAAATCCCGGAGGTCAACGCTGCCTCCGGCAGTTTCAGCATAGCAATGACCGTTAGCCATGGAAAGGGATGACGCCAATTTTACTAGCGCGGCCGTATCGTCTTATCCGTCTACCGTTATTTCCGCTGACAAAGATACAGCTTGATCACGGTCGACATCGACGCTGTCGACGTGGTCAAGAAACCGTCCTAGCAGCTTGTGTGCGTAGTCGGTCCGCGATGCCGTCGCTCCGCATGTAGAGTAGCCCGTTAACTCGACCCTCAG
>NZ_JABBVZ010000124.1 GCF_012933365.1 Sulfobacillus harzensis | reverse complement strand
GACCACCGCTACATGTGTTGTAGTTGCGTCAGTTCAGGCCCTAAATACGGTACAACAAATCTTTTTTCAAGGGAGAAGGATTTGGCGTCGGACTCCAGCCGCAGCCGACAACTGGGACACACGAAGGCTCGCGCGTGTTCCGGGTGGACCTTCAATTCCTCGGCAAATTTTGCCCAAGCGGGTAATTCGCTTGCCGTCCCGCAGACGATGCATCGAACCGTCACGACACACTCCTCCTCATACATCGTAACACGATGTTTTTCGCGAAAAGAGAAGACCGGGAACAACCGGCCACCCTCGATGCTTAATACGATATGCGCGTCGATGATGGGCGGTCATCATCCTTAACAACCGTCTTAGCCGGGCGCCTGCCAAAGACACGCTCGCGCTTTTCCTCCTCCTCCAATACCTTCCGCCAAGTTTTAAACGCATCCGTGCGCGTGACGAAGCCGACAAATTCCCCTGAGGGACCCTTGACCCCTGCTTCATTGCAGTCATGGCGGGCCAGCAGTTCCACCAGCACTCGTACCCGATCCCAAGCATTCACCCACACCAACGGATGCAACAATTGACCAACCGACAAGCGTTCGCCCTGGCGAGACAAAATCTCGGACCGCCTCACCATCCCAATCACTTGGCCGGTTCCATCCACAACGGGAAAGCTGGCATGAGCACCACATTGCTGGGCAGCGACCATGACCGGCGTGGACTCGCGAAACATAACGACCTGATCCCGGAGCGTCATGATCGCCGCCACGGACTGACCCTCCAGCGGATGAACGCCGTACTCGCGGGCCACGTGGACACCCCGCCGCGCCACCTTTTCCGTCAAAATCGACCGCGGAATCCAGAGTACGGTCACCGCCATACCCGCGACGGAAGCCACCAGCACGGGCAACAGGAGCGCAAAATTGTGGGTGGTTTCCATCGTAAAAATGGTGGCCGTAAAGGACGCCCGCATAGTGCCCCCAAGCATCGCGGCCATACCCACTGTCGCCAATATGGCCGTATCATGACCGGGGAAAACCGCGCTCAACACCGTCCCCAAGGCGCCCCCGAGCAACAGCAGCGGCGCCAGCACGCCGCCTGACGTGCCAGAACTTAGGGAGGCGATCCAAATGACGGCCTTGACGATGAAGAGCGCCAGGGCGGCGGTCCACAACAGATGCCCGGCGTCCAAGGCGCGAATGGTGGGATATCCCACGCCCAAGGCCCGCGGATCCACCAGCCCGCCCAGGCCGACAATCAAACCTCCGATGGCGGGCCACCAAACCCAATGGATGGGCAGTTTGCGATAGGTGTCTTCGATAAAGTAGACCAGCTTGGTGAGCACGCCGGACATCACCCCGGCTGCCATGCCCACCAGGGCAGCCCAGACCAGAACGGAAAGCGGGAGTCCGGGGGTGGCTGGGGTCGCAAACACCGGCGCGGTGCCCAGCAGAAGACTTCGCACCACCTCTGCCAGAGCACTGGCAATGGCGACCGGCACCAAGCTTCGCGGGCGCCATTCAAACAGCAACAATTCAACGGCCAGCAGCACCGCGGATACGGGCGATCCGAAGGTTGCGGCCATTCCGGCTGCCGCCCCCGCTACCAGCAACGTGCGTCGCTCCAAAGAAGAGAGGCGGAAAAATTGCGCAACCAAGGAGCCAATCGCCCCACCGGTCATAATGATGGGGCCTTCCGCGCCAAACGGGCCACCCGTGCCAATGGTGATGGCCGAGGCGATCGGCTTGACCACCGCAACCCGCGGCTCCATTTTGCTTTCGTTCTCCAATATGGCCTGAATCGCCTCAGGGATTCCATGGCCGCGAATTTTGTCCGTCCCATATTTCGCCAAGAGCCCGACGATCAGACCACCTATGATGGGCACAGCTACCGAGAGGATGCCCCAATGGGACGGATTCGGCGCCACCAGCGACCAGCCCACACGCCCATCATAGGCAAGATGCGTAATGAGGCCGATGAGGCGGAGCAGCACCCACGCGACCAGCCCGCCCATGATTCCAATGGCAGCTGCGATGGCACTCAGCATCGCCAATCGGCGGCCGTTTGTCGTGAAGTCTCCCAGGGCAACCCGCGCCATCTGGTCGCTCTTTGATGTCATTCGTCTTCCTCCACCGGGTGGAAGAGAGGGTCCATCTCTCCCAACACTTTGTTGAGACTGGCCAAGAACTCGCGACTCCGTTTGAGCTCATCGCGATGGGCCACCGTAAGCGCCTCCAACACCTCCTCGCCCAACGGCGTAAGGTGCACCTCGGTGACGCGGAGATCCTCGGCGTGGGTGCGCCGATATACGAGATTAGCCTGTTCCGAGCGGTCAATAATTCCCACGACGCTATGCTGCATGAGCTGCAGACGCTCCGCCAGCTCGCTGACGGTTGCGTAGTCGCGCCCCGGAAACCCCTTGATGGCCAACAGCAATTGGTGTTGCTGAGGCGTAATCCCATGCTTGCGGGCCGCCGCCTCGCTAAAACGCAAAAATTTGCGCAAGCCGTAGCGAAATTCCGCCAATGCCCGATACTCTTCCTCTGTGACCGAGTTCTTGATATTCATCACGGGCATCCCTCCATTTATATCGTACTCCGATTTATTTAAATATATCGCACAACGATGTCATTGAAAAGATGCAAGGGACGGAAAAACTTACCGGCATCGTTTGGTTCGCGCGGGAAAACCCTATGACCACTTCAGATATGAGGAGGTGAATTCCTTGGCACGAGGCAGCTACACCGGCAACCGCGCCGTGGTGCAGGGTGCCCAGAAGGCTCTTGACCAATTCAAGTACGAGGTTGCTCACGAGTTGGGCCTGCAGGGCGTCGATGACGGTTACTGGGGCGAAATTCCGTCCCGTCAATGTGGTGCTGTCGGTGGACACATGGTCCGCAAAATGATTGAGATGGCCGAGCAGAACCTGGCTGGACGGACCACCCGCTAATCATTCCGGAATCGTGAGAACACCTTCAAAATGGACGGCGCGAGCCGTCCATTTCTTGTCACCATTCCTTGAAACTTCCCGGGTTTAAGCCCCACGGGGAAGCCATACTATGACCACTTCGGAAAGAGGAGGTGAAAACGATGGCGAAAGGCAGCTACACCGGCAACCGTGCTGTGGTGCAAGGCGCCCAGAAGGCCCTTGACCAGTTCAAGTACGAGGTCGCTCACGAGCTGGGCCTGCAGGGCGTTGACGACGGCTACTGGGGTGAAATCCCCGCCCGTCAGTGCGGTGCTGTGGGCGGACACATGGTCCGCAAGATGATTGAGATGGCGGAGCAGAACTTGGCTGACCGCAACCAATAATCATCTGGACTCATGCGTAGCACCTAAAAATGGACGGCTTCGGCCGTCCATTTTCTTTCATCCCGTCTACACCACCTGATCTACCCAATCCACGCCATTATGGGTCATGCGATGGGGTACGCGCTGCCGCATTGTCAAAATGGTGACGGGGCCTTTCCAAACGCGCGTGGCCACGTCCCTTAAGGCAAACGGCAGTTGAGCCAAATCTAAGTCTCGCCCATCATATAGGTGCCGCAGCACCAAGCCCTCCGGTCCCGCCTCTTCGACCACCAGACGAGGCAAGCCGGCGCGGTCTAAGTCGCGTAGCAAACGGACGCGGATTTCGCTGGGATTAGCCTGGCGGGGCTCAGGCTGCGCTTCCCGCTCCCGGAACAATGCCAAGCCCGCCCGCTCCACCAATTCGTCGGCGAGATAGGCACGCACCAATCCTGCATCGTCATAGATGTCTCGGGCTAGGGCGACGGCATCCCATCCGCCTTCATGGAAGGCTTCCTGAAAGAGCAAATACCCAAGGCGATAGGGGTTTAACTGCGGCGGGTGCACTTGAACAATCTGCGCGTTGAGGCGTGCTGTCTCCCAACTTTCTTCTGCGCTGGTATCCACCCGACGGAGAATCTGAGTGTGAAAAAACGTCGCGTAGCCCTCATTGGCTACCTTGGTAACCTGTTGCGGCCAAAAGTAGCGTGCCTCCTCCCATACCAAGGACAACACATCCCGTTCCCAATCACGCAGGCCAGGCGCCGTTTTGGCAACAATGCCAAGGACGTCGTCCGGCCGCTCGCCGAGTCCGCTGGGGCTGAGACTTTCCCCACTGAAATCCGCCAAAATGTGAGCCGCATCGATGAGACTCTCCACCGCCTCATCACCATACTGACGGCGAAATTGCGCCATGTGCCGGCGATGCAGGGCAGCCCGGGCGAGCATATCGACGGGCAAATGCTGAAAGCCGCGGTGATGGCGGAAGAAGTCCGCGTGGGCAATCACGTGAGCCACAATCATGAGAGCCTCGGCTTCCCCCACCGTCTCGTCGATAAACGCGTAGGCGGGGATGTTGTTAATCACCAACTCATAAATTTGCGTGAGGCGAAAGTCAAACGCGGTCTTCAACCGCTGCTCGCTCTTACCAAAGCTCCAATGGCTGTACCGCACCGGCAGCCCCCCATGGGACGCCAACACTTGAATGGTTTGGGGGGAAACCAGTTCAAAGTGCACATGGCCGGGGTTTAATCCGAGTTGTTCCGCCACCGGCCACACTCGTTCCAACAGCCGGTTGATGGTTCCCTCATCAAGCATCGCGCGCCACCTCCGTCCGACCGAAAAAGTGAGTCATGGCGCGAAAAATATCCTCTTTGTCGCGCAATATCACCACCCCCATGCCGGGCACTTGGTGAAATTCCTGAAACAATGGTGAGGGATTGCGTTCGGTGTCATGAATCTCGCCGTAGCCAAAGAGGGTCACCCGCCGCGTCAACGCCGTCCCCGTTTCCACCGCCAGGGCATTGTCCGAGGTGAGATTGCCGCCATCGGTGAAGTGAAACGCATAGATGTTGTACCGGTCCAAGGGATAGCGGTTTTCCACAATCTCCAGGGCGAGGCGATACACGGAGGAGGAGACGGTGCCGCCCGACGCCCCACGGTGGAAGAACGTCTCCTCATCGACTTCACGAGCGCGGACATCATGCGCCAAAAATACCAGTTCCACCTGCGGGTACTTCTGGCGCAAAAACTCCGTGGTCCAATAAAAGAAGCTTTTGGCCAAATACTTTTCGAAACTGCCCATCGAGCCGGAAGTGTCCATCATGGCAATCACAACCGCCCCGCCCTGATCATCGTTGACCGGATCAAACACCCGAAACCGCAGATCCTCTTCGCTTAGCCCGGACGGGCTGGAGGGGTTCTGGGCATGGCGCAAAAGCGCAGCCTTTAAAGTCCGCCGCCGATCCCATTGCGACTTCAGGCCATGACGGCCGACACTCACGGGGCGAAAGTCCCGCCCCGCACCGGGTGCCGGCTTGGTCAGATCCAAGTCGGGCAGCTCCAACTCCGAGAAAACGGCCGATTGAATCTCCTCCATGGACACCTCAGTCTCCTCGATGTCCAAGCCCGGCTGGCTTCCTCCCTCTTTGCCGCCCTTAGCCTCGGTGCCGCCTGACTGCCCTGGTTTGGCGCCACGCCCTTCCGATGCCGCTTGGCCCACCGTTTCTTGGGTCTCCGGGTCAAAACGAATCCGGAACTCGTTCAATTCGGGCACCGGCACGGAAAGCGTGCGGCGGCCATCGCTGACCAGTATTTTCTCATCGGTCACCATATCGGCTAAATGCTGGCGGATGGCCTCTTTCACCTTAGCCTGGTGGCGGCGGCGCTCGGCGCTGAACAGTGGTTGGTCCTGCAACAGGCTTCGCGCCACACTGTAGGTGTTAGGTTTTGTCATCGGTTTAACAAACTCCCCACGTGATGGATCGCCTTGGACGCGCACCGAGGGCAATAGCCCCCGGAGGCCACCATGGAGGCCACGGCGGCTTCAATCTTCTCGAGCGTGCGCCGATCGGGCACCGGACCTTGGGTAGTGATTTTCACCTCGTCGCGCATGTCGTCCAGAAGCTTCTCCCGTAGTGCCCGATGCAGGCCCGCATGGTCGAGGAAACTGACGACCCGATTCTGCTTCTTGGCGATTTCCATGCGGGTATAGATTTCCTCGCGAAACGCCGCCGCCTGCAATTCACTAATTCCCATGCGCTCCTCAATGGAACGCAATAGCGCCTGATCGGAGCGTCCGCCAGGGCCTTGACGCACGGCCAGCACTACGTTGTCGACATAGTTGTGATAGAGGTTAGCCAACTCATCGCTCCAGTCATGGGCGAAGGCTTCCAGCACCGTTTCCTCCACTTTGCGGTCATACCACTCGCGCGCCATGCCAACCCATTCCAGCATACGGCTGCGCTCCGCCTTGTCCATGAACGGATCGCGCTCGATCCCCTCGGTGACACTCTTCAACACGTCGCTGGCGTCAATGCACTCCCGATCCGGGTTGGCCGTGAGCGCTGCTAGCCGATTCAGCATAAAGCGCGGATCTAAGCCCCGAAGCCCTTCACCGGTCAGCCATCCGTCCCGCCGCAAGGCCTGATATCGTTCCTTGTCCGATTTGTCGTAGTACAACTGAAATTTGGTCAAGCGGTCTCCGCCGGGCTTCGGCGACTCCTCAATGCGGGACAAGATGGAAATAGCGGCCGCCGTCTCGAGCGCCCACGGCGCGATGTGAACCTCGGGCGAGCGATGGGGCCGAATGAGCTTCTCATAAATCTTGACCTCGGCTTCCGGGTCCAGGTTATAGGGCACCGGCAGCACAAAAAGGCGGGAAATGAGCGCCTCATTGCGGGGGTTCTGCACAAAGCTCTTGTACTCGTGCTCATTGGTGTGGCCCACAATCACCTCATCGGCGGAAATGAGCTCATAGCGGCCCGTCTTGAAGTTGCCTTCCTGGCTTAAGGAGAGGAGATGATAGAGAAACTTCTCATCCAACTTGAGCATTTCCTGAAACTCCATGAGCCCGCGGTTGGCGATATTCAACTCGCCGTCAAAGCGAAAGGCGCGGGGGTCTGATTCACTGCCATATTGCGAAATGGCGTGGAAATCCACCGAACCGGTGAGTTCGCTGATGTCCTGACTTTTGGGATCGGACGGCGCATAGGTCCCAATGCCCACCCGGCGGCCTTCTGAAAGAATCACCCGCTCCACCATCATTTCTTGAAACCGCCCGTGGTGCACCCGCTCTAACTGATACCGGCACCAAGGGCAAAGCTCACCGTCAATGGCGACCTCCAGCCGTTCGCTCAAGGTGGGTCGAAGGGCGTGTGGCACCAGATGCAAGGGATCTTCATGCATGGGGCAACCTTGAATGCCGTACAGCGCACCCGCATCGGTACGGCTAAAGGCTTCCAGCCCACGCTTCAAGAGCCACACCAATGTGGACTTTCCCCCACTGACGGGGCCCACCAAGAGGAGAATGCGCTTTTTCACCTCAAATCCCAGGGCACTCGGCCGCAGGTAGTCTTCCACCAAGGTGCGGATGGTTTCGTCCATACCAAAAAGGTGGTCGGCAAAAAAGGGATAGCGTCCTTCGGAATCTTTAGGTCCCGCTGCCATAATCATGCGATAGAGACGCCGATGGGCGGAATCCGTAATCTGCGGAGTGGCCTGCACTTGATCCAAATACTGCTGAAAGGTTCCGGTCCAAGGGGTCGGGTCAGGGGCATTGAATGAAGTCATCAGGTCTTGCATAGTTCCTCCTTAAATCACGGCGTCATCACTCTCCTTGTATTTTCTCCAGATATTCCCACCCTAACCCCGATGACTCTTTTTTTTCATGGCGTAGAGGAGCACCAGCGTGACGACCAGCATGAGAGATAGCGCATACCAGTACCCAAAGCTCCATTTGAGTTCCGGTATTTTAAAGTTCATGCCGTAAATCGACGCAATAGTGGTAGCCGGCAGGGACAGCACGGAAATAACGGTTAGGAAGCGCATCACCAAGTTTATTGCATTAGACTGCAAAGACGTGTACGCCTCCACCATTTCGGCCAGACCCGAGCGGATTTGCTCCACCTCGGAGACGACCTCCTGCATCATATAGGCGACATCCTGCATGTAAGGGTGATTCTTCTTGCGCACGTACGGAAAGTCGCTCGACTTCAAGAGCTCAAAAATGGACCCTTCCGGGTCGAGCATGTACTTCGCCTCCATGGCTCGCTTCCTGAGTTTGAGGATCAATGGCGCCATATCCTTGTACGGGTGATCCAACATCATTTCGTGCAAGCGTTCAAACTGCTGATCGATGACATTAACGTTGTGTCGAAGGGCCTCCACATGTCCCGACAGCACTTGATATAAGGCGAAGTCCACCCCCTCGTCCATCATTTGATTCTGCTTGATATAGCCAAAGGCTTGGTCGACCACCGGCGAATCGTCATCCAAATGAGCGGTCACCAGAAAGTGCTTGCCAATAATGAAACTCAAATGATGCAGCGGCTCATCTTGATGGGTCGGCACGAGGGCCAACATAAAGCTCACCGCGTCGTCCTCGACCAACAGGCTTGGGCGCCTGTTCTCCCCGTGCAGCAAGTGCTCGATTACCTTGGGGTGAGCCCGGTACAGATGCTCCACAATCTCCTGTATGTGGCCTTGATCGTTCGGGCCCATGTCCACCCAAAGGTCGTCCGATTTTTCCGGCCACGTGTCCGACCAGCGTGTTTTCTTGTCGAGACTGTACAAGAATCGCGCCAAAAACGATCCCTCCCTCTGGGACTACCCTTCCCTTCCAGAATTCCCACAATACGCGTAAACCGGCCCATCCTTGGCCACACTAGCTCCGTGTTCATTAAAGTCCCGCGGTTAAATGTCAAGATCCATTTTTCTCACGGGACAGCCGGGAAAAGCCAGGCTGAACTAACCGTCCAG
>NZ_JABBVZ010000123.1 GCF_012933365.1 Sulfobacillus harzensis | reverse complement strand
CAAATGGCCGCCCACCCCAGCGAATTTTGACACCCGTCCGCGGAGCCGTCCGGGTCAATTTTTGAAAAAGCTCCTAGCAGCCCACTCACCGTCTGGATTGGAAGAAGGATTGTCATCGGCCACTGCACCAACCTATAGGGAAGTCGCAGGGGTTATTGCCTACCGGCAAGTCGCTGCTATTAGGCAGCGCGGGAATTGCGGCGCGCCCCCTGCCGGCTGAAGGCGAGACAAATGTGCCTTAAAGGAGGATGAGCAGCAGATGCGTTGCCGTTGCAACCGGACGTTTACCGTACTGTTGCCAAGCCTCCCCTGGGCTAGTTGGTTGCAGCGTGTCGCACGCAAATGGAATCCGGAACGAGCCATCGGGCCCTTGGCACCGTAACTGTAACATGCTTCTCCCGCCCACGGCACTGCAAATCTTTCGTCATTAACCCACCCAGTCATTGCGATGGTAGCGGTAATTGGCAAACCCAATCCCATCCGGTGCCTCCTAAACCATCGCGAGCCGAAGTTGATTCATGGAACCAATCGGCTGCTGTTCAATGACTAAGAGACGCTTGCGTCTTAGTCGGTGTCGAATAACGGACACGGACCCGCAAGCCTATTGGTGAAAACGACAACTCGCAACGGGCAAACGCACTCGGGATTTGGTCCAAGGTTACTGGGCAGCAGAATTAGGGCGCACCAACGGCGCTGATCCCGGGGGTTCCACCGTCACCAGCGCTCCGATATAGAGATGCGGATAGATCTTTTGGGCCACGGGAATGGGCACCTCCACACAACCCAAGCTTTGGGGAAATCCGTACTGCGCCCGCAGAAATCCATGCACGGCTTGGCTTTTATCGAAGTAGTTAATCCAATGGACCGGATCCGCATAGGACGTGCCGTTGGGATTGATTCCCCGCATGATCTGGAAGGGCCGCCGTTCATCGACGGCGTAACTCCCCAGTGTGGTCGGCGTCTCGGGAATTCCGGTATTCGCGAGGGTGGTCAGCACGACATGCCCGGCCACCCACAACCATAGCCGTTCCGGCAATGTTTCCGAGACATAGACATAGGCGTACGGCGTCGGATTGACCGCGTGATGCCGCACCGCCTGTTGGAGCGCCATCCAAACCTGGGGGCCGGGAATGCCGTTCACCGGCAGATGCTGCTGGTGTTGAAAGGCAATCACCGCCGCTTGGGTCATCGCGGTCCAGTACGTCGGATTCCAGAGGGATTTCAGCGCGGACGGGACCGCCGGATAGCGCCACGTAAATGAGCCTGCCGGCGGTTGGTACACGGAGTCCCACCCCCGCTGCCCGGCCCGCGCCCCCACCGTGGGCGTCCATCGAAGGGGCAAGTACCCGAGTTCCGCCAGCCATTGCTGCAACCGGAGCGTCGTGCCCTGCGGCAGTTGCACGGTTAACGTGTGAGACGCCTGCGCCAACATGGCACCATCCCGGGCGACCAGACCGTGCTTTCCCCTAGGGAGATGGAGCACGATGGTTGTATCCGGTGCCCATCCCCGGCCTGTCGGCTGAAAATGCCAGGTGCGATCCGTGGCCCGATGCCACCGTCCGGCTACTGCCGGGGCCAAGGTCCAGTGCGACAGCGCGGAACGCCGGACGGGTGCCGAAAAGGTGACATCAAGCGGTGCCGTTGACAGGTTGGCATGGCCCGCTGTAACCAAGTGCGCATTTGCCGTCAGCCATGGGACCGACGCCCAGTGCACCGTCTGCACGGATCCCCAGGGTTCCCAAGGTCGGGCGCGAACCTGCAATGCGACCGCGCCGTGTTGGTCTGGCGCATTAGGGGCCGTTCCGATCACCACCTGAGGGCCGCCCACCGCCTGAACGTGACCCGTCGCCGGAAACCGGACTTGCGCGACGGCACCCCTAAAGTTTGCAGCCGGTGCCTTCCCGACATCCACACGCAGGCGATTGGAAGCGAGTTGCGGCGCAGCCGGGGTCGTAACCGTGACCACGCGCCGAGCGCGCCACCCGAACAGTCCGGCAACCGTGACCCGCAACTCAACGGCCCGATCCGAAGGAAGCACATGCGCCGGCCACAAGGTGTTCCCGGCAACCCGCAAGCGTTGCGGTCCACCCGGCGCGTCCGTCAGTGACGCCGCTACCACATGCGTACCCCACCCCTGGAGGACCACCTTCGAGAGAGCCGTGGAGCTGGCGGCAAGGTTCACTCGTGGACGAGAAACTACCAGGAGCCCCATGGCCAGTCCGACGAGGATCAGTGCGGGCTGCCACCACTGGACCCGCCAGCGCAACCGCCCATGGCGGTGGGGCGATCGGTGGCGACCAGGAGGGGTGTAGGCACGGGATGGGGTCATCGCGGTCTCCTTCGATAATAGTGTCTTCATCAGTATAACGATGCAGGATGGGAAAGGTGAACGAATAGCCCATATAGCGGACCGCACCGCTGGCGGTGAGCACGACACTTGCCTAATCTAGACAACAATGACCGCCCGATTGCCGTGTTTCGGAAGTGGCTGGTTGGCCGGTGCGAAGCAGCATGGTGAATCACAACTGATAGGGTCATGTGTGTTGGCGCTAACGCTTCTTAGCAGCACTGCCGCTCAATGCAAACGCGTTTAGATAAACCGATAATGGCCCCCAATTTACCACCCAAGACTGGGCGGAGGGCGTGGCAGCGTTGGACATGGTGCACGAACGCATTCCCAACGCTACGCCGAACAAAAACGCGCACATCGAATCCTGGCACAGCGTGTTGGAGGCGGACTGTCTGGGCAACCAGGTGTTCTCGACGTTGGCGGCTGCCTACGAGGCCGTGGCGGCCTGGATCACCTATGCGGCGGATGCATGGAAGTTTGGCGGATTGGCCGCCGACGCAGTTCTATCGCTGGGCTTTGGCCGGCACCGCCCCGCGCATCAGGACTGTGCACTGCTAACGTCTCCCAAGAAGACGGCAAATTAACCCATCGGGTCGAAAGTGGTTGACACAGGACGGATCACTCTGGATCGTCCAGCTATAGGGAGTTGGCCCGGTGCTCAGCCAGGGACGGAGCCTCGCGGACGACGTCCGCGAGCACATGTGTTTGTTGCCGATTCCAAACTCATCAGTCCTGACACGGTGGGGCACCTATGTGATGACGGCATTGCTTTGTCTCGCGCCTAATCAAACGGGCCCTTGGCGGTGGCTCTGTTGTTCCTGAAAGACACCCGCAAAATTACACCCTATGTCTATGTCGTCTATATGGCCCTCTTGCTCTGGCAGTGCCTTCAAGCGGTCATGTGGCAAAATGACAAACGGCTCGGTTTCACGTGCCCTATCCCAATCACGCGCTCCAACCAGCCCCGACGACCAACCGGCTCAAACAAATCGTTGCACCCGTTCAAGTTATTCTCTGGCGCGATGCGTACGGGCGACTCCGACGCAGCCACAGCGAATTAACCCTCGTCCAGCGCCATGCCTTACTGCTGGTCGGCACGGATTCTCGCCGTTTCACTCACATACCGTCCGGCTAGCCTGGCCTGTCAGCACCTCAGATCCCTCCACCAAGGGTGCGAAATGTGGGTTAAATGAAAAGGCTCCTAGCGGTGCATCCGTAATTCCAGGGGCAACGCATTGCGCGAGAGCTCATGGAACCCGCATTTACGCCCACTGCTCTGAAGGTGTGCTTCGCCAAGTGTTCACCGCGCTCAGCGCTGACCGTCAGGCGGCGCGCCGGTAGTGCGAGGGACGGGGACTTTGAGATGTGTATGGCACCCGATGACGTATGGTATGCCCCTGGATTCCTGCTAAGCGGTTGTCAGCTGACGGGTATTTGGGTCCGAGTGCTTCCCGCTCCCACGAAACGCTGCCCGGCCGTCGTTGGGCGAGTGACGCGTGTCCACCGATGTCGCGACAGAACGCTCCGAGCGTGCGATGGAGCTTCCGAAGCCGAACGATCCGTCCGCGTTGGGCCGTTTGATACCGAGTGGCTCAGTCATCGCGACGCGTTCCGCAATTGTGTTTTGTTGATTTTGCCGGCGCTCGTCATTGGGAGGGATTCAACAAATTCCATCACGTCTGGGATCCAGAATTTAGCGAGACGCCCTTCGTCCACTGCTCGGCTGAGTGCCTGCTGCACCCTATCGGCATCCACTCCGGACCCCGCCGCAATCACCGCTTTGGGACGCTCGCCCCAGCGTGCATCGGGAATGGCAATGACCGCCACGCTATGTACGCCGGGCAACTCCGAGATTATGGATTCAATGACACTGCCGGCAACCCACTCCCCGCCGCTTTTGATCGCGTCTTTGATGCGATCCATGACTGAGATCTGCCCGTCAGGATATCTCACAGCCAAATCGCCGGAGCGAAACCATCCGCCAACGAAGGCCGCATCGGACGCTTCTGGATTATCGAGATAACCGTCGGGAAGCCATGGGCTCTGGATCCACAGTTCGCCCAAGGTCGCCCCGTCTGATGGAACCTGATTTGCCGCGGAATCCCGCACCTCCATGCGCACCATCGGGAACGGCGTAAGACGTGACCCCAGCGCGTCCAACCGTTGCGGTCCAGTCAGACCGGGTGCCGCGGAAATGGCACTCCCCAACTGGTCGGACCCGCCGTAAATGAGGGAAAACTGGATGCCTTGCCGATCCGCCTGACGCGCGAGTCCGGATGACAACGGGCTGCCGCCGGTCAGGACTTTGAGTGGTAACGGATCCGAGGTGGCTTCAAGCAGCATAAAAAGTTGTGTCGGCACCATGTTGCTCCAGGTCACCTCGTGTTGCCGGATGAGCTCAACTTGCTCTTCCGGGCCACTTCGCTCGGGCAATACCAGGGGCGCTCCAAGATAGGGGGCGATAAACGGGACACCCCAACCATGGATATGAAAGAACGGAATGAGCGGCATTATGACGTCAGACCCCGTCAGGTTGGCTCCGGTATCCTGAAGAGCCAAGGCATGGGCGATTTGAAGGGCGCCGGACAGCATTTGCTGGTGCGTATAGCGAATCCCTTTGGGACGGCCCGTGGTCCCCGTGGTGTAAAACACGGAGTAGACATCGCTGGGAGCAATGGTCCCGGCGATGTCAGGCACCCGGAAACGCCCTTCAGCGACCAGCGTTTCATAATCCGGTTCCCGATCCGGCCCCGCGGCCTCACTCATCCACACCACGTGAGGGCACGCGGGCGCCACGACATCAGTCAGTGTCCCAAAGCCGTTCCAGAGGAAGAGCCATTCGTCGTGCGCCTGGCCGATGGTCCAGAGGATATCCTGAGGCGAGAGGCGAAAATTAATCGTGTGGATCACCGCTCCCACCATGGAGAGCGCGTGGTGGAGTTCAAAATAACGGTGACTGTTCACATCCATCACGCCAACCATCGTACCACGCCTAATCCCAAGCCGGGTCAGACTATCGGCGAGCCGTACCGTTCGCTCGTAGATGCTCCCATACGTATAAGTGACAGCGCTACTGACAACCGGGGTCGATTCATACTGGTACGCCGCGTCTCGTAAGGTTTCGTGGACCAGCAGACTTCTCATCGCCATCCCCCTCCCCAGAGGTTCGCTTCTTGGTCAACCGCAAAGGGATACTCTCGGTGCCGGAGGAAGCGGATACTATAGAGTTCCGCCAAGTGGGCATAGGGCTCACCTTGGCTTCGGGCCATATCATATAAAAGCGCGACTTGCGCGGCATCCGCGACAGCGGTCAGAGACTCTTTGGCATACCATTCGGCTTCGCGTCCTTCAAGCGTGGCTAAGCGTTCGAGATGCCGCTCGAGCTGGACCCGTGCGTATTGGGCTTCCGGCGTACCTGCATGGTCCAACATGGGCACAATCTCCGACAAAAATGCCTGGTGCGCCCGCTGGCGTTTCACGGTTTCCAGAAAGTCCAATGCTTGAATATTGCTCGGTCCTTCCCAAATGGGCGTGATGAGCGCTTCCCGATGCCACCGGGCGACACCGTACTCCTCCAGAAATCCCAGTCCCCCGAAGAGTTCCATACTGAGCGCGGTCATCGCCGCCGCATGGTCCGCCGTGCGGCTTTTGGCCAGATGGGTGACAAAACGGGCGAGATGATAACGGCCGGAATACGGGGGACGGTCGCCCCATGCGCCGTCGAATTTCTGGACGCCATAGAATGCTAAGGTCAATCCCGCCGCAGAGCGCACGGTGAGGTCGGTCAAATCGCGCCGGATTAGGGGATGCGTCTCTAACACGTGGCCGAAACTCTGCCGCCGGACAACCCGCTGGATCACCTCCAACTGAGCTTTTTTGCCAATGCCCATCGCCACCACCGCATTAGCTAGGCGAGACACGGTCAGATTCTCGAGCGTGTAGTAAATGCCTTGGTCGGCTTGGCCGATCAGGTAGGCTTCGCTGCCATTCAATTCGACTTCCCCGGAAGGCACAGCCCGTGTTGCACTCTTGTCCTTTAACCGCCGCACGTGAAAGTTGAGGGTTCCCTCGCGTGTCAATCGGGGCAACAGAAATAACGCGAGACCTTTGGGCCCTGGGCGCCCGCTCTCCGGCCTGGCCGTCGTGATGGCGTAATCGGTTAAACCGGCTCCACTGGCAAAATATTTATCGCCGGTCAAGAGCCACACGTCGCCGGACTGCCGAGCCACCGTCTGGTTGGCCCCCAGATCGCTGCCTCCTTGGGATTCGGTCATCCAGGTCGCACCCCAAGCCTTTCCCGAGAGCAAGGCGTCTTTTATTGCATCCGCCTGGGGAATCGCTACGGTCGCATACTTGTGCAACGCATAGGCCGTTTGCCCGGTAATGGTCAGAATACAACCGAGACCCGGATCGGCTAAAAGGTATAAGAGAGCGTAATGATACAGCCAGCCTTCCCCACGATATGGCGGTTGAGTGATCCAAGCGGTCGCGGCCAAAGCCTGGCGCTCGGCTGGACTTAAGCGGACGCGATCAATTCGATTGCCGTCCAGGTCATGGGCTACCAGGACGGGCGGCGCGTCGTGGTCGATGTGATACGACGCCTCATATAACTCTTGTCCCGCCAGCGCCCCAAACTGTCGAAGGTCTTCCCAATGATCGCCAGAGGCGGGCCAAAGATGCTTTAACACCGCTTGGAGTTCCGAGGCCTGATCAAAGTGATTGGTCCCATATGCATAGGACAGATGTTCCATAGCTAGCCCTCCTGGTTTAAGATCCGATCCAGTCGGCGTTGCATCTTCGCGCGCAACTCCGTAATTTCCGCCATCATCGTTTGCAGTTCGTCCACCTGGGTTCGCAGCTCCTCGAGTTTAGCGTCACCACGCCGAATGACGTCCCGCAGTTGCGCAACTTCCGTGGGATCGGCATCATACAAATCGAGCATTTCTTGAATTTCGGGGAGTCCGAAGCCGAGTCGCCGCCCCCGTAAAATAAGTTGCAGGCGCACGCGATCGCGTTCGCGATATAATCGTCGGGCACCTTGCCGAATTGGCGTCAACAGCCCAACGTCTTCATAGTGGCGCAAGGTGCGTGGAGTCACGTCATAGAGCGTACTGAGTTCATTAATCGTATAGGACTGCGAATGTTTGCGCATCCGTTTCGAGTTCATAGCCTACCCCCTCTTTGTCTGAAGTTCGTCGGCGGCCCGGTGTCGTCAACCTTCCGCTTAGCACAGCTCAGAAATCTCATCGTATCCGCACGATCGTTGCCGCTTCGCGCTTAACGCCCCGTGAACACGGGACAAACGAAACTACGGTTATCTCTTATAACACTTGCAATATACAGTCACTTTACGTTAACGTCAACGCAATTACTAGCTTCCGTACAAAATAAGGCGTATGTAAATTCATTTGTACTCAAGACTAGGGGACGATGGTTCGCATCAACGCGAAACGGCACTCTTCTATCGTTTCGGTCGATGGCTCGACCTAAAGTCAGTCCGATATCAATAGTACGGCGACTGATGGAGACTCATCGCGAGCGTTCAGTGTCCGTCTGATGTTTAGCTCCTAAGCGGATCCGGGCTTTTTGTCGCCTGTGCTACGCTCAGGAAGTATCGAGCGTCAGTGGTGCAGACCCGGCGACGTTGGTCCCGTTGGACACGATGGGGGCTGTTGGGCGCGTGCGTTGCTGCACACAACGGGCAGACCTTTATGCCGCATTATAATGGCCAGCATCTCGTCGATTTGATCAGCAACACGGTGCTGACGGCTGACGAGTTGACTACTGCGACGGCAGCGCTCGGCTTTATGTACAGTGGTCTCCGAAAACGACACAAATTTGGGGGACCTCAAGCGTTCCGCTTAAATGTTGGAAGACTTGCCAAAGACGCCCCGAACGTAACCCTGTTTCGCGCGAATCCCTATTTCCCGGATCGCCAAACGCCTGACAATCGGATCAGGCCCTCTTTTTGCCTCGATAGCGCGCCAGTGGCCACGGATCGTGAGACGCGCCACGCGACAAATCTTGCGGAGCCATCAACGCCTCATAGTGTTCACCTCGCAAAGCGACGGCCCGCATCCCATACACCGGGTTAGAGCTGCCACAGTGACAGGCTTTTCCCAAAATGGGGGGCAACCTTCTGTGGGAGCAACAACCCGACAATCTCCAGAATGCGGTTGGTAACAGCCAACGCCTCCTGCCACCAATCCTGCCGCACCGCGCGGCGTGCTTCATCCTCCAACACGTCCCCACATCAATAAAGACAGAATTCGGGATTTTTTGGGCAATCTTCTGCAAAAATGCCCTACGAAAATTTGGCAAAAATGGACAGCCTTTGCTACTGTCAAATTGCACTCCGAATCAAAGAAAGGATGCGAAATCGATGAGAAAGCGTTTAGCGATTATTACCGCATTGCTG
>NZ_JABBVZ010000122.1 GCF_012933365.1 Sulfobacillus harzensis | reverse complement strand
ACGGTTAGTTCAGCCTGGCTTTTCCCGGCTGTCCCGTGAGAAAAATGGATCTTGACATTTAACCGCGGGACTTAGTCTTCAACCCGGTCTTTAACCGGTCGGCAGTCTTTCACAATGACGTAGGGTATTGGGGAGCAGTAGACGCACGTTACGTCTCCCCTGAGATGCACGATGAACTGCTGTTGGCCGGTAGTGGGATCGACGCCGGCATACCGGGCCGTGCAGGTGAAATTTCCCGCACAGTCGGGTGGAGAGATGAGCGATCCACCTTTAGTCGGCAGCAGTACCCGGACAAAAAAGATGTTACCCTCGACGGTTCCGGTGCCGTGGAACGTGAATCCATCAACGGTTGCGTCGAATGCGATATCAACGGCTACGGCGACCGTAATGCCGACAGCGCGGGATGACACGGACGTAAAGAAGACGTCGGTGACGGTGCAACCGGTGACCGTGACATTGGACAAGCTTAAGCACGCGCTCGAAAATTGAACCACGCCGCTAAAGAAGGGAACTTCTTGGGTGACGTCTCCCGCTTCTGGGGCGCAGACAGCAATGCAACCGCGGGGAATTGGCCCGATGGGCATGGTAGACACCTCCTATTAAATGGAATTCAGGGTATTGTATGGAAAATAGGCGAAGAAGTGACTGCCTGAGATGCCCGGTGCACCGTTTCGTTCTCGCGACGGCTGGTTCTCTGCCCCCCTAAGCGGGTTCCGGAGGCCGTACGGGTGAAGTGAGAACCGGCTATTGGTCGGCCGTATGGTGTGGACATGGTGGGCAAGGCTGTCGCTATGCACGCGCGATATCCAACTTGGGACCCACACCGAGAACGTCTTCGTGAGATCAAAGTGCACTCGACGCGATGTGGTGGGCAAACCCGTTCAGCCGCTGCATCCGGCCACGATAAAGGCTTGATCAATCCAACTCACTCACCATCGTTCCGGGAAGACGACCTATTTGGAAGCTGCCGCCAATTTCGTTAGAATAAGGATGAGCAGTCGGGCATTGATCATGCGAAGTGATGAATCCGAAAGGGGACGTGAGGATGACACGCTATATCGTCGAGTTTCGAACGAATCCTGGTGAGGGCGACAAGGCGATGGGACTTTTTCGTCAGATGAAAGAGTACTTCAAGAACCAGCACCAGAAGACGTTAGAGGTCTTTTATCAGGCGTTTGGAGCGCCGGGTACATTCCAAGCGGTTATGGATTTCGAAAGTTTAGCTCAATTAGAGACATTGGCGAATGCAATTCGGAAGGACCCCGCCTATCAGCGGCTATCTGACGAAGCTCGGCGCGTATTTACGGCCGACTCGTTTTCGACCAGCGTCTACTATCAAGTGTAAGCAATCACCGGGCATGAGCCGGGTCCACGTGGGGATCCGGCTCAAGGTCGTCTACTGGGGTCTTTTGATCACGTATGCGCTCAAGGCCATGGCAACGGCTGCGTAGATACAGAGTCCCAACCAGTGAGACCAGGTGTTATAGGGACCGTGGAACATGAGGCCTTTAAGAATGGCCAAGGGCCCCGTGGAGGGGAGAACCCAAAAGGCCAGCGACCATTGCCCCACTGCATTCACGGGCACCATACCCAAGAAAAGCACGCCCATCATGACCAGGTTTCCGAAGAGCCCGGCTAGACCTTCGTCGGGCGCGATAAGACCAATGAGACTGCCAATGGATCCCATGGCGACGCTGGTGATCAGTAAAAGCGGAATAATCATTAGAGGCTTTTTCATAACTCAGCGGATCTCGGTTGTGGATAAGTATCTCTGCCCATATCGGACACTTTTTCGTTCGGTGGCGGTAGATCGAATTCGGTCGTTCCCGCGTTAAGACAATAGGATGCCCGGCAAACGACGTCCGGTCGATTGCCGCTGTCTGAGAATCCCTTAAACGCGAGGCGGCTTAGGCCGCGGAAGCCAGCACGGCGGCGGCCAGGGCAATGACCGCCAACAGGTTATGGATGTGTACTTTCCGGCGTCCGCGGACGCGGACGGTCCGCAAGTTCAGTTGCTCTTTGAGATAGCTGAACGCGCGTTCCACGCTGGTCCGCAGATCATACAGTCGGTCCCACTCGCGGGTCCCCCGGACGATGCGCCCCACCTCGCGCGGATTGTCGGCAATGGCGATTTTCTCGACGTAGCCGTAATTGGACCCCGAACACCACGCCATCCCCATCGGACAGTCGACATGGCCGGTGGCATGCGGGCATCGAAACTTTTGGGTGTCGGTGGTGGTATCATATCCCGCCAGGGTCAGGGTATACCCCATGGAGCACGTGGGTCTCCCGAGGTCGTCACGCCCTTCGGGCGGCGCGCCGCCATGGCGATTGAGCGGAATGATCGGCACCAACCCCTGCGCCTGGAGATCCTGATAGAGGGTGGCTTGATCGTACCCCGCATCAAAAATCGCCACGCGCTCACCCATGTCCCGATCCGTGGTCATCTTGACCAGCGGTCGCGCGAGGTTCACGTCATGCAGCTTGGCCGTCGTCGTCAGAGCCGCCAATGGGAAGAGACTGCTCGCCGCCACGGACAGGTGCAGCTTGTACCCAAACCAGCGATATTTCTGCCCTTTGGGTCCCGTTTTCAGCCCCCAGCTGGCGTGTTCCGAATCTTGCGGGGCTGTCTCAAAAGGTATGTCGGCGGTGATGCCGTCCCTAAAATGTGCCCCTTTTACCCCACGTAGTGGAGGAAGTAGGTCACTTTCCTGCCCGTTTTTGGGGGTCAAGTGGGGGAGAAATTTAGGGAAATAGGCTTTTGAGACAGCCCCGTCTTTTCATACCCGGGCACATCCGATGCATCGTACGCGGCCTCCTCCGTCGCGACCACGCCGTGTTGGCGAGCCGTCTCGACTTGCTGGGCATGAACGGCTTGCAAACTGGTGCACCGGCTCAGTTGGTCGAACATCCGGGAAAAGGTGGCCGCGGAGGGGACATCCGACTTGCCACGATAGCCGACAATCCAGCGAAAGACCGGATCCCGGCGCAGCCTGGCCCGCAGGGCTTCCGTCGTGGGGATTTGTTCGACTGCTTTGGCGACGTAGGCCCGAATCATGAGGGCGCGGTCATGCGTTTCGGGCCGGCCCGTGCGGGCCGGTGTTGGCAGGGCGCTGAGCGCTGGGCCCAAAGGAACCGCATCCAAAATGGCTTGGAGCTGGTCATCCCATTCGGTGTCTTGAATCCATTCCTCAAAGGAAAAGAACGATGTTTGTCGAAGTGATTTCATCAAGCGAGTTCCTCCTCGTTCGGGGTTTGGTCGGGATAACCAAGACTTCGCGAACGACGGAAGGAACTCCTTTTTGCGTCTTATTCAGGGGGAAAGCCATTTTCTTGCCTCGCGGAGACGGCACGTAGCGCCGGTTTCACGTTATGAAAAACCCTCATTAGAGAAAAGTGCAACGACAGGTGGTCCAACCAAAATCCTTCCGCGGCAATCAGG
Source organism: Sulfobacillus harzensis (assembly GCF_012933365.1). Classification (GTDB taxonomy): domain Bacteria; phylum Bacillota; class Sulfobacillia; order Sulfobacillales; family Sulfobacillaceae; genus Sulfobacillus_B; species Sulfobacillus_B harzensis. The sequence continues at coordinate 5,617 of NZ_JABBVZ010000122.1, read as the reverse complement.
AAGACTCCGGGCCAGGCGAAGAGCCCATATACCGTGGTCAACGCAATCATTAGCAGGGACAAGGAGATGGGCAAGACGCGATAATGGTCTAATGCACGGCTGACCTTAAGCCAGGCTACGTATTGCGACAGCATCACTATGGTGGCGATCGACTCCGACAGAAGCATGGCCCCGGCAATAATGTTGAGGCGTTCCGTTCCGGACATCTGGGTGTTGGTCAGATGCAACAGCAACACAATGCCGGCGGGCATCACAGCGCTAACCACAATATAAGGGCGCCAACTGCGTCGAAGGCGGGCAAATTGCATGTGGAGCAGTACTCGAAACATGGTCCCGAACGAGGCCCGTCGCATGGAAGTCATGGGGTGTTCTCCTCACTACTATCTCGCAGCGCTAAGTACGCATCTTCCAAACTCGGTTCATTGACCGACACGCTGGAAATGAGGCCGGGTTCAGCCAACCAAGCCGCCAGCAGGGTCAAAGCCTCTGGTCTCGGTGCCGTAAATTCCAGCGTGGGTGGGTGGACATAGATGCGGTCGGTAATGGACCCCATATCATGGGCCAGCCGTGTTGCGTCATGGGGCGCCGTGACGGACACGGTTAATATATCGCCAGCATTCCCGCGCAGATCATGGGGATGGCCATCGTGACGAATTTGCCCGTGGCTCATGATCAGCACGCGGTCCAAGACCCGTTCCGCTTCCAAGACATTATGAGAGACCAGGAGCACAATACGATCGGGATTCCTCAGGCGGTCAATGAAATCCCAGACGCGGCGACGCATGAGAGGGTCTAGCTCATTAGTCGGCTCATCCAATGCCAATACAGGCGTCGGGGCAACCACAACGCTTGCGATACCGACCAGCCGATGCTCACCGCCGGACAACCCGGCGACTTGACGATGGCGCAGCGCTTGTAAATCGAAGGCCTCCAGAAGCTGTTCAGTATTGCGACTGGCATCTTGCCGGGGTTGCCCGCGCAAGAGGGCGCTTGAGCGTATGGCCTCCTCGACAGTTAGATCGCCCAAGGCCAGTGGGTGCTGGGGAAGATAAGCGATGGTTTCTTTGACCCATTGCTTCCCGGCCACGACTGTTCGCCCGCCAATGACAATTTGCCCCGAAGTGGAGCGAGTGAGGCCAACCAACTGCCTCAACAAGGTAGTTTTTCCGGCTCCGTTCGGGCCTAACAGGCCAACAATGGTGCCAGGCTTCACGGTGAGCGAGATGTCACGGTTGGCCCACACGGAGCCAAAGCGCTTCGACAACCCCTGAAACTCTAAATCCATGATTATCCTCCCCTCCTTGGCTCATGATTATGACAGAAGGGTTATTTCGCCCCGCTTAGGACGGCGCGTGATAACCACGGCGAACAATTCGGGCTGGGGTGGGCTCACCGTTTCTCGCGAAAACGCGCCGGGTTGCTCGGCGTCCAACTGATAAAACAACGGTTTCGGGTCATGGTCGTTGATGAGCGTCACGGCCTGATAGGGCGGCAGTGCATCCAGCACGCGAAATATGACCTCGTGTCTGATGTTGGACGGCAACGTCCAAGCGTTAAGGACCAGCGCTGATGGGTAATCCATGGGGTTCAGCCTCCTCACTGAAATGTACGACTCCGAGAATAGCATGCCAGATTCATCGCATCGTGATCCAAGTCACGAGTCCGTTTTGTGGCCCGTTCTCCCCGCTCGGGGGGGCCAAATGGCATGGATCGTCGGGCCATATGACGAGAATGTCGGCGATTTTTGCCGAAAACCGCGTTCATTTGTGGGCCATCCGACACCCAATTTCCTACCCATTTGCCAGATTTCCGAGGCTCCACAAAGTCCGATGATAGTCCTGCAAGGAATTTGAAAGATTGGAAGGACGTGAGCCGCAATGATGATTGACTACTTAGCCGTGATGCTCGTCAACATGGGAGCAGGCTTGGCACTTCTAGCTCATTACCTTTATGTGAAGCCGGAGAAAGGCCAGCGAAAGAGCTGGGGCGCCGGATTTTTCGCCGTCGGACTTTTAGGTATCGTTACTTCGTTGCCAATGGTGTTGACCTGGCCGCTGCCCGGCGGGTTTAACGTGGCGTATGGAGAACCCGGACTCTTCTTCAGTGTCCTATTCTTGGCCGCAGCAGTGACGTTGACATTTGAATGGGAGCCCTTGATTCCGGCGATTTACGGGTTTTTCGGCGGCATCTACGCCGTGGTGCTGGGCATCCGCATCTACGATTTGCACTTGGGGTCGAACCCGTTTGCTGCTCTCATGGGATTCCTGCTTACAGGCATAGGCGGCATGCTGGTATTGCCCGCCATTCAATGGCACAACAACCGTACCTTAACGATTGTCACGGCAATCATCTTAGGATTGGCAGCCATTCTTTGGCTCTACACGGGATATGATGCCGGCTGGGGCCACGTGCTGGACTTTGCCAAGTACGTTCCGGCAACCATGACGCACAAATGAGGCCAGTTTTCGGAAACGACCACTCCCATTTCTCAGGGGGTGGTCGTTTGCGCGAAGGAGGAAAGGGGGAATTCACGTGGAAACCCCGGAGTTGTTCAACCGTATCGCGACGCACTATGACTTTTGGAGCAACCTTATCTCGGCCGAAGGCATCCGGGCGTGGCATCATTTTGCTCTTGACGCCATGCGCATCGAGCCGGGAAACGCCGTGCTCGATGTAGGTTGCGGGACGGGAACCAATACCCTGGCAATGGCCGAGCGAGCAGGATCGCAAGGCCGGGTGGTTGGTCTCGATCCATCCGCGGCGATGATTGATGCCGGTAGGGCGCGTATAGTCGGAGACCACGCCGCCCCAATCTCGTGGGTGATCGGACAGGGAGAGCATCTTCCCTTTTCTGATGGGCAGTTTGACGCCGTATCAGCGCAATTCTCCATGCGCAATATGGAAGATTGGTCGCTCGCCTTGCAGGAAATGGTGCGTGTTTTAAAACCCAACGGTCGTTTGCTGGTGCTCGACGTGGTGCAACCGCTGACGACCTTGGGGGCCCTCGCGTGGAATGGGTTAAAAATGGTGACATCTCGGCTGACCAGCCCGGGGCTGAGCCCCTACCAATGGCTCGGCATTTCGATCGATCATGCCCCTACGACAGAGGAGCTTAGGGTCGCGTTTCAACAACAGGGTCTAGGCAATATTCAGTTTCATCATTGGTTGGGCGATTTGGTTGTGGCGATGGTCGGCCACAAGCCGGTTCGGAACTTGGAACGCGGCCCCGCCGAAGCGAAGACACCTACACTGCTGTGGGCCGTAGACGGTTCCATCACTGCGCGTGCTGCCTCAGAGTGGATTAATTTGTTTCTTCAGCGTCAGAGTGATGTTGAAATCGTCACCGTAATGCCCCCAACGGGGGCGAGTCAGGGCGTAGCAGCCGCGGACGCCCATATATGGCGTGGCCACGCGATGGATGCCGCCACCCGCCTAACGCCCGACCAATTTCGGGTTCGGCTCCACGTCGTAAGCGGCCAGCCCGGGCCGACCATCATTCGGGTTGCGCGCACCGTCCATGCGACGTTGATTGTCGTGGGTGAAAAAGGTGGTTCCGAGCGGCGAAATCAATGGGTTGGGAGTGTGGCCCGGCATGTCTTGCAAAACGCGCCCTGCCCGGTGCTAATCGTCCCGACCACCGCGTTGGGGGATGGCGTGGGGCAATTTCCAGCTCAACTTTCGGATGTCCCGTAAAGAAGTGGGACCAATGGGTCCCTGATGTCGGATCGTATGGCTGTTTTGGCGTTCGGGGATCGGAGATACCATCAAGTTGGGTAGAGAAAGGGGCGACGGTTATGAAGACGATGTCGATTTTACTAGCCACCGATGGATCACCGGAGGCGTTGGCGGCAGCTGAGTGGCTCGATCGATGGAACGTGCCCGAACGGACTGAGGTGACCGTTGTAACCGTTATCACGCCGCCGAGCACCGCATGGGCCGGCGCTGGAGGCTATGTGCTTGACGCAGGAATTTATGAGAAGACCTATCAGGAAATCCTCGACGAGGAAAAGTCGGAGGGGCACGAAATTTTAGCCAAAACCGCTAAGGAAATCATTCATTGTCGGGTAGTGCGGGAGGAGGTGTTGATGGGACAGCCAGCCCGAGCTATCGTGGAGTACGCCAAAACCCATCATATCGATCTCATCATTATGGGCCGCCGGGGTCATTCGGCCTTAGGCAATCTTATGGGTAGCGTATCCTTTGGGGTTCTTCAGCGGTCGTCCGTACCCGTTACCATCGTCAGTTGATCAACCCGCGTATAACCGTGGCCCGCATTAGTTGATGGCGTTCAAGCAAGTCCTCCAACTATCGGGGGCGCGGGTTATAGGCGAAATAGGGAGTTCACGGAGATGGAACATTATGGATCCGTTTACGGCGTTCCCGCCCCTTATCGATGGGAGTTCGACGCTGTGATGTCAGGAGCACTGAGCGATATTGTGTACCGCGTATGGCGTGGCTTTCCCGTAAGGGGAACTTGCCATCTTGGCCCCATTCAATCCGAGCATCGGGTTTTGGATCCCGAGGCGTACAGGGTGGGGGCCAAAGAGAAGTAATCGCCAGCGAGGCGAGGATCGGGGGCCTTAAAGGTCAGCCGAGTCGTACGGAAGAGGGTGAGATCATGATGGGCATGATGGGGGAAGCTTTCGGGGCTTCTGGGCTTTTTGGGGCCGGTGTAACGCTAGCGGTTGCCGCTGTAGGGTTGGCTATCGGGGCGAGGGTGAGGGAGAGCACTCGGCGTGTGTCACCCACCTCCTCGGCGTCTAGTTCCTTGGAGGCCCTCAAACTTCGCCTTGTACGGGGCGAGATCGATCCCGATACCTATGAGGAAATTCGTGCGCATCTTTCGGACTAGAAAGCGCTTCCAGCATTGGGAGACGGGTGGTTGGCGCTCGCGAGACGCGAGGCATGGTGTTGGGTGGGGCGCTCAGTCGGACGTATGAAGGGGGAGGCAAGAGTGCGCATTGCGGTTATCGGTGGGGGCATCTCTGGGCTTGCCACATGTTACGCCTTGGAGAGACAAACCTGGACGGGGCACGCGCCTGTCATGGATCTGTACGAAGCCGAAATGCGGTTGGGAGGTGTGATTGAAACGGTGCGTTTTGGCCGCGCCGTGATTGAAATGGGCCCAGACAGCCTCGTCGACAAACCGGATGGCGTCGTTGCGTTGGCGCAACAGTTGGGGTTAGGAGGCGACTTGGCTCAAATCAACCCGGGAGCGGCACCCCCACTCTGGCTCAAAGTGGATGGTTGGCATCCGTTTCCGCATCGGGAAACCAGGTCGTACACCCTATTAGGAGGGCTGGATCAATTGACCGAAGCTCTGACCAGGGCGCTTCGGTCAACCCATATCAGTCTCGGTGCGCGAGTGTCCGCTATTTCTTCCTATGGTCAGCAGTGGTTGGTTGAGGCGGAGCCAAAGGTTGAGGGGATCTACGACGCCGTGGTGCTGGCACTGCCGACGGTTGCGGCCTTACCGCTGTTGTCCCCGACACTTCGGATTCCCGAACTAGACAAGATTACCTATCCAGCCCGGGCTGTAGTGGGGGTTGCGCCTTGAAAGCTCAAGGAACACGGGCCGCCTGCAATGGCGGCCAGAGTAAAGCTTAGCCGTGCAGCC
>NZ_JABBVZ010000121.1 GCF_012933365.1 Sulfobacillus harzensis | reverse complement strand
AAGGAAGCGGTCATGGTAGTTGCCCTCTAGAATAAATCTGTCAGCTCCAAGAACTCGCATTACGCGCGCGCTAAATTCAGCCCGATCGAGCGGTTCCCAATTTTTTCCCCAATAAAGGTCATCCATGGAAAATCGAGGAACGCCAACTATGTCGGAAAATTTACGAGCGAAAGTGCTTTTCCCACTTCCCGGTGAACCCAGTATTAGAACGAACTTGGATCCCAGAAGGTGCCGAACGTTAATGTCATCATAGAGCCAGAATCCATGCTTGTCGGTCCGATTTTTCATGGGGCAGCACCTTGTTCGAGCAACTCTATCGTGACCCCAAGGCGTCGAAGTTTGGCGAAAAGATTCTCGTATCCGCGGTCGATATGATGTATTCCCGTGACGGTAGTAGTTCCTGGCGTGGTTAGCGAACCGATTAGCAACACGGCAGCAGCCCTCACATCACTGGCAAAGACAGTTTGACCGCCACGATCAAGGCGAGATGGGTGAATAGTAATCGTCGGGCCGTCTCGCCGGATATCAGCCCCCATGAGATTCAATCCTGGTAGGTATGCAAAGCGATCCCGCCAAACAAGTTCCTGAATGGTAGACGTACCGCGGCCATGCGTAAGCATTAAGGCAAAAAAGGGGTGATGGTCACTGTATATGCCCGTCGATGTAACTACAATATTTTGTGACTGGACCACCTGCCTTGGCCAAACATGGACGCCAGTCGCTGTCCACTCCACGGGGACCTCCATTGCCTCCAGTAAGCTAAGTTCAGCATGCAATCCAGCCATGGCACGATAATCGACATTAGTAAGTATAACAGGGGTATGAGTGTGCACCCCAAGGGTTATAAATGTCATGATTTCACTCACGTCCGGCGCAATGCGGTGCGGGAAATTGCTGGACCAGCGGCCAGAGCCGACGTTTCGTTTTGAAATGCGTATTTCCTCAGCAGAGCGTCGAACCTCAAAGCCACGTTCAGCAATAAAGTCTAATAGTTCAAGGACATCGAGCTTAAGATACGGATGAAGAATGCGTGACTCTCCGTGGTCACAGCTGATCGCGCACAGTATAGCCGTTTTCGTTACTCCGGAAACCAGTGGGCCATTGCCATCGCCCGAATAGGACAACACATCAATGGTACAAGGTTTAAATTCCGAGCAGATACCGACAACCCCGTCATCAGAAACATAGAATCTACCACCGAAGCGTTCGACAACAGATAATACATGGTGGATCGGTCGCGCGCCCTGGTCAACCGAATCGCCTATCTGACAGCCTCCGAATTCGCGAAATTCAACTTTGCCCGAAGTTTTCAAAAATGCAGGGATGAGGTATAAGGCACCGTGAATTTTTTGACTTAACTCGGAAGGGATTCGGGTTCCTCGCATGGGCCGCGAATCGATGTATAGAGAGCCGTTCTTGAAGGAGCAGATCCCTCCGGCCGTCTTTACAATCTCGCTTAAAATGTAGACATCTGTGACGCCTGGGACGTTGGTAAGCCGAACTGGTTCCCTAAGAATTGTCGCGGCCGCGATCAATTGTACGGCAGCATGTTTATATCCCATAATGGGGATTTCGCCTCCGACAAGCTTTTCGCCGGAAATTCTCACCATATCGATGCTCACGGTCGAAGCCTCCCCAATGCCATGTCATTCCGAAAAACCGGCTGAACGCCCGTATTCAAAACGCCCGAAGAGCTCAAGACACTCCATCACTGCGTGCATTTCATGGTCGCCAGGAACGGTCATGCGAAAGTGGGTTCCAAGACGTTCATCCGCGAAAAAACGGACGATAATACGCCGGGCACGCAAGAGCCGACTTAGCCCGGAAAGGACGTTGGCGTCATGCGTGTCCACAAATAGGAAATTCGCATTCGACGCATGTACAGTCCATGTAGGACATTTACGGATGACGAAGTTGCTCAAGCGCTCTCGGCGTTCAAGACATGCGCGTCGAAGTGTCGAGAACCTCTGCGGGTGTTGTAAACAGTAGATCAAAAAATCGCCCGACAATCGACTGAAAGTACTGGCCGGTTTGAATTTTTTCAAATACGATGCCACTTCCGGGCTACAAAAGACACTGGCCACTCTGAACCCTGCCAACCCAAGGGATTTCGAAAAGCTTTTGATGAAAATCACATTTGGGAAATCAGTCAACAAAGTAGTGTAACTCTCAGAACCGAAGGCCGAATACGCCTGGTCGATACACAGAAGATGGCCGTGCTCATAAGATGCTTTAGCAATATCGCGCATTGTTTCGGCCGTAATGGCCGCTCCAGTCCATCCGTTTGGGCTAGTGACAACTATTAATGTCGGCTTTGCCTTCTTGAGGACGGCATCTAGTTCCTGTAGAAAACGATCGGGGTCAAAGTACCATGGCACAGGAGTGATCTTCACTTTGGCGAGAGTGGCATATAGCCCATAACCCTCGTAGTTCGGCACCTGCAAAATCAGGGTATCCGGATTTTATGATAGATCAGTGATGTTAGGACTCCCGGCAAACATTTTCGGTCTCGGTTGATGGGAGTGATGCGTAAAGTATTTCTTAGCGTCGGCAAGTCGGCAATTAGTTGATAGATCGGATAAATACAACGGACAAAAAAGGATAATCTGCTCATTTGGTCGAATTGGGGTTCGGGTAGTAACGGAACGAAAAATGCAGGCCATTGTGAAGATGGAATCTTGGGGGATGAGGCCGCGTAGGTCCGATATTCTTCATGAACTGACGAAGGTAGGGCGCGTGACAAAGACGAGAGAGGTTGTCACACGGCCAACTATTCACGTCGCTAATAAGCTGCGAACGGGGGCGTTAGGACTTGAACGTCCGTCTTTATCAGATACGATTCAAATGAGTATCTTGAAACTTTGTTGGATATTTCAATCCAAAACCGAACATTCTATCCATGCCGATATGAGCTGCCCAAAGTAAGCCAATCATTAAAGAAATATGGCTGTGTATCGCGACACTACAAATGATTATTGCTATTGGAACGCTGTAGGTGTGAAATAAGTTATACAAAACTGAGCCGACCTTGTTATTTTTCACGTATCCAAGCGCTGATAAATCTGGTGCTAGTAATAAAATTACAAGCGCAGGCCAACGAAATTCCAGATTGAAGTAAAAATAAATGCTGGATGCCAGAACCACTAGCCCTTCAGTACGCAATAAAATTTTGTTCAAACAGTCTTCTCCTCTTCCAGGGATTCGTTTTAAAGATTTTAAGGAACCGTCTTCATCAAGTTTTTCTCGTTCCACCGCATCATGTGTTACTCTTTTGTGTTTTAGTCGCCTACTGCCGGACAATTAGTCCGCTAAGAAACAGAACCCATAAGCGGGGCATTTCGGTAGTGTTAGGCCAGAAACGCCCCGGAGTCAGGGCACGCAGGGTGGCGCGTGCGACGTTGGCATTGCATCTGCCGGCCGCTATCGTGGCCCCTGCGTTATGGCTCATTGTCGGCGGCGTCATGATGGCCCGGTTCATGGTTCCGCCTTGCCGCCGATGACTCCGCGATCGGCCCGGCGCCTCTCGCTGTTGGTCGTCCGGCAGCGTGTGCCCGACGATCGGAGCTGTGGCGACCTTTTACCGAAGGTTACTGCGAAAGGTCGTATCCAGGGCCGCGATGAGATGCTCAAAAGATTCTTCAATGTTGAGCGGCATGCCGAAACCACCTGCCATCTCCAGGGAGACAAACCCGTGCAACGCCGCACGCAACAGCCGGACGTCATGCGTGGCCTGATCGCCCGTGCGACCATACGTTTCGAGCGTTTCATAAATCGGGCACAGGACGTGCTCGCTGAGGCGCTGCAGATCGGTGTCGCCGGGATCGGGTGCGCGCTGAATCGCGGCATAGCGGCCTGGATGTCCCTTCGCATACTCGCGGTAGGCCTGGGCCATGTGACGCAAGGCCTCCTCTTGGTGCCGTCCGGCGGCCGCCTGTTGAAACGCATCGCCGAGTTCTCGCAAACCGTGCTCGGCTACGCCCCGTCGTATCCAGGCCAGAGACGGTACATGCTTATAGAGACTGGGCACCGCCACGCCAAAGGTCTGGGCCAGCGCCGCCATACTCAATTGCTCGTAGCCATGAATATCAACCCAGTGCACCGCGCGGTCCAAAATTTTGGCGGGGCTCAGATTAGCGCGCGGCAAGGCCCGCCTCCTTCAGAAACGACAGAACCGCCGGTGTGACAAGATTGGGATACTCCGCCTGCGGATAGTGCCCCGCATGGTCGATCATGACAACCCGCCCCGATAGCCGATCGGCAATCCAATGCGCCTCGGCTTGTGGATTCGGGAAGTCCGGATCCCGGACTCCCATCACCACCAGGGTCGGCACAGCCACCTCTGCCAAGCGGCGCTCGGCCGGTACGTGGGACGTCTGCGTGGTGGCCACAAAGGCCCGCCAATGGTCCGGGCGTCCCAAGCTGGCCCGAATCGCGGCCTCATGCGTGGCCAGATCATGGGGGCGCTGGCCGGGATAGAGGCGGCGATAGTAGGATACCCATGCCGCCCGCCCCCAAGGGCGTTGGAGGGCCAGCCGAAAAGCCGCTCGAGCGAATCCGCTGATGGGCACATTGCGCACAAACGGACCGATTAACACCAATCCCGCGATCAATTCGGACGCCTCTGCCGCCGCCCACACCGAGGCGCCAGCCGACATGGAATTGCCGACTAAGATAGCGGGACCGCCGAGGGCGCGGGTCAGGGCTAACAAGTCGTAGCCAACCGCCACGTCGTCATATTGCGTGAAGGTGGCGTCACTGTCGCCGTGGCCGCGCAGGTCCATCAGGGCGACGCGGTACCCCGCCTCAGCCAATGCTGGGGCCATGAATCGATAGACGGACCGGAGATCACCCATCCCGGGTGTGCAAATCAGGAGCGGACCACGCCCCACCACCTCATAGGCCACGCGGCCGTCCGGCCGCTCGAGAAACTGCGTCTGCTCCGCCATGGACATCACGTTTGTCATCGTTCGTCTCCTTGTGGCTAATGCCAGTAGCTTTACGTCGATTCTAGCTAACGGGATTAGCTTTGTCAAGGAGGCGACAAGGCCCACGCTGCGGTGCTCGGGGTGACTCCCGGGTGTCCTGTCGTCCGCCCCGGCCGCATCGGTCGGCGGGGAGGTGTTCCCGATCTGATCGGACTGTAAGCGCCATCATTCTCCAGAAAGGGACATTTTTCTGTCCCACCCCTTATTGGCCCGATATGACCGGTGCGATTCTCTGTGTGGAAGACGACGAAACGACCAATGTGGCCACGGTGGACCGCTATCTGACCCAGCTAAGACAGATGGGTGTTTATCAACAAATTGCTGCTTTGGTTGTGGGACGCTTTCCGAGCGCGACGGGGTTCTCAGAGGAAGACCCGCCAGAAACCGTGCTGACGATTGCAATACGAGGAGGTATTCGTTATGTTGAAGAAGGCGATTTTTATGCCAGCTGCGGCCATTGGCAGTGCCGTGTTTCTCGAAATGGCGTCAACACCAGCAATGGCTCAGAGCGTCGGCGGAGTTAGCCCGACGCTAGTTCCCACCCCTTCTTTTTCCTGCACGGTTAAGGTGGGACAGCCCACTATTCTGACTATTGGGGCGGACTTGGCGAGAGTTATATAGACACCCATACGTATGTCAATTGCGATTTGAAAGCTCCATCGATTACCGCTGTTGCATACTTATATTCTCTAGGGCTATTCGGATCAACGACCTATTGGGTCCAAGAGCCTCCAGGGTCCACCACCAAATACAATGTTTTCAAGGTAGAGTCCGACCAATCCAAGGCAGCGTGCATTTATGGGGAAATTTGGTGGTATGGTGCGACTGGTCCGGCCTATTTGAACGGTGGCCCTGCGCAGAATGCTTCCAATTCGTACAGTAATGTTCAAGTACCCTGCGAGCCCTCTCCATATGTTTAGTGTTTAATAGAGAAGAAAGGAATCTGGTGATCGATTATGCCGCGAACGATTCAGGAAGTAAAAGAACGGATGCTATCCGCATGGAGCGGTGTCGAGGTGTTAGTGGCGGAGGCTATCGAGAAAGCGTATACAGTAACGCCGCCCACGCCTCATGGTCCACAGTTTTTGGAGCCCCAGGACCTGCACATCGCCCCGTATCATTATAGGGCGTGGTGGCGAGCGCCCGAGCGATGGCGCTACGACAACGAAATACCTGGCCGGGACGTGGGCCAGCGGACGACACTGTCATTCACAGTCGATGGCGATACCTGGGCCATCCGGCGCAACGGTCAACTTCAGAGGCAGGGGACTCGCCGCGCCGCAGAAGACGAGCACCTGACCCAGGGCGACGCACTGTGGTTTGGGAGGCCATACCTCACGGCCCGCGACAATGCGCATCTCTGGGCGTGGCTTAATCCCCAATTGTGGGCGAGCAGTTGTAGCTTTGTGATTAACGATACCGTGGCTCCCTTGCGAGACGACGTCTATCATGATACCAACGTTGTCCATGTCTTGGCGGTTAATGGTGCATGGGAGCATGACCCCTTCCCAGACCGCTTGTCTGAACAAGACAAGATGAATTGGCTCGCCGACCCGGAGCGGGACGCCGAGTTCGTCGATTACGTCAATTTTTTTCAGCTATGGGTGGACATGAGTACCGGATTTCTTCGCCGCGTCACTGGAGAAGGGGCCAACGGCCGGGAGTGGGACATCATTGTGGAAAGGCTTCTGACCAATGAAGCCGCTATTATTCCTCCGGGCACGTTCGCTATATGACACTTATGAACCGACCGAGGATTAGGCTGGCAAAGTATGCCATAGTTATGATGATTGGAAGCATGGCAGTCTCTTGTGGATCGGTAGGCAGTACCATGTCGCGCCCTCAAGTACGCTGGTATGTAGAGGGCATTCCCGAAAGTAGGCCTACGCTTATCGTTCAGGACAGTGATGAGCGAATGCCAGCTATCGCGTGGAAGTGGAAGAACCATACGGGGCTCCACGCCCATCAATCTGTCAGTGGCTCCCTGCCATGGAACCAAGTTGTTCTCACTCCAAGACGGTCGATAACGTTCCGTTGGAATCCAGCCGTATCGCCCAATTCCGTAAACCTGTGGGTACTTCGCACACGTCCTAAAGCTGGTTCACCGGTGACGCCAGACATGGTGCTTGATAGTTGCACGGTCAATGTGACCTATCCGTCGGGTAAGGGCTGTAAGTTAGATGCGAGCGGTTTGTTCACCGTTGATCCGCATGCGAATGTTTGGCCGAATGTGAAAGCTCTCGTGATTGCGGCCATGTGGGTTCCGCAAAAGCCCACATCAGGATCAGCAATCGTTGACCACCAGGCCTTGTGGATTGCAGCCGTAAGCGAACCGGGTCGTTAGAACGCGACGCAAACAGCAACTCGCCGAGGAAGCAAATCTCAAGGCCGCTTTTTGCCTACCAGACATTCATTAGGCGTTCTATATTACGTTAGTAGACCACTGTTACGGATTATCCGAATCGATGCGTTACAACTGCCCCGTCTCCAACTGCCGACTCAATGCCACCATATCAACCCCGACGTCGACCGGAACCGTCGACACGTCGGGCCCCATGATGGTGGGCCGTGCGAATTGGGCATTACCGATAGGCGGTAATTGCTCCCGTAACGGACTTTGCCGTGCTAGCGGGCGCCGACGCGTTTTGGTGACCCCTTCGGCCCAGAGCATCTTCGCGCGCAAGGCCGCGAAGCTATAGCCGCGCCCCAGACGATCCGTCGCGCGGATGAGATTATTAAGACTCTCGGTATACGCATTCGTCACCGGATGATCAAAGTACGCCACGATATGCGTCTCCCAGTGCCGCCAAGCGGTCAGCAACTCCGCAAAGGCGGCGCGGTGGTCGGGCGTGAGTGACTGCTCCCACGTCTGATAATAGGATCGAGCCTCGGCGGCACTGGCGCAATCATAGAGCCCGAAGAATGATTCCTTCAAGCGATGGATCTCGCCCAGAACCGGATAGTTTTTGACCCACGTGGAGAGGAGCAAGGCTTCCCGGTCGGTCAGGTCGGCCTCCCGTTTGAGGAGGACGAATCGATCGTGCATGAGTCCCCGGCGCTGGGCCGTCGTCAGCGCCTCCCGGAGTTGCTTGCGCACCCGCTCCACGGCGGCATTGGCCATCTTGAGCACATGGAACTTGTCAATGACCACGGTGGCCTGCGGGAGGGCAGCTTGGACGGCCTCCTGGTAGGGACGCCACATGTCCATCGTCACCAGTTGCACGCGCTGTCGATGCGGCAATCGCATGAGGTACGCCGTCACGGTCTCCTTGTTGCGGTTCACCAGCAAATCGACCAGCGTACATTCTTGGACGTTGGTCACCACGCCCCGAGGACGGATGAGATGGATTTCATCGAGACCCAGCCATTGCGGAGTCTCGACCTGACGGTGCGCTTCTAAGGCGGTCACATGATCGTGGAAAATATCGCGTACCGTCCGTTCGGAGACACCCACCTCCTGCGCCACGTGGGCAAAGGGCCGTCGGATAGCCGCCGGTCCGATCCAGGCGACTAACCGTTCCGTCATAAACCGCTGGGTATCCACGCTGGGCAAATCCTCGTAAAAGGTCTTCCCACACGCTTTACAGCGAAAGCGGCGCGTTTGAAAATAGAGACCCACGCGCTTCCCATGCATGGGCAGATCCCGAATCCATTGCTCACGACGGCCATAACTCACGATGGCCGTGCCGTCACAATGGGAACACATCCTCGGGGCTACTAGAGTCTCGGCGGCAATATGGTAGGCGTCATCGGTTTCATCCACCGTGATGATGCGGTAGTCGGGCAAGTTGAGCAGGTTCGGCACGGGTGCCGCCATACGACCATCCATGAAGCCTCCAGATTCGTTATTGCATCCATCATAAAATCCGTCTTTACTTTACCATGACAATCACCAACGATCCATTACAAACCCCGTTTTTAGCACGGCATGTTGCGCCGACTGAATTATCTGAGATCCATCACAAATCCCGGATACCCGGAATTAAAGGGCGGGTCGAGATAGATGAGGTCGACCGATTCATCGGGGATATATTCGCGCAGAATGTCGAGGTTGTCCCCGAAATAGAGCTGGTTTTTCCATGACTCTGGCATGATTCGACTCCTCATGACCGTTTTCCATTATTGTACGTGAGGGTTTTTCATAACCCGAAGTCCTTGATTTGCAATGCTTGTGGGGTCTGAGAAAATTTCTTTCCCCCTGAATT
>NZ_JABBVZ010000120.1 GCF_012933365.1 Sulfobacillus harzensis | reverse complement strand
ACCTCCAACCAAGGATTTCCCTTACCGTACCATAACCTTCCGTGATTATCACGAATTAAGGAATGGTTCTACTAGAACCCCGATTGCCGGCCCCAGGCGGGCTGGATGAATGGCATGGCGAAATAGGAGCAGAAAGACCGCTGATGCCGCATAAACAGTAGCCAGCAGCAGGCCGCCAAACTGCACAATGCTGGGACCCGTCATTTACCCGCCGCCTTTTAACAATTTCCGCTAATTTCGACAACGGCGGAAAAACTCCTGCCGTGAGAACCCTGGCCCGCGTTCAAGCTCCGGTTTTCTCTTTGGGAGCATCGCCCCCTGGCAGGGAAAAGTTCGGATTGTCCCGAAAAGAAGTGGATAGTATGTAGTTCCCGGGGAGAACGGTGATGACATGAGTCGTGTGCCCAGTGTGGCGCCTTTTGGAACCTGGCAATCGCCCATTTCCGCACATTTGGCGGTCGAACGGACTGTACACTTCGTGGAAGCGGAGTCGGATGCAGGCCATATCTATTGGATTGAGGAGCGAGCCCAAGAAGATGGCCGCGCCGTCGTCATGCATGAATCACCGGATGGGTCAGTCCATGAGCTCCCCCCACCGTGGAGCGCTCGTTCGAGCGTGTATGGCCAAGGTGGCGGGGCGATCACCATTCACCAAGGCATTCTCTATTTTGTCGCAGCACACGATCAACGTATTTATCGGGTATCTCCGGGACTTTCGCCAGTTCCCGTCACCGCTGAAGGCCCGGTCCGTTTCGGGGGGCTTGTCTCCGATCCGCACCATAACCGCCTCATCGCTGTCCGTGAAGTGCTAACGGGCGGTCGATGGCGCTGCGCATTGGTGTCCATCGACTCGGATCCATCCCAGCCGTGGGGGCGGCCGTTGCTGGAAGGCGGGAAAAGACTGTCCCGCGTCGCCCTAAGTCCAGACGGAACAACCATCGCTTGGATTCAGTGGCCGGAGAGTCAAGATCCCCGGAGCAGTTCCGCTTTAATGAAGGCGGCGGTTGGGGATGATGGGGGTCTCTCCAATCCCATGGTGGTCTCGCACACGGAGGAGGAATCGGTGGGTCAGCCGCTCTGGTCCCCCGACAACCACCTTTTCTTTCTATCGGACAAAAATGGGTGGTGGAACCTCTACGAATGGGATGGCGGAATGTCCCGCCCTGTCACCGCGCTCCATAGCGACTTCGGTGATGCTGGTCTTCCCTTGGCCCAGCAAACGTACACATTTCTGAACGCCGAACGCTTGATAGCCGCCTATTGGCTTGATGGTCGCGCCAAACTGGTGAGCATCGATCGGAAAAGCCGCGAGATGAGTCATCTGCCTTCCCCGTTCAGCGCGATTTTCCACCTGAAAGCGGCTAATCAGGGCGTGCTGGTGCTGGCCGCTCAAGACCAAGTGCCTGGCACGGTATCGTGGCTCAATATCTCCAGCCAGCGCTACCGCACGGTGAGACGGGCACCCGTTCTTCCCGTAGACGAAGGGGAAATCGCCGTCGCCGAGCCCGTCACATTTCCCCTCGACAATCGCCAGCTCGGCCACGCTTTTTATTACCCTCCCCGCAGTGCCGACTACATCCCCCCGGAAGGCGAAGACCCGCCAGTGATTGTCCGTCTGCATCCCAGGTCGCAGGGGCGCAGCGACGTGCGCTTCTTGCCTGAGGTGCACTTTTGGACCACCCGAGGATTTGCTGTCGTCGATTTTAATTACCGCGGCAGTACGGGTTATGGACGCGCGTATCGCATCCCGTCTGCCAATCCCATGCACGACTTAGGCGCGCTCATCCGCTTCTTGGCCCGCCATCACAAGGCCGATTGTGAACGTGTAATTCTCCACGGATTTGAAGAGGCCGCGGCCCTCATTATGAAGCCGTCAACCTCCGGTCGTGGTTTTCGGACAGGCAGCATTATGGCGGAGGACGGCCCACCGACAGACGCCGCCTGCGACCTCCCGATGCTGTGGATTACCCCAAACGCCATCCAGACCCTCGGAGCGGTCCCCGATGTCGGCACGCCAACTGAACATCTGAACGGCCGAGCCCAGTGGCAGCAGCGGGTCTTAGAGAGCCAATTGCGCCTTTATGCACAGGTGTTGGGGATTCGTCTGCCGCTCACGGTTCGACATCCGCGCCACTAATGCAGGAATATCGGAAATTTTCCCAGAATGTAGCCAATGACTATCAAAATATAAGCGAACAAGAGGGATGGTTATGCAGCCGTTGTCCGAACACATAGCCGACGACCGTTCTCAGTTGTTCGTCGGGCGCCAGAACGAATGCGATTGGGTCAGGACCTGGCTTAGGTCCTTCGATCCGCCAACCCAGATTGTGGCCATCACCGGCATGGGCGGGGTTGGGAAATCCACGCTGTTGGCCCGCCTCCTCGAAATCGGCCAGACGCACCACGCCATCACCGTATGGATTGACGCCCGCACCTGCTATCGAACGCCCCGGAGATTTCTTGAGTCCCTGCCCGATCGCTTTCAACACTGGCAGCGAATGACCGGCCCACGCCCCCCGTTAATGTTGGCCATCGACAACTATGAAGAATTAGATGTGCTAGAGACCTGGCTCAAAGAGGTCTTTCTCCCGGGCCTTCCGGCCACCGGGGTCTTATTGCTGCTGGCCTCGCGACCGAACGTGTACGCTCCCTGGGTTCTCGACCCCGGATGGCAACGGCGTGTGCATCTGTGGCCTTTGGGCGACTTCAGCCCGGAGGAAACAGAGGACTATTTGTCCCGACGTCAATGGCCAGCCAATGACCTAGCCGTTGCGCGGCGCTTGGCGGAGCGCCACCCTCTGTCATTAGCCGTCTTGTCCGAAGCCCGGCGCCGACGTCCTAGCACTAATCCATTGGAACTTGAAGCCTTGGTACGCGAATCGCTGTCGGTGCGACTTCTTCGCGAAGTCACCGATCCAGATTTGGAACCGCTGGTGGAGGCGTTGAGCCTCTTGCGCGACGCCGATTTAACCAGGCTGGAACGCGTCTTAGAGACCCGCATCAGCCCCCGCCGCTATGCCGCCCTCAAACGTCTTTCATTTGTCAAACGCACAGCCATCAACACGGTGAGCCTTCACGACTTGGCCGTGACGCATTTGTTTCGCGATTTCCAGCAGCGCGATCCGAAGCGGCTCGATCACCTCCGCCACCGTGCAGTTCAGGTACTGCTAGATGAATGGGACCAAAGCGATGCCGGCAAGCGGGGGGCGCTGGCCCAGCATCTCCTCTGGGTGTGCCGTGATGTCCTGCAAGAAGGGACTCATTATGCCGATCTCACCGATGCCGCACCCGAACTAGAGGTCAGCGGGTATCGAGCCAGCGATTATCCTTGGCTTCGCACCTTGATTGCCGCCTGGCCGCGGCAGAGTCTGCCCTTGGCGCCGCCGGAGGCCCTCGCCCTGTTCGATATCATTGCCGATCAATTTCCTTCCGCCATCCGCGTCACCCGTGAGGCAAGCGGCCGGCCCGTAGCCGTATTTGTCGCCCTTCCCCTGTACGACCGGACTCTGGAGCTTATCCGGGCGTTCCACCCGGTAGTGGCAGACCGTCTGCTCGCATTCGATCATGCCATCGGTCACTCCGGGTCCGAGGATGCCAACACACTCTTCAACGTGTTATCCGGATTTGATTTTCAACAAAAACGATACACGGCTGAAACGCTCTTAGGCGTCGTTGCCCGCGATCAGCTGTCGTTTCAGGTTGGCGTGTTGGGTCTCTTAATCCTCACCAATCCGGACTTAAAAGCGTTCCTGAGACGCTTAGGCTACCAAAGTCAGCCGTTCCCCGTCAGTCATCCCCCGGTAGCCGACGAGGAGCTCTTCATCCTCGATTTGAGGCATCAGCATTTCGGCGCCTGGATCCAAAGTCTATTGCGGCAATTGAGGCCAACCCACCCCGGTATCCGTGTTGAGGACGTCCGGTACGTCCTCGACCACTGGAGTGATGCCCGAAAGCTTGGGGCTGGCGCCCTCGCTCAGCGATTGCAGTTGCCGGCCGAGGACCTCCGCCAGCTGATTCAAGAGGGCTTGGCAGCGGACCCGCCCGCACCCCTCACTGCCCGCGACGCGCGGGTATTACAGGAGACCTTTTTCTCCGGTGATCGGACTGTCTGGCAGCACGCGGAACGTCTACATGTAAGCCGTGCCACCTATTACCGATACTTGGAGAAGTCTTTGACCCATCTGGCTACCTGGCTGGAATCTAAAATGAGACGTTTCTGAGACACCCAAAAGTCAGCTATCCGTTAGTCTTAAATCAATGACTTAACAAAATATTTATTTGATGGAAAGCTCACGGCAAACAGGGCGCAGCCTTATTGTCGTGAGCTTTGTCTATTAATCAGTTGGGAAGATACTTGACGAAGGCTGTATTTGGATAGGCCCATCAGGACAGACAGCCGCATAGGATACGGTAATAGGACAACAAAGGAGGATTCCCTATGCGTCTTGACATTGTGTCGTTAGCTGCGATTATCGCCGGCGTGGTAGCCTTATGGCAACCCCGCCACTTCCGCATGGCGGTGGGCATCTATTTGCTCATAGTGGGTGTTCTGGGTCTCGGCGTCATCCGCGTCTAGACCCTTCGCACCCCGTTGGCCCCGAGCCGCTTTGCCCACGCTTCCAAGGCCCGAGTGACATCGTGAGAGAGGCGCGGCGTCACCCTTGTGCCGGGCTCCCACGCCCAATTATGAATCACCAGCGAAGCCGTGGCCCGCTCCAGTTCCGGATCCATACGTCCCACCAGCCGGTCCCCTATCAGGATGGGCATCGCATAAACACCAAAAGTCCGGCGCTGGGGCGGAACATAGACTTCCCACCGGTAGTAGAAGGAGAAAAGATCTGTTAGACGGTCGCGATCCCAGAGAAGATTGTCCAGCGGTGGAAGAAAGCGCACCGACCGATGCCATCCCCGTTCGCCCGCTTGCCATTGTTCAAGCTCCATGAGAGATTCCGAACGAAGAAAATAAGGCCTGTCCACTCCTTCAATCGTCACCCGGACAATTTGTCCCGCATCCTCTAATTGCTTCAGCCGCTCGCGCCGCCAGGCCATAGGCCGACCGCTCCAGCCCAATCGGCCGCTTTTCGAGTTGACCAGCGCATAGGCACGAAAATACTTGTCGAACAAGAGCCGATCCGCTTCCTCCGCGTCGATGGCACGGGCTTGATCCAACAACGGAGCGGGCACTCGGCGCTCAGGCAAGTCAAATCGGCGCGTCACCCCTTGCCGACCCGCAATCACGAGGCAGCCCGCATCATACAGCAGATTCAACACGTGGGAGGTCGCCTTGGTTCGGGCTTGATCGCTGTCCCAATACCCCAACACGCGGCGGTCGGTGGCAAAGTCGCGGGCCATGAGTGCGCCTTCCCGTTCGATGCGGTCCAAGACCTCCCGAACCACCTCCTGATGACGGGTCAGTTCCTCCTTCAGCCGAAGACGAAGGCGCTGCCGCACTCCTTCAAACAGAGGATAGTCGTCCATGGGCAGGACCGATGCCTCTTGGGCCCGATACTCGAACACCTGGCCGGCCGCCAGCAAATCATCCAGGTCAGACGGCTCATAGCCAGGAGCGCGGGCCATCAACGCTAAATCCTGGTTGCGCCCGACCCGGGCCACCGGGTCAATTTGCACGGCCTCCAACTGACGAATGCGTTGCGCTAAGGTGAGTCGCCTGGATGGGCGCGCCACCCCTAGCTGCAGTTGATTGAGGAGAAACCGAGCCCCCGCAGATCGCGATACGGTCAATTCAGCCACGAGATGTCGCCCCCCGCTCTTGAAAGGCGCGGTGCAAATACTCCCGAAGCGCGCCCTGGGGTACGATCGTGGCTCGGACGATGGTTCCCGTCCCCACCTGCGAATGAATTGTGAGAGTCCCCGAAAACTGCTCCACCCGGGCCCGCATCAATGTGAGGCCTAAATTGTCCTGCACCTCGCCGGGATGAAATCCCAAGCCATCGTCAACCACACATACCCCCACCTTATCGGGCCGTACGACTAAGCGCACTGCCGCATTCCGCGCCTCGCCATGATGATAGGCATTGGCGAGAGCCTCCTCGGCCACGCGATACAACGTCAAGCGCAAATCCTCGGGCAAAATAGGTTCATGAATGTCCGGCCGTTCCACGACATCGGGCTCCAGGCTTACCGATACCGCCATCTCCGGCGCATACAACGCCGCCAGAAACGAGAGAGCGGAGTATACACCAGTGGATAGAATGGGCGGCATCAGCCGGTGGCTTAGCCCACGGACGTCTTCTTCCCGAATGCTGTCCAACTCATCCAGAATGGCGCGCAGCTGATGCTGCAGCGTCCCCTCCGCCATGGTGTCGGCCAGACGCTGGAGCCGGCGCCACGCCAACAACAGCCGCGTTTGAACGCGGCCGTGCAATTCCTCCGCCAGTTCCCGCTTGACGCTGTCCTCGGCGGAAATGAGGCGGCGTTGAACCGCTGTGAGAAGGCGGACATTCTCATCAAGACGTCGGGTCAACTCTCGATTTTCAATGGTGAGCTCCACTTGCCGGCAAAAAGCCTCGGCAATGGTCCGCTGCTGGGCGCTGTATGGCCGCGGCGAGTGAAAGTTCAACGCCCCCACAATTTCCCCGTTCACCCGAAGGGGAATCCCGAGTGTCTGCCGCAACCCCACCACCTCGGCGAGCCGCGACGCGGCACGAGGAACCGTGCCTTGGGCCACCATGGAAAGAGGCATGTCAATCGTCTGGCCGTCACTGTATAAGGCTCGCAGCGTCGCGTTGGCGTCGATGGTCGCCACGACATCCAAAATGCGGCGGCCGTTGGCTAACCGCCGAAACGTGCCAGCAGCCCGTCGAATCCGGGGAACCGAAAAACGGGAGACAGCTAATTGCTTAATGGTCCCCGACTTGGCATCAAAGGCCGTCAACTGAACCCACGGAACGCCCACGGCGTGCTTGGCATTGTCCACGATTTGCTGGTAGAAGTGCTGATCTCCTCGAGTCAATCGAGCGCGTCCTTCCTCGGAACCGGCGATAATTGCCGCCTAGAATCATTGACTGTCGGCTCCTATCGACCCTAATATAAAGGTATGCTGACAAGCCACGCGACACAAGCCTATCGCTTAGTGATTATTGACGACCAACCCGAATTCCTGCAGTTCGCTCGCGAGGAGCTCCAACAATCCGGTGCTTTCAACATTGTCGGTGAAGTGACTGACGGCAACGACGCCTTGGCGGTGATCGAAAAGACTCAGCCGGATGCCGTTCTGGTTGACATTTTTATGCCCGGAAAAAACGGCCTCGAGATCGCGCGGCGTATTTTAGCCGCGTTTCCCTCCATAGTGATTGTGTATCTCAGTGTCGACAATGTCATGCAATACCCAACGATGCGGGAACAGCTCGGTGACTTGACCTTTGTGTCGAAGAAGTGGTTTTCTGAACGCTATCTCCTTGCCATTTTCACTCATTACCGCCGCTCCGGATGGAAGCCTCCCAGTTGGTCTCACCTAGAACCATCCCGCGAACCGAATTAGGATACAACCCCCGCGGATCTCTCACACTTATCTTGACAAGTGGATCGGTTTTGACCGATACTTCTTTTTAGTAAGCAAGGAGGGATCTCATGCCTGCCGTAACTCCCGAGCGCTGGACCGACTTGCCGCGCGTCCAGGAACCGCCGGAATCGGCCATTGATCGGCCGGTGGAAAAGATTGCAACCGCCCCGTCGCTATTGGAAGGCGCCGGTTTCCCGGTACGCCGGCCATGGCCAACCCGAGAAATTGGCTTTCGCGAGGCCGATCCATTTTTACTGTTAGATCATCTCGGCGCGGTGGAATACGCCCCCGGCGAAGCCAAAGGCGCTCCTTGGCACCCGCATCGCGGATTTGAAACGGTCACCTATATCATGGATGGCGCTATGGAGCACCATGACTCGCAAGGTGGCGGTGGCTACATCGCCAACGGCGACACGCAATGGATGACAGCCGGGGCTGGGATATTGCACGATGAGATGCCCCCCGAGGAACTGGTACGAACGGGATGCCTCTTTCACGGCATTCAGCTATGGGTGAATCTACCCAAGCGATTGAAGTGGACCCCGCCGCGCTATCAGAGTTTAGAGTCGCGCCATGTCACTTTGGTTGCCTCCGAGCGGGGCGACAGCCTCTTGCGCATTATCGCCGGCGAGGTGGGAGGACATCAGGGACCTGGGGTGACTTGGACGCCAGTGACCGTCATTCACGCCTCTCTGGAGCCCGGTGCAAAGCTCCGCATTCCCTGGCCCACCCAATATAACGCCCTAGCCTATGTGCTCACTGGAAGTGGCGCGGTCGGACCCAACGGTGTCCTGATTCATGAAGGTCAGGGCGCGTTATTTGGATCTGGCGATGCGCTGACCGTGACCGCGAGCATCCACCCCGAAGGGCCAACGGGACGACTGGAGATTTTACTCCTAGGTGGAGAACCTATTCGTGAACCGATTGCGTCCTATGGTCCCTTTGTCATGAACACCCACGCCGACATTGTACAGGCGTTCGACGACTATCAGTCAGGACGCATGGGGACGGTTCCGGCAACGGAGTTTCGCCCCGCGAGTGATGAACCCGATCACGCGTAAGGTATTGCCCAAGAACTTCGCTTCGGGGCCCCCGTTCCCCGTATCCAACGGCTGGCGTCCCGAACCAGTCACGGTGACAGCCGTTTCCCCACCCGGGGCTGATGTTATTGCCGCCGCCTTGCCCATGGCTGGCGGCATGCGGGTGGTTATATACAATCGTGAGCCCTTCCCCGTCGAGGTCACCTTCATCCCCGTTGTTCCGGCCCCGCCCTCGTGGTCGGCGTGACCGATGCCATGAGGGGTTCCCGGTATCCCGGCAGCCACAGTGCGTGTCCATCCTAAAGAACTTATTTCACTAAATTTGTGTCAAGAGTTGTGGCTATCCGACAGCCGGCGTAGTCTATTAGCAACAGAGTGGACGGAGGGATTGTCGATGCGACGGGTCGAATTAGGCGACGAAGCACTCATTATCCAACTCACCGGCCTCACCATGTTGGAGGCGTTGCAGGGGCGACTGGTCATTCCGTATGAGCAAATTGCCGTCGTGCACGATAGTCTGGTGATTCCGCCGCTTTTGCGCGTCGGCGGCACGACGCTGGGCCCTATTCACGAGGGTCATTATGTGGGCGATCAGGGTTGGTACTTTCTCTCCCTTGAAAAAAGATTTGTTGTACCGTATTTAGGGCCTGAACTGACGCAACTACAACACATGTAGCGGTGG
>NZ_JABBVZ010000011.1 GCF_012933365.1 Sulfobacillus harzensis | reverse complement strand
CAAATGGCCGCCCACCCCAGCGAATTTTGACACCCGTCCGCGGAGCCGTCCGGGTCAATTTTTGAAAAAGCTCCTAGGCGGATCTCTGGGCGTGCCGTCCGGGAAACAGCCGCGGCCAGCGGACCCGCCAATCGGGGGGGCCGACCAGCCTTGTCGAGCGAAGAGGCTCAGGTGTGGAAGCTGTCAGCAAGGGGCCGACGCACCGGCTTACCGTTGACGGAAACGAAAAAACGCAATGCGGCTGCTCGTGCAGAACCTCGTGGTGGCCCAAACGACCCAAGCCCGTAGACGTGAACCGCGGGGGCGGAAGCGGTGTATCAGCACATGGTGTCAACCGACCCGTCCTTCTTGAACGGTCTTAAGCGCTATAGGGAGGTGGGTGGTTTGGCTTGACTGCGTCCGCATTTGGTTTTCACGGCGACTGACAGTTTGGGGAATATCTGTTCTAATGGAAGGAGTCCGAGACAGTATCCCGGAAGCAGCTCAAGGGAGGACAGAAAATGACACAGTACAATTTTGACGAAATAATTGATCGACGGGGCACGGACTCGGTGAAGTGGTCGAAAAAACATCTGAGGGAGTATTTCGGAGACGAAGACGTCCTTCCTCTGTGGATTGCCGACATGGACTTTAGGGTGGCGCAGCCCATCGTCGAGGCTTTGACTACGCGAGCCCAACATGGGGTGTTCGGCTATGGTTACAAGAGCGATGAATTCTTGCAGGCGGCCGTAAACTGGCAACGCCGACGAAATGGATGGGAGATCGCCAAGGAGTGGATCCTGTTCACGCCTGGGGTCATTCCGGCCCTCAACGTCATTGTGGAGACGTTTTCCCGCCCGGGCGACAGTGTCATTATCCAGTGCCCTGTCTACTACCCCTTTGCCAACATTATCACTGACAGTGGCCGCCGCGTGGCGGATAACCCGTTAATCCACACGGATGGCAAATACGAGATGAACTTTGCCGACTTAGAACGGCTCGCGCGAGACAGCCGCACCAAATTGATGTTTTTATGCAGTCCACACAATCCGGTAGGGCGTGTCTGGACGGCCGAAGAGTTGCAACGGGTGGGGGAGATTTGCGGGCAGAACGACGTGTTGGTCGTTTCGGATGAAATTCACTCGGATTTAATCTATCCCCCGCATCGCCACATTCCCTTTGGGAAGATTGCCGAGGACTGTCAGGCGAACGCTATTGTCTGCACGTCGCCGTCCAAGACCTTCAACCTTGCCGGTCTGCACATCTCGGATATTATCGTTCCTAACGATAAGGTCAGAACCGAATTAGCCCATAGATTGACGGCTGTTGATGGGGACCCGGGATCCTTCGGGTCGGTGGCTCAGATCGCGGCCTATAACGGCGGGGAAGAATGGCTTGCGCAACTCATAAGCTACCTCGAAGAGAACCTCGATTTCATTGAGGGCTTTCTAAAAGAGCGGATGCCCCGCGTCACGATGACTAGACCCCAGGCCACGTATTTGGCGTGGCTGGATTTTAGCGACTATGGCTTGACGGAGCGGGAGCTGCAGCAATTGATGCGCCGAAAGGCCAAAGTCGCATTGGATGACGGCTATATCTTTGGCGCCGGAGGAGAACCTTTCCAACGCATCAATTTCGCCTGTCCTCGTTCGACCTTGCGTGAAGCGTTGGAACGAATTCAAAATGCCTTAGAGGATATTCGCTAATACGGACAACGGCCTCCTCCTCTATGGGCAAAGCAGCAGTTTTCATCATGTGTTCTGTCATGCGGAAAATCAGAGCCGAGGCGTTTCGATAGTGTACGGCCCTTGATGTCGACACAAACGTGCGCCGACACGGATCTCAATCGCCCAGACCGCCTCGGAGGCTTTGTTTTAAGGCGGCGATTTGCCCTTCTATGGATGCCGATGCGGGTGAGAAGCTCTGCTTACGCGACTCGACCAATGCTTCCGGCGTAAGATGTTCAAGCCACGTGTGGGGAATATCAGGGGCCAGAGTTTCCCATGTGTCTTGGGGAACATCCTCGAACCGGTCATACCCCGCCTCGATCACGGCGCGCACCAATTCTCCCACACGATGATGGGCCTGACGAAAGGGCATGCCGCCTTGAGCAAGCCGATCGGCTAAGTCGGTGGCGTTCACGAATCCTTCCTCGACTGCTTGCCGCATGCGCTCCGGATAAATCTCCAAACTACCTAGCAGGCCTGGAAGAAGCGCTAAGATGGAGTCCACGGTGTCCACCACGTCGAAAACGGCTTCTTTGTCCTCCTGCATGTCGGAATTATAGGCCAAGGGCAGTCCCTTCATCACGGTGAGAAGCCCCATCAGCCGTCCGAAGAGGCGCCCGCTCTTTCCCCGAAGCAGCTCAGCCACATCGGGATTTCTCTTTTGCGGCATGATGGAGGACCCCGTGCTGTAGCCATCCCCCAAGGATACATAGCCCAAACGGGGATGCGACCAGAGCACCAGCTCCTCTGCCATGCGGGAGACATGCGTTCCGAAGATGCTGGCCCACGCCAGAAACTCCAGCAAATAGTCGCGGTCGGACACCGCATCGAGCGAATTTTGATACAACGCGTCAAACCCTAATTGGTGCTGCGCCAGCACCGGATCGGTGGGGTAGGGGGTACCGGCCAACGCACCGGCTCCTAACGGGGAGAGGCTGCCGCGCTTTTCCCAGTCCCTCAGCCGTTCTAGGTCGCGGTGAAACATCCAGCCATAGGCGAGCCAATGGTGGGCCATACGGATGGGCTGTGCGGGCTGAAAATGGGTGGTGCCGGGCATGATGACAGACGCGGTCTCCTCGGCTAACTCAATCAAGCTTGCCAGAACCTCGGACAGGCCCGATCGAAATCGTCCGGCCACTCGCATCATGTAAAGGTGCATGTCCGTGGCGACCTGATCATTTCGGCTCCGGGCCATGTGCAAATATCCGGCATCCGGCCCAATAATTTCGTGCAACCGCCCCTCGATATTCATGTGCACGTCTTCCCATTCGGCCCGGGGCGTCAACTCGCCTCGCTGCCATTCCTGGCGGATTTGCTCAAGTCCCCGGCGAATGATAGCCGCCTTTTCGCTGGCCAAAATTCCGGTGGCTTCCAGCATCGCCAAGTGGGCCAATGAGCCGTCCAAGTCCTCACCGACCAGGCGCCAGTCGAACCCAATCGATGCGCAAAACGTGGCCGCTTCGGGGGCTAGGCCACCCTTGAAGCGGCCGCTCCGCGCCATATCCGTCATACTTTGATGCCCTCCCGATGGACGGATCCATAGACCTGGCTCGAGAGGCCCCACAAACGGATGAATCCTTCCGCGTCCTGGTGGCTAAAGGAGCTCGCCTCGAAGGTGGCCAGTTCCGGGGAGTAAAGCGATTCGGGCGCTTGTTTGACAGCTGCCGCTGTGGCCTGACCCTTAAACAGTTTGACACGAACTTCGCCGGTCACGGGTTGATTCGCCGTCTTTGTGGTCTCCAGCAGTATTTCCCGCAACGGGGAGAACCATAGTCCATCATAGGTGAGGCGGGCGAGTTTGGTTCCCACCTGGTCCATAAAATAGGTGACCTCGCGATCCCAAACCAAGCTGGTTAAGGCTTTGTGAGCGGCATACAGGATCGTGCCGGCCGGCGTTTCATAGACGCCCCGCGACTTCATGCCCACCAGGCGGTCCTCGACCATGGTCAGGCGCCCGACACCGTGCCGGCTCCCCAAAGAATTGAGCGATTCGACTAGGGTAACGGCATTATGAGGGTGCCCATTGATGCTGACCGGGATCCCGTTCACAAAGCCAATGTCCACCACTTCTGGAGCGTCGGGAGCATCTTCAGGATGGACGGTCCAAGTGTAGACGTCGGGTGGGATGGGCAATGCCGGGTTCTCGATCGCGCCACCTTCATGGCTTACATGCCACAGGTTTTCATCGCGGGAATAGGGGGACTCGGGCGTCGAGTCCACGGGTACACCGTGGGCGGCAGCATAGGCCATTTCGTCCTGGCGTCCCTTCAAATCCCAGAGCCGCCAGGGAGCGATGATGGCCAAGTCCGGATTCAAGGCGCGGACCCCAACTTCAAATCGGACTTGGTCGTTGCCCTTGCCGGTAGCGCCATGCGCTACGGCCTCAGCCCCAAACTTGGCGGCTCCCTCGACCAGCTTTTTGGCGATCAGGGGACGGGCAATGGCCGTGCCCAGGAGATACTGCCCCTCATACAAGGCTTCGGCTTGCACCATGGGAAACGCGTAGGATTCCAGAAATTCCTGCCGGCAATCAGGGATCCAGACGTCGCTGGCCCCCGAGGCCAGCGCCTTATGTGCGATGTACCGAAAGTCGTCCTTTTGTCCCACATTCACAACCACTGCGAACACGTCCGCGGCGTAGTGTTCCTTCAACCAAGGGATGATGACGGATGTGTCTAAACCGCCAGAGTAGGCGAGAGCAATGCGCATGATTAACCTCCCAGTACGGCGGAGCTATCCGCCAGGACATGATATAAGACGCTTTTTTGCACCCAGAGGCGGTTTTCGGCTTCGTCGAAGACCACCGACTGGGGTCCTTCGAGCACCGCTTCGCTCACTTCTTCACCGCGATGGGCAGGCAAGCAGTGCAGGAAAATGGCGGTGGGCTTAGCCAGGCTCATTAGCGCGGTGTTCACCTGATACGGAGCCATGAGGCTCTTTTTGGTCGACGCCAATTCCGGGTCGTCAGCCATGGACTGGAACACGTCCGTGACCACAACGTCGGCACCTTGGGCGGCCGCTTGCGGGTCGTCGGTGACGTGAATGCCAGCGCCGGTCAGCGTGGCTTCTTGGTGCGCCCAGTGAACAACGTCAGGAGCCGGTTGGAATCCCTCGGGGCTGGCGATCCAGACATCCATGCCCAATTTTGCCCCCAAAACGAGGAAGGAATTGGCCATGTTGTTGCCGTCGCCGAAATACGCCAATTTAATGCCGCGTACGGTGCCCAGCTTCTCCCAAATGGTGAGCACGTCAGCGAGGACTTGGAAGGGATGCATGCGATTGGTGAGCGCGTTGAAGACAGGACGGTCGGCCCATTTGCGCCACTCCTGAAGGGTTTCATGCTCACGAGTCCGTACCACCACACCAGACACATAGCGGGACAGAACTCGGGCTGTGTCGCGAATCGGTTCGCCGCGGCCCAACTGGCTCTGGTTCCATTCAAACACCACAGCCTTGGCGCCCAGGCTTTCGACGGCTACTTGAAAGGAGACCCGGGTGCGCGTCGACGGCAATTCGAAGATAAGAGCCACATGCTGGCCTTCCAAGGCGTGGCGAAAGGCGGGAGAATGCGGTTCTTTCTTCATCACGCGGGCAGTATAGAGAACCCGCTGCAATTCGGCTGGCGACCATTCCATTAAAGATAAAACCGAACGGTTTTTTAGGGTTTCGTTGAGGGCAAGCGTTTGCACCATCGAGGGAGCCTCCTTCAATCGGATATCGAAGAGTATACGTTGACGTGCATAAATATGCAATAGATGAGCGGAAATGAAATGAATTTTTTATTCTGGGGAATAACCTATATGCATTCAATATGACGCCTAAATGATATATATTTGATTTGACAGGAGGGATAAGAGTTGGCTGAAGCTAAGGCTACAACGATTCGGTTTTCGGAAGCCGTGTATAAGGGGTTGGAATCGGTCAGCGCGTTAACGGGGTTGCCCGTCAATTCGATCGTGGTGGAGGCATGCATTGAGTATTTGCGGGACAATTATCCCGACTTTTGGCTGGGGCCGACCAGCCAGCGACAGTTAATGCATGCTCTGCGGGACCAAGTTCGCGAGGCTATGCGGCAGCGGAATCTCGATGGTTCGCGCCATCCGTCCCAGGACAATCGCGAAAGCGAATAGGGTAATGTCTCAGGGAGGATACCGTTCATTGCTTGGTCAGCCCCGATTCATCATTTTTTGGTCGGGCCGGCTCGTTTCGGGACTGGGGGATAGCGTCTTTGCCCTGGTTACGATGTGGGATGTTTTGAAGACGACCAATTCTCCCTTGTTGGCAGCGATCGTGCCGCTGATCCCCACCATGACCTTCTTACTTTTCTCATTGCCACTAGCGACCTTGGCCGATCGGTGGCCTAAAAAGCGCGTACTCATCATGACCGATACTGTGCGGAGCCTCGTCATGTTGGTTTTGGTTGGACTGCTTGAGTCCCGGGTAGCGAACCCGACGCTGCTCTATCTCTTTAATTTCCTGGTGATGGTGGGGCAACTTCTCTTTAATCCGGCTCAGCAAAGCGCTCTCCCCGGCATTCTGGGGGTGCCTGACCGTGACATTCCGCTGGCCACGGGCATGTTATCGGCGACCGCCAGCATGGTTCGTCTCGTGGGATACGGCGTGGGGGGCGCGTTGGTAGCGGCTTTCGGTTCAGCGACCTTGGTGTTGGTGGACGCGGTATCCTTCGCACTGAGCGCAGCCAGTCTTGGTCTCATCAGAATTTCCGAAGCGGATTGGGGAGCGCCGAGGCCTGGCAAATCCTCCGGGCAATTTTGGCGTCAAAGTCTCCGCGGGCTAGGTTTTTTGTGGAATAATCCGCTCCTCCGGGCGCTGGTTCTCATTGGCCTCGTGGTCAACCTGGCGTCGGCGCCTCTGCAATTTTTCACGGCGGTCTTCTCCAAAGCAGTCTTGCATCGAGGTGCTGCGGGATTTGGAGATCTCGAGGCGACCGCGGCGCTTGGGGCCTTATTGGCGTCCCTCGTGGCGGGACGCTATGCCAAGGCGTTGCCTCTCCGTGTATGGATGGTGTTGTCGTTTCTCATCACCGGCCTCGGGTTAACGGCAATGGCCCTACACCCAATACTATGGCTGGCGACTCTCTTGTTTGGGGTGGCCATGGGAAGCATGGCTCTCTTTAATGTCCCTTTTGCTGCGCAACTGATGCGGGCAACGCCGGACGACGTGCGCGGTCGGGTGATGGCGGGTGTTGGCATGACCTTTAGCGTGTCGGTGCCGGTGGGCCTGGTAGCCGGCGGATGGCTGACCGAGGTCGTAGGAGCGCGGGCGATGTTTGGCGGCATCGGCCTTTTTCTTGCCATGGCGTCGGTGTCTTCAAGATTCCTCCCGGGAGGGCGCCGAGCGCTGACCGCTGAGGCGGCCGGCGCTCGAGGTTCAGGTGAGATACGCTAAACTTTGAGAATTTCCTCCAACGCTTCGGCCCGGGGCCGATCTTGCACGATGAGCAAAATGGTATCGTCTCCTGCGATGGTTCCCAAAAGGCCTGGGACGGGAACGTTGTCCATCAGCCAAGCGATGGATTGTCCATGGCCTGGAAGAACTTTTAGCACCAGCAAGTTTTCCGCTCGAGCCAGTGACACAAACACCTCACGAATGCGTCGGCGCACCGTCTCCAGGTCGTGCACCGGCGGTGCTGTGGGCACCGCGTATTTGTAGCGGCCGTGCGAGCCCATGGTCTTGGTAAGCTGCAATTCCTTTATATCGCGCGATACAGTCGCTTGCGTGACCACGATTCCGGCCTCTTGCAAGTGCCGCAAGAGATCCTCTTGAGTCTCAATTTCGTACTGGCTCACAATCGCCCGGATGCGTGCCAGCCGTTCATCCTTAGTCATTTCCGACTCCTATCTTTCGTCCATCATAACTAGTATGCCAGATCTCATGATTCTGCAGATTGTCGTCCCACGACGGGACCGTCCGAAGCAAAATCCAGCGGCTCCGCTTTCTTGGGCAGCAGCCACTCCACCAAAAAGGTGCACGCGGCAACGGCCAACACCCCAATAAACACATGGTGGATGCCGGCATTCAGGGCTCGATCGACAAACCCAACCACATCGTGGGAGAGGTTGGGGATACTCCCAAGCGCCAGGCTGGCGGCATTCAAGTTATGGGGCAAATGGGCGGCCACATTGGCGGGCGGGTGTTGAAAGGCATGGGCCAGGGTAGCATTGACCAGGGTTCCATAAACGGCCACGCCCAAGGTGCTGCCTAATTGGCGGGTAAACATGTTGGCTCCCGTGACCACACCCCGGCGATTCCAGGGAACGATCGACTGAATGAGAACTACGAGCGAGGTGGAGCCCAGTCCCAGTCCAACGCCGGTCACAAAACTCAGCAAGGCCGCCAGAACAACAGACGAATGAAGGCCCAGGGTGGCAAAGCCGACGCCCGCTACAATCGTCACGAGGGCACCCAAGATGGCAGTGTTGCGAAAGCCAATTTTCAGGTACAGGCGGCCGGAAAAGGCGGAGGCCAATGGCCAGCCGATCGACATGCAGGCCAGCGCGAAGCCCGCCACCAAGGGAATTTGGTGCAAGACTCCCTGCAAATAGGTGGGGTAATAGGAGCTGAGCCCGATTGTCAGCACCCCGACCCCCATGCTGCCCAAATTGGCGGCTAGCAGCACGCGGCGGCTAAAGACCCAGATCGGCAAGACCGGCTCCTTGGCACGGGATTCGACCCAGAGGAAGGCCAACAAAAGCACGATCCCGCCGCCGATGGTGAGAAACGATGGCGGGGACAGCCAGTGCCAGTCGACGCCGCCTTCCAGCAATCCGGTAATAATCAGGCCGATGGCCGTCATAAGAAGGCCGGAGCCCACGAAGTCGATCTGGTGCTTTTTCCTTTCAACCCGTTCATGGAGGTAAACCCAGAGTGCGATTAACGCGGCGGCTCCGATAGGGATGTTGATGTAAAAAACCCACCGCCAGGAGGCAAACTGCACAAAGAAACCGCCGATGGCTGGACCAATGATGGCCGACAGGCCCCATACGCTGGACAGATACCCCTGCATCTTGGCGCGTTCCTCGACACTAAAGAGGTCGCCTATCAGCGTAATGACAATGGGTTGGATGGCAGCCGCTCCAATGCCTTGCAGACCACGGAAAATAATTAGCGTGACCATGCTCCAAGACACGCCCGACAAGGCCGATCCCAAAAGAAAGATGATAGCGCCGATCATCAAAATGGGCTTTCGACCATAAAGGTCAGCCAGTTTACCGTAAATGGGGGTCATGGCGGCCTGGGTAAGAAGGTAAATGGAAAAAACCCAGGGGAATAGGGCGAAGCCGCCCAGATCCCGAACAATGGTAGGGATGGCGGTGGCGACAATGGTGGAGTCCATCGCCGTCAGCGCCATCGCCAACATCAGGGCAATCAGCACCAGCGTGCGCGATTGCACCTGAACTTTGTCGTCCATGCCGCAACAGTTCCTTCCCAGTGTTTCGTATCGCTACAACGCCTCAGTATAAGGGATGTCGAAGGGGAGAGCTAGCCATTGCGCTTCAACGAACCAACCCGCATAGCATGGCGCTCCGCCATCATAAAGATTCCCAGACCGAGCGGGATCAACACGACACCGGATGCCAAGAGGCCCACCGACACGCCAATGAGATCGTGGATGGGAGCTCCTGACAATACGGCTCGCCGCACCGCAGTGAGGGTGTAGGTCGCCGGCGACAGTACCGAAGCCCAGCGAATCCAGTGTGGCAGCACCGAAACCGGGTAGTACACGCCGGATACCAACAGGAGCACCCCTTGAATGACCTGAGTCGCTTGGGCGCCCCGTTCCGTGGACAAGAGCGGCAAGACGGCGGCAATAAGGCCCAATCCAATAAAGGGAACGCTGGATACGGCTAGAATCAACGCCGCCCCGGGTAAATCCGCTCCCTTTAGGCTCACGTGGAAAAAGAACGCGACCCCAATCAATACCACCAGGGTACGCACCATCCCGTAGAGAACCGCCCACGCACAGACGCCCAACAGATAGGTCAGGCGGCGGATGGGAGCCATGAAGCTGTACTCGATGGTGCCTTCCCATCGCTCCCATTGGACCGAATTGGATACTTCCTGAAACAAGATGGAAAGAAAGTTCCATAACAGTGCCCCAATGGCCAGATACACCACCATCCGATTGCGTTCCGCACCGGCAGGCATTGTGAATCCAATCAGGCCAATGGTTAGCGTATTGATGACGTTATAGAACCAAAACACCAGCTCCCAACCAAGATAACGGCGCAATAGATGGAAGTTGCGACGAACCAGGGCCCAGATAGCACGTGTTTCAGCAATGGCCGTGGCCAAGGCGATTCCTCCTTTTTTGGCGCTTAGACGCCGTCCTCTAAAGCGTCTTCGAGCGCCTCTCCAATGAGGGTGAAAAATACCGACTCAAGCGTGGGTCCGTAGCGGGCCTTCAAGGATGCCGGCGTATCGATGGCCTCGAACCGGCCGTGGTTGATGATCGCCACCCGGTCGCAGAGCCGTTCCGCTTCGTCCATGTCATGCGTTGAGATGACGATGGTGGCATCGTGGGTCCTCCGGACCTCCAAAATGAAGTCTTGGACTTCGCGCCGCGACTTGGGGTCAAGTCCCGTAGTCGGCTCGTCCAGCAGCATTAGTGTCGGGGAGGTCAACAGTGCCCGCGCGATGGCGACTTTTTGCTGTTGGCCGCGGGACAATTGCTCCAATGGCACTTTGAGCTTATGGGACGGAAGGCCGAGCCGCTCAAGAATATCCCGGGCACGCCGTTGGGCATCACGATTAGGCACTCCGTAAAGACCGGTGGCATAGGCTAGATTCTCTTCAGCGGTAAGCTTCTTGAAGAAGCTGGCTTCCACCGAAACCCGGTTGATGAGCCGCCGGACTTCGAGGCGGTGCTTCAAGACGTCCAAGCCAAAGACCTCCACCGAGCCCGTGTCGGGAACCAAGAGGGTGGCCATCATGCGAATCAATGTGGATTTTCCCGAGCCGTTGGGACCCAAGATGCCAAGAATTTCGCCTCGGGGGACGACCACCGAAATATCCTGGACGGCATTGACGAGCCGCCGTTGGCGTTTGTCGCGGAAGGCTTTCTGAACATGATGGACGGCCAGTGCCGGAACATCCAAGGGAACTACAGGCTGATTGGCGTTCATGATGCTCCTTTCTCAGGGACGGCGAGCAGATGCTATGTCCTGAACATGAAAAAGCGCCGGCGGTTTGCCGCCGGCGCAGAGGGTCTAAGAACCTCAGGCGTTCGGGGGAGAACCGCAAACGATCAGTGTGGCGCTCACGAAGATGCCGAATCGGAGCTTGACCATGGGCTTCTCCCCCT
The DNA here is from genome assembly GCF_012933365.1 of Sulfobacillus harzensis. Classification (GTDB taxonomy): domain Bacteria; phylum Bacillota; class Sulfobacillia; order Sulfobacillales; family Sulfobacillaceae; genus Sulfobacillus_B; species Sulfobacillus_B harzensis. Next base: position 57,428 of record NZ_JABBVZ010000011.1, on the reverse strand, counting down.
TTCTTTCTTGATGATAAGTGCTATCTGACTATAGCAAAGAGACAAGCGTCAGAGCAATAACTTTGAGCAAAAAATTTACGCGTGATGCGCGGCGAGTTCCTTTCGGCCTCGCGGCATGCCCCAGATGGTTGGCATGGTCGCTAATGTGAGGGCAGCCAAAATCCAAACAATGGTTGCGTCTCCCCATTCAGCAGCGAGATAGGTGAGGGGAATGACCAAGATGGCGCCTAACCCATTGGCAAGCCCCAACGCGACCCCCGAACCCAAAGCCGGGTTTTCGGAGAAAATGTCTTGGCCAATCAGCATGGTGGTCGAGGACGATCCAAAGAGCGCGATGCCCATTACCCCGAGAGCTGGCCATATCCAAAATCCCGAGAGCGATGCGAAGCCGGCTAAGCTAATGATGGCGAGAATACTGGTTCCAGCCAGAACCGCCCCTTTTCCAAACCGATCGTTCATCGCGCCTCCGAGCAGATTGCCCACAATTCCCACGCCAATCAACACCGTGACAAGGGCGGATCCGACCACTAAGCTGCCGCCGCGTTGGTGCCATAAAATGGGCGATAGCGTGACCATCTCGTAAGTCGTGGCGGATCGCACCAGGGAATAGCCCAAGAGGGCGGACGCGGGCTTTATATGACGGTTGAAGGCAATGGGCGCCCCTTGTCGGGACTTTTTGGGCGCGGGGGGGATAACCTTCATCACCCAGGGATAGGTGATCAAGAGCGGAAGGGCCAACAGCCAAATCCAGTTCAAGCCCCATTGGTGCACAACCACGCCCGCAGCCAAGGGCCCCAGACTGCGCCCGATTTCTCCACCCACCAAGAACACGGACATGACCGCTCCTTGCCGGGATCCGACATGTCCTCGGGTAATGGAGAGGGCTTGGGGGTGAAAAGCGGTGTTGCCAATGCCCGTCAGAATCAACAACAAAATCAGGAGCCAAACCGGGTGCGCCCATCCCACCAATGCGGCGCTCGCGGTGCTGAGGGCCACCCCACCCAGCACCATGACCCGGCCTCCGATGCGATCGGCGATCCATCCCGATAGCGGCTGCAGTCCTTGGGCCAAAAGCAAAGCGGTCATGAAGCCACCCGCCAGAGCCGCCGGGACGTGTCGCTGGGAGAGGATGAAGGGCAAAATGCCAGGCAGGTAGTTGGCAATGCCATCATTCAAAAAATGAGTCCACGAGAGCCAGCCAATGACTTGGCGCAGGCTCGACGATGCGTGCGCTTTCTGCAATTGTACAGCCAAGGAAATGCCCTCCGTTCCGATTCCTTGGGCTAATGTTAGCATAAGAATACCGAAGGTCTGGTACCATGGAAAAAGATGGGAGGAGGGATTCGGTGAATCATCATTCTTTAGCCGTTATTCCCGGTGACGGCATCGGACATGAAGTGGTGTCAGAGGCACTCCGGGTTCTCCAGCACGTTCAGCAGATTTCCGGGCGGTTCCAATTAGATGTCCAACACTTTGATTGGAGTTGCCAATACTATCTGAGGCACGGACGCATGATGCCTGAGGATGGCTTGTCGACATTGTCGGGATTTGAGGCCATTTTTTTGGGGGCTGTGGGCTTTCCCACGGTTCCGGACCATGTTTCGCTATGGGGACTGTTGCTTCCCATCCGTCGGGGGTTTGACCAATATGTGAATCTGCGCCCGGTGAAGATACTCCAGGGCATTGAGAGCCCCCTTAGAAGGTATAAGGCGGGCGACATCAACTTCGTGGTGGTCCGCGAAAACACGGAAGGAGAGTATTCCAATATTGGCGGTGCCCTGCGTCCAGGAACGCCGGATGAGGTCGTCATCCAAAACAGCGTCTTTACTCGCAAGGGAACTGAGCGGGTCATGCGATGGGCCTTCGAGCTGGCACGTACATCGCGCAAGCGGCTCACCGCCGCCACGAAGTCCAATGGCCTCAACTATTCCATGCCGTTCTGGGATGAGGTGTTTCGGCAGGTGGGACGGGAATATCCCGACGTTGACCAATCTCTCTATCACGTCGACGCCTTGGCTTCTTACTTTGTCACCCGACCGGAAAGCTTTGACGTAGTGGTCGCCTCCAATCTCTTTGGCGATATTCTCACCGATCTCGGCGGCGCGATCCAAGGCGGGCTGGGGCTTGCCGCCTCGGCCAACATCAATCCTGATCGGCGGTTCCCGTCGATGTTTGAGCCTGTCCATGGGTCAGCGCCCGACATTGCAGGAAAGAATATCGCCAACCCGGTCGCGCAGTTGTGGACGGCTAAGCTGATGCTCGATCACCTCGGATATCCCGAAGAAGGGCAATGGATTTTGGATGCCATCGAGGCTACCTTGCTGGCGGGAATTAAAACCCCGGATCTCGGCGGAACGGCAACCACCCATTCGTTTACCGATGCGGTGCTGAGTCGGTTGCCCGCTTAAGTGGCGCGCCTGAAATTTAAGGCGCATCCAGGCCCGAACGCGGTGGTAAGGGGGTGGGTTAATGGTCATTAGAGCTGTCACGCGCGCTGATATCCCTGATCTTGTGCCCCTGATGCTGTCCTACATCGTGGATTTCTATGAACGGCCCAATCCAGGAAGCGAGGCCGTAACTCAATTGGTTGCGCAACTTCTGGAACACCCCGACTCCGGGATTCAATTTGTCGCGGATGATCAGGCGCTCTTGGTGGGTTTTGCCACGTTGTATTTCACCTTCAGTACGCTCCAAGCCAAGCGCGCCGCGATTCTTAACGATTTGTTCGTGCACCCGGCCCACCGTGGGCAAAAAATTGGCGAGCGACTATTCCAGCATTGCCTTGACTACGTTCGGTCGCGGGGATGGGCATACATGCAATGGGAAACTGCCAGAGACAATGTGGTCGCCCAAGCCCTATACAACAAAATGGGCGGCCAGGTCGGTGATTGGCTGCTGTACGAAATCGAATAGGAGACGCGACCGCGCGCCCTCATCCTTCTGGTTATCGACCTGAAGTTGTCGGAACCGGCCGGCTCATGTCCACCCGACATGGAGGTCAGCCGGTTCCCACAGGAGGGGCGGTCTAAGGATGCCGCCCAGCCCCTGGTTTCATTACAGAGCAGCGCGCTGGTCACGCATGGCTTTCAGCCCCTTGGCCCAGAACAAGAGTTCATTGAGCATTACCGAGGCCGCTTCTTCAAGCGCAGGCGTGGCACAAAAATGCTTATCGTCGTCTAAAAACTGCTCAACCCACGGAATCACCACCGCTTCGCAAAGCGGCACCATTTTCACGGTAGTCACAATCTGCTTCAACATCTGCACGGCCCGCGTGCCGCCCGATACGCCGCCATAGCTCACAAAGGCGGCTGGCTTAATCTGCCATTCGTGATGCAAGTAGTCGATGGCGTTCTTTAGGGGCGCGCTCACGCCGTAATTATATTCCGGCGTTATGAAAACAACGGCATCGGCAGTCTCCACCCGCTTGCTCCACGCTTGCGTGTGAGGGTGGCGGTATTGGCGCACACGGGGATGGTCGGGTTCGTCCAAGAGCGGGAGCGCCATTTCGGCCAAGTCTGCCACTTCTGTCGTGAATCGCCCGTCGGTCCGGGCATGGTCGACAAACCATTGGCCGACCGCGGACCCTACGCGTGTGGGCCGGGTGCTTCCAATGATGACTAACAACGTTGGGGTCATTCTATTCCTCCTGTGAGAATAAATAATATTGATTGACAACTTGCGCAAGGTAGTAATATTATTTAATTGATTCGCTTGCTTGTCTAGTGCCCTTCAGGAGGTTTTTCATGCGGCGTCGGGAGCAGATCCTACATAGTCTGGGGTGCCGCATAGTCTCCGGCGATCTGCCTCCAGGCACCGTTTTGCCTAAAGTGGAGACCGTGGGAGTCATGGAAGGGGTCAGCCGGACGGTTGTGCGTGAAGCGCTCAAAGGGCTCGAGGCCCGGGGGATGGTCGCGTCCGTTCCCAAGGGCGGCACAACTGTCCGACCCCGTTCCGAGTGGCAGTGGTGGAATCGCGAAGTGCTCGGCTGGGCGATGGAGACATCGGACGGTCCCGAGTTTTATCGCCAGTTAACCGAGGTGCGTCTGGGGCTTGAGCCGATGGCGAGCGCCTTGGCCGCGCAGCACAGCACGCCCGCCGATCACGATGCGATGCGATTCGCCTTTGAGCGCATGGCGTCGGCGTTGGATGACGATGTCTCGTGGGCCCAGGCCGATTACGATTTTCACCGTACGTTAATTGAAGCGGCGCACAACGACCTAATGACCAGCCTCATGAGTGTCTTGCGGGATTCTCTGGTTCAAAGCCGCAAGGCAACCATGGCCGTCTTGCGGAAAGCTGAGGGCCAAACCTCGCGGCAAACGGTCCTAGGCTATCATCACCAGGTGTTAGCAACGGTTATCCAACACGACATCGATGGGGCGCGGGCAGCTATGACGGAGTTGCTTGAAGCTGTCGAGCGACTAGCGCTGCATACGCCCCCGCGTCCACGCGGGAGTCACAGGAGGCGACCGTGAGTCTAGCAATGATGCGCTACCGGGTTGGGACCGACGAATATTGGGGCGTCGTTGAAGGGCCCAGAGTCCATCCCATAGACGCCGGGTCAGTTTTTACTGCGGTGATGTTGCAACAAGAAGCAACAGCACTTCGGGATCGGGCGGGCAAGAGTCGAGGAGTTCCTGTCGAGGAGGTCACTCCGCTCAGCCCCATCACCCGTCCGGCACGGATCGTATGTCAGGGCGTCAACTACGCGAAGCACCGCACTGAGGCGGGCCTGCCATCCCAAAAACCGCCTGTCAACACCTTCTTTACCAAAGCCGACAGTACCCTCACGGGAGCGCGGGATGCGATTGCCCGGCCTCCAGAGGTCGAACTGCTCGACTATGAAATCGAACTGGGCCTGGTGCTGCGGGCCGACATTACCGGTCCCATCACCGTTACGACGGATACGCTGCCCGAGGTGGTGGGCGGGTTATTTATTGCCAACGATGTGTCGGCTCGCGACATTCAAATTCCTCCGGGACAATGGTTTTTAGGCAAAAGCTACCGGACATTCTGTCCCACGGGTCCCATCCTGTGTCTGCTGGAAGACGGTGAAGGCCCGTTGGTTCATCATCTGGCATTAAATCTTTGGGTCAACGGCGAATTGCGCCAATCCGCCTCTACTGCTCAGTTGCTCTATACCCCTGAAGAGACGTTAACCGAATTGTCGCGCGTGATGGATTTACAGGCTGGCGATGTATTGCTGACGGGCACACCCGGGGGGGTGCATTGAGTCTCTCGCCGGATCTTGCTCAAACGCTCAACAGCCCTATTGTGGACGGGGCGCAAAAGCAGGCAGAGCTTCGCGCAGCGGAAAAATCCAATACCCGTTATCTCAAGGACGGCGACGTCATCGTCGCCCGCATCGCTCAGGAAGACGGCGGAATCTCACTAGGAGAGCAGCGCACTCCAGTCATCGCATCACCGTAGCTCTCCTCAAAATGGGTCGGATTGGTGGCCGGGGACTGCATTCCTCGGCATTGGGACGAGAAAGGGGTGCGTGATGTCAAGATTCCTCATTCGGGGTGGCTGGGTGATAACCCTCGATCCTGGCTACCGTGATGGAAGCGTGATGGATATCGTCATCGACGGGGAGGAAATTTCCGCGATTGGTCCCCGTCTTGAGGCGCCGGGAGCTGAAGTCATTGACGCGACCGGCATGATTGTTATCCCCGGTTTGGTGGATACGCACCGGCACGTCTGGGAATCGGTGATTCGCAATGTCGGCGCCGAATGGTCCCTGACCACGTATTTGCACCATCTGTACTTCAACGGCTTGGGCGGCATGCTCCGGCCAGAGGACGTGTATGCGGGCAATTTGTTGGGGGCACTGGAGGCGCTAAATGCCGGCGTCACAACGGTGCTTGACTGGTCGATGGTCAATTCGCCTGAACACGCTGATGCGCTTATCCGTGCGCTCGACGAATCCGGGATCCGGGCCGTGTTTGCCTATGGAACGCCTCTCAAAGGTGCCGGCGCTTATTGGTCCAAGGACAGCGAGCTGCCGCATCCGGAGGACAGCCGTCGGGTGAAGGAACGCTACTTTTCGTCCAAGGACCAGCGATTAACCATGGGGCTCGCGATCCGGGGCCCGGAGTTTTCCTCTTGGGAGACGGCCCTGAACGACATTCAGCTGGCGCGAGAACTGGATGCCGTGTGCTCGATGCACCTGGGGTTTGGCACGTGGGGCTCGGTCGACCACTCCATCCGTCGGCTGAACGAACGCGGTGTATTGGGACCAGACCTAAACTTTGTCCATTCCAACACGCTGCAACAGGACGAATATAAAATCATGGTTGACCACCATTGTTCGGTATCAGTTACACCGGAAATCGAAATGCTCATGGGCCATGGCTATCCCTGCACGGGCCGGCTGACACAGGCAGGGGGAGCCCCCGCCTTGGGCGTGGACGTTGTCACCTCGATATCTGGAGATCTGTTCGGCCAGATGCGGGCGATGCTGATGGCCGAACGGGCCCGGGTCAATAACGAAACCCTGGCCGCGGGGCACATGCCCGACGCGCTTGCCTTAAGCGCCCGAGAAATCCTGCAATTTGCGACCATTCAAGGCGCTCGGGCACTTCGGCTGGATCACAAAATCGGCACCCTGTCGGTAGGAAAACAGGCGGATCTGGTGCTGGTCCGCGCCACGGACTGGAACCTTTTTCCCGTCAACGATCCGGTCGGTGCTGTGTTGACCGGGGCGGGCGTTCACAATGTGGACTCCGTGTTTGTGGCGGGCCAGGCGGTCAAACGCGATGGCAGGCTCGTCAACGCAGCCCGAGAGCGGATTTTCCGTCTGGCCCAGAATACACGCGATTACATTTTTTCCCAGTACGGCGTGCCCCAAGGCGCGGAACCTGCCCAGCTGGATATTTGACCATAACCGTACTATGCCGGTGACAAGGAGGGCATCTGATGGCAATCGCATCGCGGTACAATGTGGGCGGCGTCTGGCTACCCCGCCCTTTCAAAATTCGACGACTGGGCCACATTGGTCTCACTCTGGAAGATATTGACGAGGGTCTTCGTTTCTATCATGACCTGTTGGGATTCAAGGTGACCGATTGGTATCCGTTTGAGGAACGATTCCCGGAGCATATGCGCAAACCGCAATTTCGGGACACGAAGACCGTGTTTACGCGCTTTGCCGGCGACCATCATAGTGTGGTGCTGTTGAACCGGCCGGCTCATGCCGTGTTGGAGCCCGATCCCAGTCGCCGCTACGAGGGCGGCATCACCGTCCAGCAAATATCGTGGCAGGCAGGCACCTTGCGGGAAGTGGTCAATGCGGATCAATGGCTGCAGGACCAGGGGGTGGCAACCCAACGGGCGGGCCGCGACATGCCGGGTTCCAATTGGCACAGTTATTTTTATGATCTCAACGGCTACATTAACGAGCTCTATTATGGCATGGAGCAGATTGGCTGGAACGGGGTCAGCAAACCGTTTGCCATGCATTACCGTCTATTTGAGCAGCGGCCCCAAATCCCCCAAATGTCGGAGTACGCGGAGGTCAACGAGGCGCTGGCGCACGGGATCGATTCCGCCAGCGGATATCGCGATGAGGACGGGGAGGAACGCTATGATGTGGACGGCGTATTGCTTGCGCGACCCTTTAAGGTGACCCAGATCGGCCCATTGGGGCTTTTTGTGCCGGATGTGGCGGCGACGGCGGCCTTCTATCAGCAGCTACTTGGCTTTCGGCTCACGGAAACCGTGACATGGAACGGTTTGGAGTGCGCGTTCCTTAGGGTCAACACGGAACATCATTCCTTGGCGCTCTTCCCTCTGGCCGCCCGTGAGCGCTTGGGACTATCCACAGCGACCACCACCGCATATTTAGGGCTGCAGGTGGCCAACTACGCCCAACTGCGGGCGGCTCGTGACTTTCTCCGAAGCCACGGATGCCGGGAAGTGCCTTGGCCGGACGAACTGTCCCCGGGCGTCGACTATGCCTTTCAGGTAATGGACCCCGGCGGCCATTTGGTGCGCCTATACTTTCAGATGGACCAGATTGGCTGGGACGGCGCGCCGCGTCCGAAACGCCCTGGTGTTCCCGACGAATGGCCAGAGGTCTTGGACATGGACGATCCATACCTCGGCCCGCCGTTTTTGGGGCCGCTGGGCTAGCAGGCGCTAGGCACCGTTTGCGGCTGAGACCTGAACGTGAGGAGTTGTTCTGTGAGTACGCGGTTTCCCGTTGTAGTTGTTGAAGGCGTGGCCATCCCCATGCGCGGCGGGGCGTTGTTGCGCGCCGACATCTATCTGCCGAACCGTAGGGGACCGGACGATAAAGGCCATCCGGTCCCCGCGCTGTTGCTGAGAACGCCGTATGACCGCAAGGACCGCGATCGGGTCGCCCTTGCGCGGGCGCTGTCTCAGACCGGATACGCGGTCGTGGTTCAGGATTGCCGAGGCCGCTTCGGTTCGGACGGCAAGTTCTCCTTTGCTTTGACCGAGGCCGAAGATGGCTATGACACGGTCGAATGGATTGCCCAACAAGCATGGTGTGATGGGCAAGTCGGCACGTTCGGCTATTCGTATTCGGGATCCTTGCAAAGCGCGTTGGCGACGCTCAATCCCCCACATCTTCGCGCCATGTGGGTGCATGAGGGATGGTCCGATGCCCACTCGGAAAGCGTGCGCCAAGGGGGCGCCTTTGAACTCCGGTGGATGGCATGGATGCTCTACGCGGCCGCCACCGATTCGAATCTCCCGGACACGGTGCGCGAACGGCTCACTCAATTTGATGTTCGCGAGATACTGAGGACCGGGCGCGTTCCAAAACGGGGGCAAGGTCCCTTGGCCCTTGCGCCCACGCACGATCAGCGGTTCTGGGAGCTTTTCACCGCCGGCATCCATAGTGCCGTCTGGGAACGGCGTGAATTGAACATCCGGCGCTACTGGGTGGAACATGCCGATGTGCCCACGCTCTATTCAGGGGGCTGGTACGACTCTTACACGAGAGCGACAATCAGGAATTTTCTAGGGCTGTCGGCCCTGAAACGGAATCCCCAGTATCTTTGGATGGGACCGTGGACTCATGGATGGCGCGAAGTGGAAACCGACACGGCGCCCATATCTTTTGGTGGTGAGGCGTATACCCCGTTGTTGCCGCTCCTTCGGCAGTGGTTTGATTATTGGCTTAAAGGCCAAGGATCGCTTCCCTGGACCGCGCCGGTACGGTATTTTCTGATGGGCGGGGCAGGGGGAGACGTGGATTCTGATGGCCGGCTTCGACACGGCGGCCGGTTTCTTGAGGCGACGACATGGCCTCCTCCCGAATCCCAGCCTAAGCGCTGGCATCTCAGCAGCGACGGCATGCTGTTGGACCGACCCTCCTTAAGACCGCCAGGAACTGCCACGTTTCGCTTCGATCCCACTAATCCGGTGCCGACAGTGGGAGGCAATCTTTCGTCGCTTTCCTATATCGATCCGATGCCAGGGATAGCTAACCCGCCGCCGACCTTTGATCGGCTCCGTCCCGTCGTCCCGGCTGGCCCGCATGATCAAACGACGTCCCCGGATATCTTTCATGCGCGGCCGCCCTTTGGTCCGTTGTACGTGCGCCCCGATGTCTTGGTCTTCACGACGCCGCCGCTTACCCGTCCGCTTATCTTGGCCGGTCCCCTCATGGTTGTGCTCTATGTCGCCTCGAGCGCTCTCGACACCGACTGGACGGCCAAGATCATTGACTGGTACCCGCCCACGCCCGTCCATCCCTGGGGCTATGCGCTGAATTTGACCGATGGGATTCAACGGCTTCGTTTCCGACAGGGGTACGACCACGAGCAGCCTTATCAACCTCACACGGTAACCAAGGTGGAGATTGATCTGTATCCTGTCGCCAATCTCTTTCAGCCTGGCCATCGCTTGCGGCTTGACGTGTCCAGCAGCAATTTTCCCCGTTTTGATATCAACCCCAACACTGGGCTTCCATTGGGGAGTTTGCTCGGTATGGTTGCCGCCCGCAATTCCGTGATGATGACGGACGAACACCCATCTCACGTTGTCGGATGGGGCTTCGAACCCGACTAGTCTCGGGGGATGAAGAAGCGAGTCGGCAAAGTCATGCCGCTCGCTTCCCATGCCTCAACAGGCCTTCCAGGGGCGCTATCTCCCGTGCTTTGGATCCCCCCGTTAGGCGATGGTTTCGAGTTCCCGCACCAAGGCGGACAATGAATGCTTAGCATCCCCAAACAACATGCGGGTCTTGGGGTGGACATAGAGCGGGTTGTCGACGCCGGCAAATCCCCGACCCATGGACCGCTTGAGCACGACCACATTCTGCGCCTCATCCACGTTTAGGATGGGCATTCCATACAGGGGGCTTCCTGCCGCCGTTCGTGCCGCCGGATTGGTCACATCGTTGGCTCCGACCACCAATACGACGTTGGTATCCCGAAATCGGGGGTTGATGCGATCCATCTCCCACAATTGGTCATACGGCACGTCAGCCTCCGCCAGCAAGACGTTCATGTGGCCCGGCATGCGGCCGGCGACCGGATGGATGCCGAACAGCACCTCCACGCCGAAACCTTGCAGCAAATCCGTCACCTGTTTCACCTCAAGCTGCGCACGCGCCACCGCCAACCCATATCCGGGCACGATGACCACCTTTTTGGCGTAACGAAGCAGCATTGCCACATCGTCCGGAGTAATGGACTGTACGGTGCCGTCGACGCTGCCCGCTTGCTGAGCTGCCGCCTGTCCGCTCCAAATCACATTTGTCAAGGACCGGTGCATGGCCCGGCTCATCTGCTGGGTTAGGATGGTGCCGGAAGCGCCCACCAAGGTTCCAGCAATGATTAGGAGCTGGTTGTGCAGCACAAAGCCCGTGGCCGCCGCCGAAAGACCGGTCAGCGCGTTCAACAAGGAAATCACCACGGGCATATCGGCCCCGCCAATTGGAAGCGTGAGCAGGGCGCCGCTCACGGCCGCAGCCCCCATTAAGGCTATCGCACCGCCGAGACCCGGGGAGGGTGCTGTTCCCATAAAAATCGCCCCGGCGACCGCTGCCGCCAGTACCAGCAAACCACTGATACGCAGTCCAAACGCTAAGCGCTGAGCCACGTGGAGCCACTCTTGCAGCTTGAGGAAGGCAATAATGCTACCACCGAAGCTAAGTGATCCAAGGATCATCGTCAGAAGCGCCAGCCCCGAAGCGGCCCCGGTCGAGCCCGGCCAGCCAGCCGCCGCCACCAAGGCCGCGGCGCCGCCGCCCAATCCATTGAACAGCGCCACCATTTGCGGCATTGCGGTCATGCGAACTTTGCGTGCAGAGATGATGCCGATGGCGCTTCCCGCCAAAACCACCAAGACCACGAAGACCCAATGATCATATCGGGGCGCGAAGGTTACCGTCGTTGCCAAGGCTACCAGCATGCCAATAGCCAGGAAACGGTTGCCTTTCCGCGCTGAAGCCGGTGATCCCAAAAAACGCACGCCCAGCACGAAAAGCGTTGCCGAAATCATATAAAGCACTTGAGCCGCCGCGTTCACGAAGACCGCCCCGCTTCCTGCTCAGAGCGAAACATCGCCAAAATGCGGTCCGTAACCACGAAGCCGCCGACCAAATTGATGCTGGAAAAAAACACCGCCAATAGGGCAATCACCAGACTGGCTGTCCCATGCACCGCAAACGCTGCGGCGAGAGCCCCTATCAGGATGATGCCGTGGATGGCGTTAGTCGCAGACATCAGTGGGGTGTGCAGAATGGACGGAACTTTGGCGATGACTTGAAACCCCGCCAGGACAGCGAGAACAAAAATGTAGAGTTCAGCGATGAGTGACATCCAGCACGCCCCCTCCTTGTCGTTTGAGAAGTCCTGCATGAAGCAGGCGTCCTTCATGGATTAGCATGGTGCGATTGACAATCTCGTCATCTGGCAGCGACACCTCGTGCTGCGCGTTCCATGTGATGCCTGCGTCCTCGAGATACTGCAAAAAGTTAGCTAGGTTGCGGCCGAAAAGCTGGCTCGCATCATGGGGAAGCTCCGAGGCCAAATTTCGTGATCCGACAACCTCAACCCCCGCATAAAAGACGCTTTCTCCCACCTTTGTTACCTCGGTGTTGCCGCCGGTTTCGGCCGCAAGGTCGATAATGACCGAACCTGGTCTCATGCCCGACAGCATCTCCCGGGTGATCAGGATGGGAGCCCGCTGACCCGGAATTTGGGCCGTGGTAATAATGGCGTCGGCCCGCGCCACCGGCTCCCTGAGGCGCTCGTTCTCTTTTTTGTGGGCGTCATCCGCCAACTCGGTCGCATACCCGTCCTGCGTCGCTTGCGACTCGACGTCGAGGGTGAGAAACGTGGCGCCGAGACTCTCCACCTGCTCCCGAACCTCAGGACGCGTGTCAAAGGCTTCCACCCGCGCGCCCAGCCGATGGGCGGTGGCAATGGCTTGCAGGCCCGCCACACCCGCTCCCAAGATGAGAACGCGCGCCGGCGGGATTGTTCCCGCCGCCGTCATCAAGAGCGGAAAGAACTTGCGAACCCGTTCCGCCGCGATAATGGCAGCCCGATATCCCATGACGGTGCTCAGCGATGACAGCACATCCATGCTTTGGGCACGGCTGATGCGCGGCAGGGCATCCATGCTCAGGGCGGTTACTCCTGCTTCCGCCCAGTGCTCATACAACCGAACCGGGGCGGAAAAGGGTTTCAACATCCCCACGACCACCGTCCCAGGCGAGAGTTCGCCCCACTCGGCGGCTTCGCGCGGGCCGGTGACGGTTGCAATCACGTCGCTCTCGACCACCAGAGCTTTGCGCTCTTCTTGAATCGTGGCGCCTGCGTCACAATATTGTTGGTCATTAAAACCTGCTGCGTTGCCAGCACCTGCCTCTACCGTGATGGTATGGCCTTTTGAAACGAGCCGTTGGACGCTGTCGGGCGTCAAGGCGACCAACGTTTCCCCATGGCCTTCGTGCACCAGTCCTATTTTCACGTGATCGCCCTCCTGGCAAATTTCCTGATATTTTGGGCTTGCACGGGCCCAATGGCAATCGATCCCCCGTGAACGGGCGATTTTGGCCCCCGAATGGTATCCTTCGGAATGCCAAGTATCAGATGGTGCGGTTGCTTTCCCCAAAGGCGAACAACGACACATACGAGGCAATAATGCTTAGAGCGAAAGGTATTGACGCCGGCCGGTCGGATTCGCCGACCGCTTAATCTAGCCCGACAATGGCCGGAGAAATCTGGGGACCACCGTGGTGATGGTCTCGTTCATATTCTAGATTCTTTATAGTTGGCCTCCCGGCATGGCCGACGAAGCTCCCGGGATTTCTCACCTCCCTCACATACCAAGGCTGTTCACTATTTTACTGCACTGCTTGGCGAAAGAAACCAGAACGCGCTTTATCCTTCTCCCGCAAGGCAAAGCGGGTAGCATAAAGGGGCCGCGATGCAACCCCCACGATTTAACGTATGGTGAGGTGTTCCTCGACAACCATGTCCCCGTTTTCGGAGATTGACCCTGGTGACATTGTCAAGCCCGCCAAGTTAGACCCGCGGTGGGACGACCGGGACGGCGTGCCGCGCCTCGAAGGCGCTGATGGCGGAATCGTGGAGCAACGTTTCGCCAATGGGGTCAAGTCCCTTCATCAAGGTTTCCCGCCGGCGCGGATCAATCTCAAAGTGATCCACCAGAACGCCGTCCGTGTAGCTCACCGTCTGCCTTTCGAGGTCGACATCGAGAGTCAGGCCCTCAGAACGTTCGGCCTCCATGATGAGCTTTTGGATCTGGCTCGGTTCCAACCTCACAGGCAAGATGCCGTTTTGAATGCAGTTGTTGTAGAAAATGTCAGCAAACGATGGGGCAATCAGTACGCGAAACCCGTAGTCCTTAAGAGCCCAGGGGGCGTGTTCACGCGACGAGCCGCAACCGAAATTTTCCCCCGCTAAAAGAATGCTGGCTCCTTCAAATTGCGGTTGATTCAACACAAAGTCCGCACGCGGGTTCCCATCTTGGTCAAAACGCCAGTCAAAGAACAGAAACTGGCCGAATCCCGTGCGCTCGATGCGCTTTAAGAACTGCTTGGGAATGATTTGGTCGGTGTCGACGTTGTTGCGGGCCAGGGGAACCACCAGTCCGCGATGGGCATGAAAGGGGGTCATACTGTCACCTCCTGGGTAAATTGGCGAACGTCGGTTAAACACCCGGCGATGGCCGCCGCCGCTGCCATTTCGGGACTGACCAGATGAGTGCGGCCCCCCCGGCCTTGCCGACCTTCAAAGTTGCGGTTGGAGGTGGAGGCTGAGCGTTCGCCGGGGGAAAGAATGTCGTCATTCATGCCCAGACATAGGCTGCAACCGGGCTCGCGCCATTCGAATCCGGCGCTCAGAAAGATTTGGTCCAGCCCCAACGCTTCCGCCTCCCGCTTAATGCGCCCGGAGCCCGGCACGACCATGGCCCGGACCCCTGCAGCGACTCGGCGTCCCTTCGCGATCTGGGCCGCACGCCGCAAATCTTCGAGTCGGCCGTTGGTACAGGAGCCAATGAAGACGCGTTGAATGGGAACGCCGGCGAGAGGTTGACCGGGGGTCAGATTCATGTATTGCAGCGCTCGCTCATAGGTGTCTCGGCGCACCGGATCGGGCTCCTGTGCCGGATCCGGGACCCGGCTGGTAATGGGGAGCGCCATTTCCGGATTGGTGCCCCAGGTTACCATCGGAGCCAGATCCTCCAAATCGATCTCCACCGTGCGGTCAAATTGAGCTCCGGCGTCGGTGGCCAGCGCCAGCCATTCTTGCCGGGCGCGGTCGAAGTCGGCGCCCTTTGGGGCATAGGGTCGTTCCGCCAAATAGGCCAAGGTGGTTTCGTCGGGCGAGATCATGCCGGCGCGGGCTCCCGCCTCGATTGACATATTGCAGATGGTCATCCGCTCTTCCATGTTGAGGGATCGCACCGCGTCCCCCGTGTACTCGATGACATGCCCGGTGGCGCCGCCAATGCCGATTTGGCCGATCAGGGCCAATATCATGTCCTTGGCGCTGGTTCCTACAGGCCTCTTGCCCTTGAACCGCACTTCCATGGTCCGCGGCCTGTGTTGCCAAATCGTCTGCGTCGCCAAAACATGCTCAACCTCGCTGGTGCCGATGCCGAAGGCCAGGGAGCCCAGAGCTCCATGGGTGGACGTATGGCTGTCGCCGCAGACAATCGTCATGCCTGGTAGCGTAAGACCCATATCGGGGCCGATAATGTGGACGATGCCTTGGTCGGGATGGTGAATATCCCAGAGTGGGACATCGAATTCGCGGCAGTTGCGCGCGAGTTCCTCAATCTGTCGGCGGGCCACGGGATCCTGAATGGGAAGCGTCCGATCCGACGTCGGCACGTTGTGATCCATGACCGCCAGCGTCAAATCCGGCCGCCTAACCCTTCGGCCCGATTGCCGCAGTCCCTCGAAGGCTTGCGGGGACGTGACCTCATGGATATAGTGGCGGTCTATGTATAACAGCGCGGGTTGATCCGGGGGGGCGTCTTCGATCACATGGCTCGCCCAAATCTTTTCGAACAAGGTTCGCGGCTCCATGATATCCGTCCTTTCTTTCCAGCCGGAGATTTTTTGGTCCCCATTGTATCGCCTAGGTTAAGATTCTGACTAGTCCTGGTTAAAAAATTTTTTAAATCTCCCCGCCTTTTCAGCGATGGGAGTATAATGGGCGGCAATATTTAGTGAGGAGGGTGCATACATCATGGAAAATGATCCCCGCCGGAGCCGAAGCCGGGTCACCGTGGACGGCCCCGAGCGAGCTCCGCATCGCAGCATGTATCGCGCGATGGGCTTGACCGATGCTGATTTTCGGAATCCCTTTGTGGGTGTGGCCAATTTGGCTACGGAAGTGACGCCCTGCAACTTCCATCTCGATCAGGTGGCCCGCGAGGTGAAAACGGGCATCCGAGAAGCAGGGGGCACGCCAATTGAGTTTCCGGCCATCACCGTGAGCGACGCCATTGCGATGGGACACCAAGGCATGAAAGGTTCGCTCATTAGCCGGGAAATTATTGCCGACTCCATCGAGGTGGTGACCTTTGCCGAGGGGTTTGACGCCTTGGTGGCGGTGGGGGGCTGCGACAAGAACCTGCCCGGCATTCTAATGGCCGCGGTGCGCCTCAACATTCCCACGGTGGTTCTGTACGGGGGCACCATGATGCCGGGGGTGTTTCAGGGCAAGGCGGTAAGCGTGGAGGATGTTTTTGAGGCCGTTGGTGCCCACGCTGCCGGCCGCATTGATGATGCGGAATTGGACGCGCTGGAGCGCGCCGCCTGTCCGGGACCGGGCACCTGTGGAGGCCTTTTTACCGCGAACACCATGGGGACTCTTGTGGAAACCTTAGGAATGGCGCGGCTGGGAACCTCAGCGGTGCCCGCTATGCATCCGGATCGTGCAGCCCGGGCGCGTGAGGTGGGCCAGCAGGTGATGGCGACGCTCGATTCCAATATCCGGCCGAAGGATATTATCACCTTGAAGTCTCTCGAGAATGCCGTGCGGGTGGCCGCGGCCCTCGGCGGATCCACCAATGCCGTGCTGCATTTGATGGCCATTGCGGGTGAAGCTGGGATTGCCATCACGCTGGAGGATTTTGACCGCATCAGCCGCGAGACACCGCACATCGGGAACCTGAAGCCTGGCGGTGAATACCTGATGGCGCACCTTCATGAGGCAGGCGGGGTTCCGCTCATTCTGCGTCGGCTGATGGATGCCGGACTGTTGCATGAGGACGTCTTAACCATCACCGGAAAAACTCTCGGTGAGGAAGTCCGAAACTATCCGCTGCCTGATTCCGAACTGGCCTCTCGCGTCGTGTATCCGGTTGAGAAGCCTCTGCATCCCGATGGAGCCCTGGCCATTTTACGCGGCAACGTCGCGCCTGATGGAGCGGTCCTAAAGCTCACCGATCCGAGCGGACAGGTTCAATTTACCGGCCCGGCCCGGGTATTTGACGGCGAGGAAGCGGCCTTTCAGGCTATCTCGGCGGGGCGCGTTCAATCGGGGGACGTGGTGGTGATTCGCTATGAGGGGCCAAAAGGCGGGCCCGGCATGCGCGAGATGCTGTCTGTAACGGCTGCCATTATTGGCCAGGGGCACGTCTCCGATGTGGCCATGGTAACGGATGGGCGCTTTTCTGGCGCGACCCGTGGGCCGATGGTGGGGCACGTGGCGCCGGAAGCTTGGGTCGGAGGACCTTTGGCGCTGATTCGCGATGGCGATCGCATCACCATTGATAGTCAAAAACGGCAAATCACGGTGGATTTGACGGCCGAGGAACTGGAAGCCCGGCGGGCCGCTTGGCAAAGGCCAGCCCCCCGCTATACGGCGGGAGCCTTGGCCAAATATCAACGGCTCTTTTCCTCCGCCAGTTTGGGTGCTCGCACGACACTCGGGGAGTCGTGAAAAAATTTTTTGTGGCGGGGGAGGAATTTCCGCTTGTTCCTCGAATAACTATCTCCCAATAGCAACCTCGAAGTGTACCTAGGGATCCACTCCAAGAGAGCAGGACCGAGCGGTACAGACCCAAATATCGGGTTACACCGTGGGGATAAAAGACCCGTGGCAAGTTCGTGAAGCGAGAACTTGTGGCGGGTCTTTTGCTATAAATTTTTTCGCGATGATGGGGAGCGTTGACGCAGCGAGAGCGCAAAGCGACTTAGGGATGGTGAAAGCCTAAGGTTCTCCGCGACGACACCTCGCCCCGGAGCACCTCTTTCGAGAACGGCCGCAGCCGTGGAGAAAGAGGCGGGTCATGCCGTTATCCATGTTGAGCCCCGCCCATGGGCGGGGGAAAAAGGGTGGTACCACGTGAAAACGTCCCTTTCCGCGAGGAAAGGGTTTTTTATTACCCGACAGGAGGCGAAACAATGGGATACCGCATCACCATTCATATGGCGCTCGCGGATGGAGCCGAGGCCCGTTTGTGGGCCATCGTCAGCCAGCGGCGCGCCGATGTCTCACGTGCCACCTTTGAGAAGAACCGGGTGGACGCCCACATCCACGCCACCTTGGAGGTGGAGACTGACCATCAGGGTGCCCGAAAGCTGATGCGGCACCTGGCCCGGCATCAGGACATCCGGGCCATGACGCTGGAACTTCCAGAGTCCGCCGGCCGTCTTGGCCAGGGCCCTGTGACGCTCACCGGTCGGCGAGTTCGCATGACACCAGCGAAGAAGGGGGCATCCGTATGAACGCAAGGATTTACTATGACCAGGACGCCGATTTAACGCATATCCAGTCTCGCAAAGTCGCCATCATCGGTTATGGCAGCCAGGGCCATGCGCATGCCTTGAATTTGCGGGACAGTGGTGTTCCGGTGATTGTCGGCATCCGGCCAGGCGCGTCCCGGGAACGGGCACGGCGCGACGGGCTGACAGTCATGGACGTGAGCCAGGCAGCCGAACAGGCCGACATGATACAAATTTTAGCGCCTGACCACGTGCAGCCCGATTTGTTCCGCGATGAGATTCTTCCCCATCTTCGCCCCGGCCAGGCTTTGGCGTTCGCTCACGGATTTGCCGTGCACTTCGGCGAAATTGTTCCGCCTGACTTCGTGGACGTGTTTATGGTGGCGCCTAAAGCGCCCGGTCACCTGGTCCGACGGTTGTACCGCGAGGGTCAAGGCACCCCGTGCCTGGTGGCGGTCCACCAGGACGCGACCGGCCAAGCCCGCGATTTGGCGTTGGCGTATGCCTCGGGGATTGGCGGGACGCGCGCGGGAGTCATCGAAACCACCTTTCGTGAAGAAACCGAAAGCGACTTGTTCGGGGAGCAAACGGTTCTCTGCGGTGGGGTTTCAGCACTGATTCAATCCGGGTTTGAAACATTGGTTGAGGCTGGCTATCAGCCGGAAATCGCCTATTTTGAGACGCTCCACGAGATGAAGTTGATTGTGGATTTGATGTATGAGGGCGGACTCGGCGCCATGTGGTACTCGGTATCGGATACCGCCGAGTATGGGGGCTTGACGGTGGGACCGACCTTGGTAGACGAGGCGGTGCGCGACAAAATGCGAAAGGTGTTGGAACGGATTCAAAACGGCACGTTCGCCCGCGCTTGGATGGCCGAAAACCGTGAAGGGCGAAGCGAATTTGAGACGCTTAGAGCGGCAGCTCGCCGCCATCCAGTGGAGTCGGTCGGCCGTGATCTCCGGCAGATGATGTCGTGGCTGAGGCCCTCCGTAGAGGCCGAGGTTGAAGAGGAGGTGCGTTAAATCATGAACGAGCGGGTGCGTATTTTCGATACCACATTACGGGATGGCGAGCAGTCGCCAGGGGTGGCTCTGACCATTCAGGAGAAGGTGGCCATTGCCCATCAATTAGAGCGACTGCAGGTGGATGTCATTGAGGCGGGATTTCCCGTCTCGTCGGCGGGAGACTTCGAGGCGGTACGCCAAGTCGCCAGTGAAATCGAGACCTGTCAGGTGGCTGCCTTGGCGCGTTGCGAAGAACACGATATCGAGACCGCCGCACGGGCCTTGGAACCGGCTCATAATGCGCGCATTCATGTCTTCATTGCCACGTCAGAGGTGCACATGCGAGCCAAGCTTAAGCTGTCTCCTGAGGCTGTGTTGCAGCGGATCGCGGACGCGGTGCGGCAGGCCCGGTCATATCGGGAGGATGTGGAGTTTTCTGCTGAAGATGCCACCCGCTCGGATCCCCAATTTTTGCTTGACGCAGCCATGGCAGCTTATGAGGCCGGCGCACGCACCTTAAACTTCCCGGATACCGTCGGGTACGCCATGA
Source organism: Sulfobacillus harzensis (assembly GCF_012933365.1). Lineage (GTDB taxonomy): Bacteria > Bacillota > Sulfobacillia > Sulfobacillales > Sulfobacillaceae > Sulfobacillus_B > Sulfobacillus_B harzensis. The sequence goes on along the minus strand of NZ_JABBVZ010000011.1, from coordinate 37,678 downwards.
GTGATGAATATGCCCGTCTCATTGGCTTCTTGCGAGAATCGATTCCGGCTGACGCGATTCTCTCCGTGCATTGCCATGATGATCTGGGATTGGCGGTGGCCAATTCTTTGGCGGGAGTCAAAGCAGGCGCCCGCCAAGTGGAGGTGGCGGTTAACGGGATTGGTGAGCGGGCCGGCAATGCCGCCTTGGAAGAGGTCGCCGTGTCCCTGTCCGCCAGGGCCGACCATTGGAAGCTCACGCATGGTTTAAATCTCGGCGAAATTTATCGCACCAGCCGGCTGGTAAGCCAATGTACCGGCATGATTGTTCAGGCCAACAAAGCGATTGTGGGAGACAACGCGTTTCGCCACGAATCGGGCATACACCAGGACGGCATGTTGAAGGACCCTACGACTTACGAATTTCTCGACGCCGTCTCGCTAGGCCAGGGAAGCCGTTTAGTGCTGGGAAAGCATTCCGGCCGCCATGCGCTGCGCGAACGCCTGGAGCATTTGGGGCTGTCCTATACGGCGGATGACCTTCGCCACATGCAGCGGCGAATCAAGAGTGCGGCCGAGGGCAAGCGTGGCATTGACGACGGTGAGCTGATGAGCATTTGGCAGGAAATGAAAATGACAGCAGGTGAGTCGCGTGGGGTATAAAGTCGCGGTTCTTCCGGGAGACGGCATTGGGCCAGAAGTGACGGCGGCTGCCGAAACAGTGCTGCAGAAAGTCGCCTCGCTGGCGGGATTTACGGTGGAACTGGAACGGGCTGAGATTGGGGGATCGGCCATTGAGGCATCGGGCCACCCCTTTCCACGCGCCACCGAAGAACTGGTGCACCGGGCTGATGCCGTACTCTTGGGTGCTGTTGGCGGGCCGCGCTGGGCCAACCACCCGGTGACTCCCGAACAGGGTCTCTTGTTATTGCGCGAATCGCTGGGGCTCTTCGCCAATCTCCGCCCTTTTGAGGTGTTTGCCGGATTGGAGTCGGCGTCGCCCTTGAAGCGCCCGCCGTCCCGAGGGGTCATTGTGCGGGAACTCTTAGGCGGTCTCTATTACGGAACGCCAAGGGGCCGTGGCCTTCGCGCGGATCGTGTGTTTGAGGCTTATGACACCTCGCGCTATTCCGTGCCGGAGATAGAGCGCATTGCCCGCATAGGCTTCCAGTTGGCGGAACGCGAGGGTGTTCCTCTGGTCTCGGTCGACAAAGCCAACGTCTTGGAAACCTCCAAGTTGTGGCGGGAAACGGTGACTCGAATGGCCGACGAGTATCCTGGCGTGTCTCTTGTGCACCGGTATGTTGACGCGGCTGCGGCGGAATTGGTCACCGCGCCTGACCGGTACCGTGTGGCAATTTGCGAAAATCTGTTCGGCGACATCTTAAGCGATCTGACCGGTGGACTAGTGGGAAGTCTTGGGGTGATGGCGTCAGCCACGGTACGCCAATTTGATCCCGATTTGGGGCTATATGAGCCGATTCATGGATCGGCCCCTGACATTGCCGGCCAGGGGATTAGCAATCCGCTTGGGGCAATTGGTTCTGTAGCGATGATGCTGGAGTGGAGCTTTGGACTTCCCGATGCCGCCGTTGCCCTAAACCAGGCGGTGCGTCGTGCGGTATCGGGAGGGGTTAGGACCCCGGATCTAGGGGGCCAAGCGACCACCCAGGATATGACGGAGAGCGTTCTGGCCGAGCTTGAGCATGCATTTTAACGGGGGGAGAGAGTCGATGACAGGGGCAGAGCGGGTATGGCATACCCTTCGTGAACTTGGATTGCATACGGTGTTCGGCGTCCCCGGGGGCGCGGTTTTGCCGCTGGTGGACGCGCTCTCGCAAACGGAGGACATGGCCTTCATTGTCACACGTCACGAGTCGGCAGCCATTCATGCGGCCGATGGCTTCGCCCGTGCAGGCGGGACGCCCGGGGTTGCGCTGGTGACCTCGGGCCCCGGCGGAACCAACGCCTTGACGGGACTGATGACCGCCATGACTGACTCCACCCCGCTGGTGGTATTGGTGGGTCAGGTGCCCACGGGACTGATTGGAACAGATGCCTTTCAAGAAGCCGATGTGTTTACCATGGCCTTGCCGGTGGTAAAGCACAGCTGGAAAGTCAGCGAGGTCGACGAGGTCGGTCGGATCATCCGGGCGGCGTATCGCGTGGCCTCCAGTGGTCGTCCGGGGCCGGTATTAGTCGAGTTGCCAAAGGATGTGCAGATGGCGGAGGAATCCCGGCCGGGTCCGGAAAAGGTACAGCTCCCGTCGGAGCCTTGGCGCCTCTCGCCTTTAGAGGCCGCTCGGTTTTCTGCCTACGTGCGGCGTGCTCGCCGCCCGGTGTTGTATGTCGGTGGAGGCGTTGTGGCAAGCGGGGTTGCCCCATGGATTCAGGCCTGGGCGGAACGATACCAGGTGCCGGTCACCACGACGTTGATGGGCATCGGCGCATTTCCCGCAAACCATCCGTTGAGCCTTGGCATGCTAGGAATGCATGGCACCTTTGCCGCCAATCACGCCGTACAGGCGGCCGATTTGATTCTCGCGTTGGGCGTACGCTTCGACGATCGTGTGACCGGACGCATTGATTCTTTCGCTCCGCATGCGCACATTGTTCATGTTGAGGTGGATGCCAGCGAACGGAACAAAATCGTGACGCCTCACCTCACCCTGAAGGGCGATTTGCGGGAGGTGCTGCCCATCCTGGATCGCTTGGTTCCGGAGGCACTCCATGACGAGTGGCTGGAGACCATCCGCCAGTGGCAAACAGAACACCCCCTCAAGGTTCCCGAGGCTCCATCGGGTCGTCTCTCAACGGCGGCTGCCTTGCGGGCTCTGTCCAATCGGCTCAACGACCAGGACGTGGTTGTTACCGACGTGGGCCAGCATCAGATGTGGGCGGCACTCTTTGTGCCCCGTGCCAAGCCGCGCAGCTTCATCACCTCAGGTGGAGCCGGGACGATGGGATACGGGCTTCCCGCCGCCATTGGCGCCAGTCTCGCACGGGCCGGAACGGGCCGGGTGGTGCTCATCGCGGGGGATGGCAGCCTGCAGATGAATCTGCAGGAGCTGGCCACCGTGGCCCAATACCAAGTTCCCGTCACCATCGTGGTGATGAACAATGGCGGTCACGGCATGGTGCGCCAATGGCAGGATTTGTTCCACGGGCGCCGCCGTCACGGGGTGGCGCTAACCAATCCGGATTTTGTGGACCTCGCGCGTGTCTTTGGCATAGCCGGAATGACGGCGACTTCGATGGAAGAGTTGGAGGCCGCGCTTGAGGCGCTGCCGGCAACTCAAGGGCCCGCGTTGTTGGAGGTCGCTATCGATCCCAATGAGATGGTCTTCCCGATGGTTCCCAGCGGCAAAAGCCTGTCCGAGGTTATCGAAGGCTAAAGTCCTGATTTCATATATAAAGGATGTGCAACATGGAACGTCTGCTGTATTTCAACGGCGCCCTCGTGCCCGAAGAGGAGGTACGGATCTCTCCCTTCGATCATGGGTTCTTGTATGGGGACGGCATTTTTGAGGGGATCCGCGCGTACCAGGGGCGTGTTTTTCGTCTGGAGGACCACTTAGGTCGCCTCTATCAGTCGGCAAAAAGCCTTTGGCTCACCATTCCCGAAACCCGCCAGCAAATGGCGGAGGCGGTGCTGGCCACGGTCCGGGCCAATCATCTCAAAGATGCCTACATCCGACTGGTGGTGTCGCGTGGGCCCGGCGATCTGGGCTTGGATCCGCGCCAATGCCCCAAGCCTACCGTGATTATTATCGCTGATCAGATTCAGCTGTTTCCTGAATCCCTCTACGAGTCTGGGTTGCCGGTGGCTACGGCTTCCAGTCGCCGGCCCTCCGGCGATGTGCTCAACCCGCAGGTTAAGTCCTTGAACTACCTGAATAGTGTGCTGGCCAAAGTGGAGGCGGCGCAGCGTGGCGTTCCAGAAATGGTATTGCTGAATCAGTTGGGTCATGTGGTGGAGGGAACGGGCGACAATATCTTTATTGTCCGGAACGAAATGCTCGTGACACCGCCGCGGTCGGCGGGAATTCTGCCGGGAATTACGCGCAGCGTGGTCATGGAGTTAGCTCGCGGGGAAGGCATTCCCGTCGTGGAGGAGAACTTCACCGTCCACGAACTCTATAACGCCGATGAATGCTTTTTGACCGGAACAGCCGCGGAGATTATTGCTGCCGTCTCTTGCGACGGACGACTCATTGGCGACGGACGGCCCGGGCCGCTGACGCGGCATCTGCGGGCGCGTTTTATGGAATATGCGGCCAATGAGGGCGTGAGCGCCTATCCCGGCCTCTCAGTCATTTAAGGTTGCGGCTGGACTCGGTGGAATACGTGCGAAATCGCGGCATGAGGGTTCTCGGTCCGCCTAGCGTTCGCGTCACCAAGGGCCAGCGATCCGGAGACTGCCCTTGGCTGGATGGGGTGATGACCAAAAGCGAGCCGGGGATGACACGACATGCGAGCGGCGTATTTTTCCAGATTTCCCCATCAATGTTGACCGGGAGCGCAGGATTGGTGCGGACGGAGACCTCCTTCACCGCTGCATAATGCGCTTCCCGGTCGGTGAGCAGGCGTCCGGTCAGGAGTTTCGTGCCTAAGCGAACGATGGAAACGAGCGAGGGATCGCCGAGGCGGAAGACTTCCAGCAGACCGTCTTGCCCTGACGACATGGGTGTCGCGCTGATGCCGGCTGCAATGGTGCGGCCATTGACAATCATTAGTTGACGGGTCTGATATTCGTCGTGACCATCGGGCCAGGACAGCGCCACTTGCATGGTGGGGGTCCCGGCCAGGGCGTGGCGGAAGGCCACAATCCAGGCCAGGTAGCCCAAACGGTCCTTCACTTCTCGCGACAAGAGCTCTACCAGGCGCTCGCTAAAACCCACGGTAAGGCTGTTGAGGAAAATCTTATGCGAGTGGTCTTTCTCCGCCAACCCGACGTCATAGCGGGCTACCGGTCCCTCCGCCAAAAGCTTCAACAGGTGGGGGAGGGTGGCGGGGAGGCCCAATCCATGAGAAAAGGTGTTGCCGGTGCCGAGCGGCAGCACGCCCAACACACCGTTAGAGCCTGCCAACACATCCGCAGCGTGAGAGAGCGTTCCGTCACCGCCGCCAATGATGAAGCGGCGGATGCCTCCGTCGAGACCCTCGCGAATGCGCTGGGACATGTCGTCCGCAGACGTGGTTAGCGCGCTGCCGCGTAAATTGAGAACATCTCCCAGCTCGTCCGATAGCCGTTCAAAGGTTTGCTTGCCGCGGCGCGAGTGCGGGTTGACCAACAACAAGGTTGGCATATCCTTTGTCACACGTTCCATATCGCTGGGATTTTGTCCTTATCCTTTCCCATCACCTGTTTTCATTGTTCCCGAAGAAACGTGCCACAATCAGTGCAGGCTGGACGTGGCGCGACGTGCGACCCCTTCTTCTTCCGCTGCCCGGGAAACGGCTTGTGCGACCCGCAAGGCCACTTCCTTATTAAACACGCTCGGAATAATGTACTCCGCGGACAGTTCTTCGGGTCGTACCACACTGGCAATGGCTTCCGCAGCCTTTAGCTTCATGCGGGTGGTGATGCTCCGTGCCCGGCTGTCCAACAGGCCTCGGAAGAGGCCGGGGAAGCAAAGCACGTTGTTGATTTGGTTAGGATAGTCGGATCGTCCGGTGGCCAGCACCCGGACTTTCGCCTGCACGAGCTCCGGTTGTATTTCAGGGTCCGGATTGGCCATCACAAAAAGAATTGGATCGGGAGCCATGGCTTCCACATCTTCGACCGTCAAGAGGTTTCCTGTGGAAACGCCGATGAACACATCCGCGCCCTTCATCAGGTCATGCAAGGAGCCGTCGCGGAGGTGCGGGTTGGTGCGGGCCGCATAGCGGTTCCAGGACGGACGATGGGGGTACTCACGGGTGCGCAGCAGCGGTCCCTCGCGATCATAGCCAACAATGTCGGTGACGCCTGCTTCGAGCAGCAGATCAGTGGCTGCTGTGCCGGCCGCGCCAATCCCGGAGACGACGACGCGCAAATCCTTCAATTCTTTCCCGACTACTCGTGCGGCATTCAATAATCCGGCGAGAATGACAATGGCTGTCCCGTGTTGGTCGTCGTGAAACACTGGAATATCTAGCTTTTTCGTCAGCGCCTCCTCGATCTCGAAGCACCGGGGCGCCGCAATATCCTCCAGATTGATGCCGCCGAATGCGGGCGCGATACGTACGACGGTATCAATAATCTCATTGGTATCGGTGGTATCGAGGCAAATGGGCACAGCGTCAACTTGGCCGAGCCACTTGAAGAGCACCGACTTTCCTTCCATTACTGGCAGCGCTGCTTTCGGTCCCAAATGGCCCAGACCTAAAATGGCGGTTCCGTCGGTGACGATGGCCACGGTATTACGTTTCATTGTCAACTGAAAGGCTTTGGATGGATCCTGGGCAATTGCCTCGACGACGCGCGCTACGTTTGGGGTGTAGACGTGAGACAAATCGGCGCGGGTCTTGACCTGGATGCGGGGATGGATCTCGATTTTGCCGCCCAGGTGCATGAGAAAGGTCCGATCTGAGACATTCTCGATGGAGGTGCCGGGCAGCTGCTCCAGCGCGTCCTCCAATTGTATCAGATGGTCGGGAGATGGCATGACCACCGTCAAGTCGCGCACGGTTTGCTCATCCTCTGCCCGCACCAAGTCAAGAGCGATGATGTCGCCGCCAAGATTGTCAACCAGTTCCACCAGCTGACGAAAGGGAACGACCTCACGTTGCATGTGAAGCCGAATAATATATTGAATGCCCGCTGCCATCAGCCCGCCTCCTTTTTTCTATTCAAGATGTACCCTAAACGCCCCGAATCTTCAAGATGTTCTCTTTCCAGCCGGTGAGATTCCACGATAGCGGGAGCGCGAACGCAAAAGATTCTGAGATGACGCGCCGGGTGTAAGAAAGTGAAAGGGAATGCCGGAACTTCTCCGCAAAACGGGCTAGGAGGACTTAACAGTGATAAAGGAAGGTACTATAACAAAGTTAGAAGCAGCGAAAAGCTGCCAAAGATGAGGAGGTGTTTCGAGGTGACATGGCGCAACGTATTGATGGCAATATTCGGTGCATGGTTCGTCGTTTCCGCTTGGGCGTTGAACCCCATGAATTCGAACGCCTATCTCTGGACGGCCATCATTTTAGGAGGACTCACCTTGATCGGGAGCGTTTGGGCCTTAGTTGATCGTGCCCGTCGTGCTTGGCGGTACTGGCTGGAGGCGCTGTTTGGCCTCTACCTGGGCTTGATGCCCTTCTTCTATGGCTTCGCGAGCCATACGTGGGCTCTTTGGGTCACCATGGTTATCGGTGCCGCGATGCTGGTGGGCGGCCTCTGGAATGCTCTAAGCCATCAGACGGACGCCGAAGGGCATTTCGGCAACCGAGCCGCCTAACACGTTCGCATAGAAAGGGGCGCGGCTTTGCCCGCCCCTTCACAATTTCTTGACGACACGGGCTCGTTGCTTTATAATTCGCGCAACAGATTTGTTGCGTAGGACCCGAGGGCATTTCCGCTCCCCAAAGCGAGTGGCGTTGGTGTAAGGCCATGGGAGCCGTGCCCGTCCCAGTTCTAAATACGCGCAACACGGCAACCCCCGATATCGGGAGAGAGCGACCGGCTCGTTTTGGCCGGTAACTAAGGTGGTACCGCGGCCCGTCCGCCCTTAGAGGGTGGCGGGTTTTTTGTATTTCTTGCGGCTTGCGGAGAAAGGATGAGAGCATGCAGAGAATTGTGATGGTAGGCTCTGGCCATTTGGCCCATGCCTTGTGGGAGGGTTGGAACCGCACACCTATAGATGCGGTTGTCGACGTCGTGGCCCGCTCGACCGCCCATCGCCATCTCTGGGACGGCGCTTATTGGGATCGTGCTGTGAGCTTCGAACCCGCGCGCGTGGCGGGCGCCGATGTCGTCGTGTTAACCGTCAAGCCCAAGGACATGGAAGAGACCTTAGCGCGCATTCAGCCGTACTTAGACGAGTCGGCAATTGTTATTTCACCTGTGGCTGGTTGGACGATGGATCGGATACGCTCGTTAGGCGTGGGGCATCCGCTGGTGCGCATCATGCCTAATGTGTGCGCAGCCGTGGGGGCTTCGACGACTCTGGCAGCATTTTCCGGGCTGACAGCCGAGGCTGAGGAGCGAGTGCTCGCTCTTTTGCGACAGTTTGGGACCGTGACAGTTATTGAGGAATCATTGATGGACCCCTATACGGCGCTCTTGGGCAGTGGTCCGGCTTACATTTTTCTACTATTAGAAGCGCTCATCGCGGGCGGCGAGAAGCTGGGCGCCGACGCTGAACGGACTCGGGATCTGGTTAGCCGTATGGTCGAGGGAGCGGCCCGGTTAGCACGGGACCGCTCCGACGACCCATTGTCAGACTGGATTTCAATGGTCGCCTCGCCCGGGGGAACTACTGAAGCGTTGTTGCAGGTGTTGGAGCAAGGCGGTTGGCCGACGATGATTCAAGATGCGGTGGTGGCGGCCTCCCAACGAGCCGAACAGTTGGGGGAGGTTCGTTGATCGCTAGGCGTCGGAAAAGCGATACACGGAGCCGATACCGGGCTGTGCCGCCAAGGCGGAAAGCAATTCTTCCGGTGGCAGGGCGTCTAAAGTCAACACCATAACCGCCTCATCGCCGGCGGATCGGCGGCCCAGGTGAAGCTGGCCGATATTCACGTCATATTGACCCACCACCGTACCGACGCGGCCGACGACGCCGGGCGCGTCATGGTGTCGCGTCACCAGGGCAATTTCGGGCCACGGCATCTCCATGGGTATCCCTGCCAGGGTGCGCAGCACCACTTGTCCCTGAGGTTCGATGGAGAAGGCCACTTCGCTTTCGGGCCTGCCCTCCCATCGGAGTGCAATGCTTGCGGTGGTCCTGAGAGGCGATTCTTCGACCAACAATGTCAGCCCTTGTTGTTCAGCGACCAGCAAGGCGTTTATGGTGTTGACGCGTTCATCCAGGCGGTCGTCTAAAAAGGCGGCCAATGCCGCTTGACGGAGCCAAGGGATGACCGAGGAGGAGAGGGAGGATCCCACGCTCAGAACCAGGGGACCGTGCACCTTGGGATTCAGTCTCGAGAAAACTCGGCCGAGAATACGCATCGCTCGGTCCAGGGCTTTTAAGTCTTCGTCCGGCAAGTCGGGGATGGGAACGTTGACCAGGTTGGATGGGGTTTGATTCTCGAGTGCTTGCAGCACGCCACGTGCGGTCATGAGTCCGACCTCTACCATGGCTTCATGGGTCGACCCGCCCAAATGCGGGGTGACGACGACATGGGGCGCCCGCAATAGAGGGGACTCCCGTTGGGGCGGCTCATGGCTAAAGACATCCACGCCCGCTGCGTGAATCCGACCGGTTTCCAGCAGATGAGCCAAAGCCTCCTCATCGATGAGACCGCCTCGAGCCACATTCATGACCACGGCGCCCACTGGAAGCAGAGAGAGCTCGCGCAGACCAAGCTTGGGTCCCGACTTCGGCGTGTGAATGGTAAGAATTTCGGCCCATCGCAAGAGATCATCAAGGGTGGTAAACTCCTCGACATCGTGGGCCCGGAAAATCTCCGTGGCAAGGAAGGGGTCAAAGGCGGCTACGGGCATGCGAAAGCCATGGGCGATGCGGGCGACCTGTCGTCCCACCCGCCCTAAGCCAATAATCCCAAGGCGCTTCTCATAAAGCTCGCGTCCCAAGAATGCGGCGCGATCCCATCCTCCTTGGCGAACGTGGTCGTTGCCAGAGGGGACGTTTCGCATGGTGGCCAGCATCAGGGCGAAGGTGTGTTCGGCGGCCGCAATCGCGTTGGCTCCCGGGGCGTTGATGACGGCGATGCCAAACTCGGTGGCGGCTTCGAGGTCGACGTTGTCTACCCCGGCCCCTGCACGGGCTACAACCTTCAACCGCGGCTTGTTGGCCAGTAGCTCTCGGGTCAGGCGATGCGCGGAGCGAATAATGACTGCATCATAATGACCCATCAACTCAGGAAGCTGTTCGGGGGGCAGTAGGTCATAGGCATCGACTTCGGCGCGCTCACGAAGATATTCAAGGCCTTTGGGGCCCAAGGATTCCGTCACTAAAATGCGTCGGCGTGTCATCCTCTATGCCTCCTTCAGAAAGGGAATCATGGCGGCCAGCGCTTGCTCCGAATGAGGAAGATGCGGTGCCATGAGAGTCAGCCCAGCGGCAAGGTCCGCCCGATCAACATGGCCCACGTGGCCAATACGAATGGCACGTTCGTGCCAGAGCCCGAGCCCCCCCGCAATTTGGAGTCCAGCGTTTTCCAAATGTCGCCGGAGGTCACCGGGATTCATTTCCGAGGGGAGCCCCAACGCGGTGACGGTGGGTGAGGCGACCGCATCCTCCACCAAAAGAGTGAGACCGCCGGCTCGGGCAAAATGCCGCACCATATCTCGCAACATACGATGGCGCTGAAGGCGCGCAAAAGCCCCTTCCGCGCGTAAAAGCCCCAGCGCGGCATGCAAGGCGTGCCAGAGCCCAATTGCCGGCGTATAAGGAAGCCGCCCGGATAAATAGGGCCGAAGGTCGAAATAGAAGCGGCCGGGCCTAGTGTCGGACACAACGGACTGGCGAGCACGTTCCGAGAGCGCCAATATGGCCAGCCCCGGAGGACACATGAAGCCTTTTTGTGATGCAGCGATGATGACGTCAAGTCCTGGACCGAGAGTCAGGGGAATGGAGGGGACCCCGCTAATGCTGTCGACAATCATGAGGGGTGCTCCCGGATCCGTTCCGATCGCCTGGGCCAGGGCTTCAACCGGATTCAGAACACCAGTGGAGGTTTCATTGTGGGTGACCAAAATGGCGCGATACGGCTTTTGTCTCACACGTTCCGCGATTTCTTGGGGATTAAAGGCTTGCCCCCAGGGGATCTCGACACATTCGACGTCTACCCCGTGAGCTTCTGCCACCTCCCGGAAGCGACGGCCAAAGAGGCCGGTTTCCACCACCAATGCGCGGTCGCCCGGACTTAACAAATTTTCACAGGCTGCTTCCAGACCCCCGGTGCCGGAGGCGGGAAGGATGGCGATGTGATCTTTAGTGGGAGCCCCCAGCAAGGTCGCCAACTCCGTCCGGACCTTAACGTCGACTTGGCCAAAGAGCGTGCCACGGTGATCGCTCATGGCGCGAATCAGGGCTTCTTGGACGGCTTCGGGGATAGGGGTGGGGCCGGGTAACAAGATGTGCATGGTCGACCTCCTTAGTGTTTTTTGCCGGTGGGGGAATAAAAAATCCGCCCCCGACTTAGGGACGGTATACACCGCGGTGCCACCCTAATTGGCGGAAAGATCCGCCCACTTGATTTGCCGGACCGCCGGCTCGATCGACTCCTCGTCGATATCCTCCCGAGTGGAATCGGATTCTTCAAGCGTTGCCAGCTTTCATCGTTCCGGCTTTCTGTAAACGCTCAAAAAATTCTTCTCGTTCATCGGTTTGGCGTATTATGACAAAATTCTCTGACTCTGTAAAGCCCTACTCAACAAAAGTTTTTCGCTGTTCCGAATATCGTATCCGTAATAAACTTGTGACCGAGAAAGGGGAACGGACGAGGTAAGCAATCCTGCTATAGCCAAGACCAAGAGTGGTCCGAGGACTCTAACCACCACTGTGACCTCTCTTATCCCAGTTCATCCATGCGGACATCGCCAGCATGGTGTGAGGCGAGTCTCCGTCCAAAAGACCGCTACCATCGAACGGGTCGCGTCATGACAGGATTTTTTAGACCAACCGCGACCCAACAGTGGATAAGCTGTCCGACGTGATCCGAGTCCTCCCCGTTCCTCACGCTTGGCTACGGCTGTGGAATTTTGCTTCGCAGCCAATCCAGAATCATCGTCAGCGTTTCGGGATCGAGTTGGACGTTCCCGGCGTTGTAGGCGGCTGCGACATCTGCTGCATTTAACGTGGAACGGCCTTTCGGCTCGTACTTTAGCGCATGATTGGCGTGATCCGGATACCTCAGTGTGATGTGGGACATGCCTTGGGACGCCGCCTCGAGCGGCGCGCCATCCAGCTCCCAGTCGACCTGGATGTCCTTTTTGCCAGTCACAATCAATGTCGGCACAGCAACCTGGGCCACGAGACTCGCGGACTCGGCTCCCCACAATTCCCGGGAAAACGGCAGGTTCGCAGGCGATTCGAGTCCGGCAATCAACTGCTTCACCCCATCGGGCAGGGTCGAATCCGGCTCTGCCGCCCGACCCGCCAAAAATCGCGCAATAGCCTGATCGTATAAGTCCAGCAGCGCATCGCCGTGGGGGATCGCCGCCGCTTGCGCCGCCAATTGCCACCGTGCCACGACGCCCACCGCACGTCCCGGAGGCGCGGCCAAAATCATTCCGGCCAGGGGAACTGATGGCCGTTCCAACTGATAGTGAAGGACATGGAGCGTGCCTTCGCTGTGGCCTAGTCCAACAATCGCCTCGGCACGAATGTCTGGCCGGGAAGCCAGCAGGCTCACCGCACCGGCGTACTCCTCCCGGTGCGACTCCATGCTCAAAGAACCCGCCAGCACCTGCATATTTTCTACTGCATGGGGTCCTGCGGCCCGCTTGTCGTAGCGGAGCGAGGCATAACCGGCATCCGCCAGGGCCTCCGCCAAGAGCCGTGCACTGCCGTTATGGCCGGGAAGCAGCGGCGACTTCCAATCACGATCGGTCGGGCCGCTGCCGGCAGCCATCACAACCGCCGCAAAAGGTCCGGGGCCCTCCGGCATCGTCAGTGTGCCGAATACCCGGGTGGACCCTAAGGTCCACTGCACTTCCAGACTTCTTGCCATTCTTTGACCGCCTCCGTGTGACTCATTGTCCCGGACCGCTAGTTCGTGGCAACTGTGGTTTCTGTCTTGCCGCGGCCGTTGCCGCCAGCCCATGTTCGAGAGCCGCATACTGCCGAGTGCGTACTGGGCTCACCGCTGTCCTCAGGGGCCCTCGTGGATGTCCCGACTGTCCCGCTGTGCAGCCTCCATCGGTTCCAACGCCACGGCCGTGCCGTATGCCACGATTTCGCTCATGGTTTACCCAATTCTGAGGAGTCGAAGCGCATGGCCACGACGCCATTCGCGCCCAACTCGGCGGCTTTCGTCTTCATCCGGCTGAGGGCGTGCTCGCGCGCTGGCTCCAACATGTCAGTATACTCCTTGATTTCACCGCCGGCCAATGACCGCAGCCCTGCCACGACATTGCCACCCAATCCACGGCTGCGCACCACCACCCCAAACACCGACCCCAACGTCCGTAGGACTGTCATCGACGCCACCATCGGGGTTGTCACAACCAATACATCATTGCCGTCACTCATATCTGACCCCTCCCATGTTAAGGCACACACTCATGGCGGCTGGCCACCCACAACGCGAGAATCGCCAGACCACCTGTGACAACGGCCATAATGGCCAGATGCTCCCACACTTGCGCCGTGTGGGGATGAGGCGACGTATCGCTGATATAAGTCAGCGGCGAAAACTTCTTAAGCTGGGGGACGCTGCTGGTGATAACGCTAATCGCGAAAATCCCCACCCCAACCAGGACGACCGCATAAATACTGTGAAGGGCCCAGGCCACCGCGCTCACCAGCCAGAGGGTTCCGATAAAGCCGACCGTCATCAACAACACCGACAACGCATATGAACTTTGGTTCTTTCGCGACGCCGAAACGTCTCTATCCAAGCACCGCATTTTGAGGGATGGTGATGTCCGGACCGACAACCGAGCATACCACTGCAACGCTTGCACGCCGTCGTCGTGGCATCCGCCAGTATCCCGGCACCGAATGGCTTCTGGCCACGGCCTTACTTATCTCTGGTGGTCTATCTGAACCCAAATGCCTTAAGCGCCTCTTTCACAAGAGAGGCCCTCTAAATGACTACTTTGCTTGGCGTCCCAGGGGACAAATGTACCGCGCAAGATCGTCGGCAATACTCGTAGCCCCCGCCGACCGATGTGCTAACCGTTCCACGGTTACGGTTGCTGGACCCTATGTCATATGGGCGCGAGATGTGTACGCAACGCTTTCCATAAGGCACGGTTCATGCCTTTCCCGACAACAACGAACGGCGCACCATCCAGGAACAGCTCGACCACTTTAGATTTAGCCAACATCGGGGGGGGGGTGACCCAACGTTTTGGGGTTGCCTCTCCGAGGCAGGGAACCGTGAAAATAAAGGCAGTCCCCCATCCATCCCTCGTTGCTCGTGGCCGGCCTACCATCGCCATCAGGAGCTTACGCCGCGGTCGAGTGAGGGTGATTATTTCATTGACAATCGGCGAACGACGTGCTGTGATATCACTGTGATATCATCCTTGTGGAAGAAGTGATAACTATGGTTCGTACTCAGGAGACCCACGCTTGGTGCGTTCCCGGATTCGCCATAATTGGGCTCGAAGCCCTCGTGTTAGTTGCTTTGATTTTGTCATATCGGTATCATCCCGGCCCCTGGTCCGCCGTATTGGTAATTCTCTTCGTATTGATAGCGCGCGGTTTTTTTGTGGTGCAGCCGAACGAAAGCCGTGTCCTAACCTTTTTCGGCCAATACGTCGGGAGCGTGTCCCTGAGTGGTTGGCATTGGACCAACCCTTTCACCGCGCGGCGCCGCGTTTCTCGGCGTGTTCGCAACTTCACCAGTGACACGCTCAAAGTTAACGATGCCGACGGCAATCCCGTAGAAATTGCAGCGGTTGTTGTGTGGCGCATCCAAGATACGGCTCAAGCGGTGTTTGACGTGGACGATGTGGAGTCCTTCGTCCGCATGCAAGCCGAAACCGCTATCCGAGCCTTGGCTGGAACCCACCCATATGATGGCGTTCCGGATCGCGTGACTCTACTCGGAAGCCAAGACGTGGTGGCTCATGATTTAGCCGAAGAATTGCAAGAACGGCTCAAGATTGCTGGGGTCCAAGTCATGGAGGCTCGGCTGGCCCACTTAGCTTATGCGGCCGAAATTGCCCAGGCGATGCTTCGGCGTCAACAGGCTCAAGCGATTGTCGCGGCCCGGCAAACGATTGTGGATGGGGCACTGGGAATGGTGCACATGGCCTTGGACAATTTGTTGTCCAGCGGTCTCGTCGATTTGGATGAGGAGCGTAAGGCGTCGATGGTCAACAATTTAATGGTAGTCCTGGCCTCGGATCAAGCCGCCCAACCCGTGGTCAACGCGGGAACTCTGTATACCTAGTGTCGGAAAAAAAGCGGTTTTTATTGAGACTGGACCCCGAACTCTACGACGCTCTGGAACGTTGGGCTTCTGATGAACTTCGTAGTGTGAACGGGCAGATCGAATTTCTGTTGGTGGATGCGCTTAAACGCGCCGGGCGACTTAACCGGGGCACGGTTCGGGACAGAGATCCGGCCAAAAAGCGTTAGTCCGCTTCCTTCGGAGAGGACGTTGAAGTCATGGAACAGTATGCGGTCGAGTGTCATGGACTCTCCCGACGCTTTGGGAACCGCCAAGCCGTGTCCAACCTGGATTTGGCCGTGCCGCGCGGCAGTGTCTTTGGATTTCTGGGACCGAACGGTGCCGGAAAAACCACGACGGTGCGCATGATGGTGGGAATGCTCGCGCCAACATCCGGATCCGTCGCGGTGTTGGGCTTGGATCCCATCTCTCATGGGGCCGAGGTCCGGTCGCGCTCGGGGGTCATGCTAGACAATGTGGGGCTTTACGACCGTCTATCCGCCGCCCAGAACCTCGAATTGGCCGCCCGGATCGCAGGGATTCCCATGCATGAGCGGGGCGACCGGATTAAGGAACTGTTGCAACGCGTGGAACTCTGGGATCGACGGAATGACCGCATCTCCGGGTTCAGTAAGGGCATGCGTCAGAAGGTAGGGCTGGCCCGCGCCCTCATGGCGAACCCTGACTTATTAATCCTAGATGAACCAACCGCCGGTCTCGACCCGGCGAGTATCGTCATGGTGCGGGAGCTCCTGGTGTCTCTGGCTCAGGGATCGGGCCGCACGGTATTTCTCTGCACACACCTCTTGGGTGAGGCTCAGCGCATGTGCGATCAGGTCGCTATCATCCAATCCGGCCGGCTAGTCGCCATGGGGAATCCCAACAGCCTAGGCCAGGCAGAGGTACCCACCGTCCGCCTCACCTTATCCGGAGGCGACCCGCATTCTCTTCGGAATTTGCCGTTACCCGAGGGAACCCGACTCGACTTTTTAGGCGGTCGCGAGTGGCGGGCAACGATGCGCCAAGTCGATGATGTGGAGATATTGGTCTCCCGTCTCGTCGAGGCTCAGATCGGGGTGCGAGCCGTCGTTCCGGAACAGGTCTCGTTGGAAGAGGAATACTTGCGACTTCTCGGAGGTGAAGACCATGCGTGATTTAAGCACCATGCTGTGGAAAGAATTCTTTGAGCTCTTCGGGAACCAGCGTTTTCTACGAATTTTTGCGCTCGTGGTGTTGGCTTTTGGCATCTTGCCGACCTTGTCGACAGCCCACCATCATGGGTCCACAGCGGTCGAAAGCGCGGCTTTGGTCACCCTCCTTCGGGCTCTATTTGTGCTCTTTGCCACCGTGGTGATGGTATCCCAAACGGCCCCCGATATGGTATTGCACGAGCGGGTCGGCCATACCTTGGACTATCTCTTGACCACGCGCCTTCCGGAGTGGGCCATTTTTGGCGCCAAAGTGCTGATTTCCTCGCTGGTCGGCTATGTTGCCGCTATTTTATCCATGGGGGTCCAGTTGCTGGTGGCGGCGGCATTGAGTGGCAATGGTCTCCATTGGTTGTTTTTAGCGACCGGTACAGGACGCCTGATTGCGCTCGCTTTCTCGGCCGGCCTAGCCTTGTACACATCGATCGTGGGGACGTTCGTCGCCCTTAGGGTCGGAGATCAACGGGCTGCCTACCTGGTCACGATGCTCTCGGTGGCCATTCTTCTCGTCCCCTTCTTCTTGGGATGGTTGCACGTTCATTTGACGTTAGCGTGGCTGTCCCACGCGGCTATCATTTTTGGAATCTTTACGGTGGCCTTGGGGATTGTGGGCCTGAAAGCCTTCCGCCGGCATATGCTGGTCCTCTATTTGCAGGAATAGCGGCAAAGGGGCGGTCACCGCCCCTCGCTTTCCTAAAATGGCGTCGGCACGGGACTCTAGCGTTCGCCGTTCGTACCAAATGACGGATGCTCTTCGCTTGGGACGCGGAAGAACCCCCGCATATCCGGACGCTCACGTTTACCGCCGAAAAGAATTGTCGAAATCGAAACCTCCCCTCATGAATCCTGAAATCCGAAACCCCACCGGAGCTTTCTTCGGAACAAAGCCCCGTACTTATGCAACTAAAATAATGCCGCTCATATAGAAAGCCAATCATGGGTCCTGCTACAATGAGAGCAAATGCGCCAAGGTGCCCGTCACGCCCCGGCAACACCAGAGGTGAGCCCATTGGAGAGCCCCATGGAAGTGGACCAGCTTGTATGGAATTATGGCCGAAAGGGAGAACCGCCCATTCAGGTGCTCTGGATTGGCCACCACACGGTAATTCTCCGCCAGAGCAAGCGTACGTCGTATGAGGCCCCCTTCTTGTATCTCCTCTTTGGATCGGTGAGGGCCATCTTATTCGATACCGGGGCGACACGAGACCCGGCCCGCTTTCCCCTTCGCGAGACCGTCGACGACCTGATGGCGAGTTGGTTATCCAGCCATCCCCATGCGGAACCCTATGAGCTGATCGTGGCACACACCCATGCTCATGGAGACCACGTGGCCGGAGACGCACAGTTCCACGACCGGGCTCACACCACCATCGTCCCCCATTCCCCGGAGGACGTCGCGAAGTTTTTTGGGCTCACGTCCTGGCCGGAAGGGCGCGCGTTGTTCGACTTAGGCGGAAGGATATTAACCGTATTCCCTATTCCGGGTCATCAAAAAGCGTCCATCGCCGTCTATGATCCCGATACAGAATTTCTACTGACCGGTGATACTGTTTATCCTGGGCGCCTCTATGTCCAAGACAGCGAAGCCTTCCGCCAAAGTTTGGAGAGGCTATCGGCCTTCGTGGATGCCGTACCTATTAGTCGCGTCATGGGCTGTCATATCGAGATGACCCGCACGGCCGGCCGAGACTTCCCTATCGGCGCCACGTATCAGCCACGGGAAGCTCCACTTCCCATGACCTCCCGCGACTTGAAAGAGGTTGCCCAAGCGGCCAAAGAGTCCCTAAACAAGCGGGGTGTCCATCGCCGGGACCGTTTCATCATCTATCAAGGCCAACCGATGGGCGCGCTGTTAGTCCATGCGGTCCGATTGCTGCTGTCCCGCGTTACGTCCCCGGAAAGGTCCTGAGCACCGAACCTATTTTTGAAGGGGTGGCCTTCGCGGGAGCCAGTTTAGCGGGGTGTCCCTTCCGGGCGGTTCCAGAAGCTATTTGCCCGAGGAACACTCCAGTTCGTTCAAGCTAACCAGTCGTACTCTCTTGACAAAGCTCCCACAAGTGCCAACATCAGGACCGATATTGGGGAGAAGCGACCCATTTAAGGCACCGTCTCATGTACGTTTCCGACGCAGATTCCACTTCGTCCCGCATAAATCGCTGCTCTTAAGATTTTACATTGATAATAAGTCGGTCTATAGATAGAGATATGGATCCATCGACTGTTCGGAAGCAATATCGGGTAATGCCACCACGGACTGCACCGGTTCATGATGGCGTATCCAGGAGAGGGCAGAGGTCACCGCAGGAGGAAACGACGTGCACCGCGCCACGCTGTTCGGAGGGGCTCCCGACGCATCGTGCCACACCCAGCTAGCATCGAGATTGTGGAAGACAAGCGTGTCGGTGATTTTTGAAATCCGCCTTTGACTTCCGCCTTGCCTAATATTCCATGTTAGAACCCTTCATTGACTCATTCATCTCTTTTCTGTGCATGGGATGCATAAAGCGACCCTCCGCGAAACGCCCCCGCATCGCGCCGGATGGCCAGAAAGGTCTTCTAAAGCGTTTCCTCCACAACGTCGTCGGGCAGCTCCCGATTTGTCAGATAGCGGTATTCCCCGGGCGAAACCGCAAGATACAATTCCTCAAACGCATTATGGTCTTCAATCTGGCGGAGGTTCGGCCGAGCGCCTCATTTCTTGGTCCGTCGGAATGAGCGGCAGGGATTCACGTCTTACCCCTTCATTCGCACAACAACGCCGATCGGTTCACGGGATCCCAGTCCCGGTGCAGGTTCGGAGGTCATGCGATCGCGGCCCGCCGGCATCATTTTCCTGCTCAGGCCATTTTTCTGGACGGAACTCGCACGATCCTAATTTTTCCAGAATAGGATACGCCTGAGCCTTAGACCATCTTCAAGGCGGCCATGGCCCATTGACTATCTTTCTGGAACAAGGAGTGTGCAAAGATGCGTGAAAACCGTGGCATGATTGTCGTTGAAACGCAAGAGGACACCCTAAGCGGGACCGAGTGTTCGCTCCGAGCTGCGGTGGAGGCCGCCAACACGGGGTCCACCGTGGCAGGTTGCCGGGGGAGGCGTGGCCATAACATCATTCAATTGCCCGCTGGCGAATACCACATGACCTTGGGTACGCTCGTCGTCTCTGGCAACATGACCATCATCGGCGACCCGGAAGCCAATGGCGCCTCCGTGATTATTTCAGGGTTGTCCACCGCGAGCGTCATCACCGTCACCCAGGGCGGTCGCCTCACATTGTTCGGAGTGACGATTACGGGAGGCGGGGGATCGCAGGGCGCTGGCATCATGAACCACGGGTTTGTGATGGTCCGAAACAGTACACTTACGCACAACGTGGCGAACGGAGAGAACGGGGCCACGTCTCCGTGCACGAGCACCTACGCTGGGAACCAGGATTGTGCGGGTGGCGGTGGTGGCGGAGGAGCAGGGCTCGGAGGCGCGCTGTACAATACAGGGCGGGCCACACTCGTCCAGGCCGTGGTGAGCTCCAATTCCGCCGTCGGCGGTGACGGCGGCGGCTCGTTTTATCCGCTGTCTCTAGAGTTCTGTGACACCGGCGGCCAGGGTGGCGGACCCGCGGGCGGGGTAGGCGGCGGGTACACGTCATGTTTTGGCGAAGGGACCGATGGGGGTGCAGGTGGCTTCGGCAGCGGTGGCGGCGGTGGTGGTGCCGCTGCGTCAGCCGGTGGCAACGGTGGACCAGGCGGGTTTGGCGGTGGTGGTGGTGGTGGTGGCGGCGGAGGTCGGACTTTGGGCTTCCAAAACGCACACGGCGGGCCTGGTGGCTTCGGTGGCGGCGCTGGGGGCGAACCCGGCGGGAGCGCTGGGGCAGGCGGCGGCGGGGGTGCCGGCATCGGAGGCGGTGTTTTCAACGATGGCGGCATCGTGCATATGGCCCACTGCCAGTTCACGGACAATCAGGTGGAAGGCGGCTTGGGTGGTGCCTTTGGCGGCGCCGAGAATGGTCAGGGGCTCTGCCCAGACGTATTTGCCTACGGTGGCCTCATCACGATTGGAGGCACCACATTGTCGGCGACCGGCTGCACCGCGAACGGCGGTGTCATTAAAACATTCGGGCTCCCAAACCCGCGTAACGGGGATTGCCCTCCCATCTCGGAGGCCCAATAATCTGAACGTCTCCAACTTGGCACCCCCTCCAAAGTGGAGAGGGTGCCCGTGGCCTTTTAACAAGATTCGCATCCGGGGCCGCCACTCGTCACAGATGGCGCAGAAATCATCGCCGGTATCACCCAGGGACTATTCCGGGGCGGCTTCCGGGGTCGTATTATCCCCCCGGGCCAGTATCGTGCGTACCAACTCCAAAGCCTTTTTTAGTCGCTCCTCTTCCTCGAGCGTGGCCCCGGGACGCGCCCCGTGGCGGGCGCTCCACGCCGCTGCGACCGCCAGTATTAAGGCGCGCGTCTGATTCGAGATGGCTCCCGGCTCCCCGTCCTGGGCCCTGAGCGCGGCCACCAACGTATCACCCTCGACGTCGAGATTAGGCAGTCTACGATGCAGCCACTGGGGAATCCACCAGCTCTTGTCGCCCAACAGGGCCATTACGGCTGGGACCAGCGTAAGCCGGATGATGAAGGCGTCAATCAAGATTCCCAACGCCAGGGCGAACCCGATTTGTTTGATTTCGATGTTTGGGCTAAAGATGAACCCGGCAAAGACAGAGACCATAATCGTGGCGGCAGCCACCACGACACGGCTTGCTTGGTCATACCCATCAATGACGCTGGCGGTGCCCCGATGGCCGTGCACATGTGATTCTCGCATAGAACTGACCAAGAACATTTCATAGTCCATGGCCAGGCCATATAGGATTCCTGTCACCAGAATGGGCAAAAAACTCAACAGGGGTCCCCCGGTGTCGAAACCCAACGCGGCATGGAACCAGCCCCATTGGAACACCGCCGTGGACATGCCGAAGGTCGCCAAAATGCCGAGCAGAAATCCCACCGTCGCCTTAAGGGGGACCATTATGGAACGAAACACTAGCAACAAAATGAGGAATGACAGGATGACGATAATGCTCACGTAGATGGGGAAGACATGGGCTAACTTGGCCGACATGTCGATGTTGAGAGCGGTCATCCCCGTCACCCCAAGAGCGAGATGGTTGTTTGCGGCAACTCGCAAGCCCCGGGACCGCAAATGTTTCACCAAGTTGATGGTGGCTTGCGCATTCGGCCCGGATTTTGGTATGACACTCAATACGGCTAATGTGCCGTGCGTGCTGATCCCCATCGGCGCCACTAGGGAAACATCGCCGACCTTCTGCACGCCTAGCACCAGACGGCTTAGCACCGTGGGGGTAATCTTCTGTGAGCTGCCGCGAGGTTGGGCGACCACCAACAGCGGGCCGTTAAATCCGGGCCCAAATGCCGAGGAAATCGCGTCGTAACTTTGACGTGATGCGGTGTTCAAGTTCGCCGTCGCCCCCGACGGGAACCCGAGCTTCATTTTTGTGCTCGGGATTGCCGCGGCCCCGAGCAGCACCACCACCCCGACAATGACGAGCCAGCGGCCGGTAATGACGCCGTGTACCCATTTATGCGCCCACCGCGGCCGGCTTTGGTTCTGTTTCGTGCCCTGTGCGCGCCCACGGATTCGCTCGCCAATCAGACCCAATAATGCGGGAAGCAACGTCAACGCCAACAGCACCGTGATGGCAACCGTGGCAGCGGCGACCAACGCCATGACAGACATGAACTGAATACCCATCACGACCATGGCGCACAAGGCAATAACCACCGTGCTGCCGGAAAAAAGCACGGCTGTGCCGGCGGTGCCCACCGCGCGGCCCAGAGCCTCTTGCGCATTCAGCCCGTGGTTGATCATCAACCGCCGTTGCCGATTGACAATAAAGAGAGAGTAGTCGATTCCCACGGCCAATCCAATCATGAGGGCCAACACCGGGGTGATGTTGACGACCGGGAAGAATTTTGAAAACGCCAGAGCACCGCCCACACCGACGCCCACGCCCGCCAGCGCGATGAGTATAGGAAGCCCCGCTGCCACGACGGAGCCTAGCGTGACGAGAAGGACAATGGCCGCCACACCTAACCCGATGAGGTCTGTCGATCCTTCTTGGGGGACTTGTTGCTGAAGGGAATAGGTCGGCAACACCGTAATGCCGGTCCCATGCTGCGCCGACTTCGCGTCACGAACGATCGTGCTAAGAAGCGTTGAGGACACCGAGGTATTGGGCACGGTAAACTGGAACTGAAACAGAGCCACCCGGCCGTTGGATGACACGATTACACCCGGGATGGGCACCCCGTGATCCATCAATGGGCCATAGCGTGCGCGATGACCGCCGAACGCAGCCGTGCGAGAAAGAGAACGCTCCGGTTTCGCGGTATTTTGAGCCGATGGGGTTCCTTTGGCAGGGTTGACGACGTCGTGAAGATGATCGACGCGACGGACAACCCGGGCAAGCGCCGCTAAACGCTGGGGGGTGTCCAGCCGCTCACGCTTCGGTGCGGTAAATACCACGCTGCCCTGTCCCCCGGACAATTTGGGCATGGCGCGATGCAGCCTATCCAAAACCTGCTGTGCCTCGGTGCCCTGAATGGTCATGTTGTTGCTTATATGGACGCCGTTGACACCCAATAACGTGGCGAGGATGCCTAAAATGACGACCCAGCCGACGATGAAGCGCCAGGGGTTCCGATAGGCTTGTTGGCCCACCCTGTACAAGAAGGTCGACATCGACCAATACATCTCCTTTGGACGGTGGCGCTTTTGACGCATGCAATCCCGTGATCGGGAGAGTGCTTCCTTCGCCCTAGAATGTGTTGCAATATAGCGGGCCATCGATCTGGACGATGTCAACATGTGCTAGGATATCGTCCAAAATAGACAGTGTCAATATTCGCGTGTGCTATCCTTGAAGACGAACATCGTTACCGTTGGGAAGAGGTGTCGGTACGAACCAGGAAACACGTCCCTATCATCATGGCGACCTGCGGCGTGCATTGCTCGATGCAGCTTTGCAACTCATTGCTGAGCGTGACACCCCGGACGTGACCCTGCGTGAAGTGGCGCGGAAGGCGGGCGTGAGCCATAACGCCCCGTATAATCATTTTGCAGATAAAGCCGACCTCATTGCGGCGCTGGCCATCGAAGGATTTCAAAAGCTGGAGGCCTCGCTCGAATCGGCGTATGACAAGACCGAGGGAACCCCGTTGGCGCGCACCATCGCCCTTGGTAGCGCGTACGTGCGTTTCGCCTTGGAACATCGCGCGACCTACCGCCTCATGTTCCGAACAGACTTACGCGAAACAGACCGCGATAGCGGCAACAGTCGTGAGGCCGTGGAGCTGGCTGCCGAAGCCGCGCTTCAGATTGTGTTACAGGGCATCGCAGCGGCACAGAGCGCCGGAGAGATTGAACACGAGACGTCGGCAGAGATGCTGACGTTGACGCTCTGGTCGGCGATGCACGGCTTGACGGTGTTGGTCTTAGACAATCTCGTAGATAATGTCTTTCTTAGTAAAGTCGACCACCTTTTGCTTACAAAGCAAGACGGGTCGTCTCTTGAAAAGACGGAGCAACTGATGGCTCAGGTGATACGCATGGTGCTGCAAGGTTTATAAGTCGTGAAAAGCCATGGAGCATGCCGGGCTCAGGCAGGCCCTTGCGGTGCGGCAAACTGCGCGATCCGTCCAGTCAAAGCGGGCTCGTACAATGAGCCCGCTCCAAACCCTCTTTAAGGAAGAATGTTGCCGGCGCCGCGATAAATCTCGTACCATTCCTCACGACTCAAGTGAACATCCGCTGCCTTGACGCAATCGATCAGACGCCCAATGTTCATGGTTCCGATAATCGGTTGCATACGGGCAGGATGCCTGAGCAACCAGGCGATGGCGATGGTGGTGGAATTCACCTGGTGCGCTGCGGCAATGCGATCCAAGGTCTGGTTTAAGTCTTGAAACCTGGGATTTCCAATGAACACGCCTTCGAAGAACCCGTATTGAAACGGTGACCAGGGCTGAATGGTGATGTCGGCAAGACGGCAATAGTCCAGTACACTGCCATCACGGTCGACGGCGCTGTGATTCTCCATGTTGACATTAATGCCTTGGGAAATCATGGTGGCGTTGGTGATGCTCAACTGCAACTGGTTGGCGATGAGCGGCTGCTTGACGAACTTCCGTAAGAGCTCGATCTGCATCGGCTTTTGGTTGGATACCCCAAACCAGCGGACTTTCCCACTTTGCTCTAAGAGATCAAAGGCTTCGGCCACCTCTTCCGGCTCCACCAAAGCATCGGGACGATGGAGCAGCAAGACATCCAGATAATCGGTCTTCAGCCGCTTTAGACTACCGTCAACGGCGTTCAAAATATGTTCCTTGGAGAAGTCGAACATGCCCTCGCGAATGCCGCACTTGCTTTGCACGATGAGGCGCTCACGAACGGCGGGATTCATGTGTAGTGCCTCAGCAAAAAGCTCCTCGGAGCGGCCTTGGCCATAGATATCGGCGTGGTCGAAGAAGTTCGCGCCTTGATCGAGCGCTGTGCCTAAGTACGCCTCGGCCTCTTTCAACGATAGCGCGCTTAGGCGCATGCAGCCGACCGCAACGACAGGCACTTCCAGCGTGCTAGATCCGAGTTTCATGGTTCTCATAGGTGTCATCCCCTGAATGCGACGTTGTCAACCTGACCGATTGTGACACATCGCATGCCTCGACTCAAGGACAAGGAGGGGCGGAAGGAAATGGCACACGCGAAGCGAATGGAGTAGGAAACCCATTTCCAAAGAAAGAAGGGATGAGGATGAAAGCTGTTGTGGTGACGGCGTTGGGAGGTCCCGAGGTGTTACGCCTAGAGGAGGTGGCCGCGCCCGAGCCTCAGCCGGGCGAGGTGCTCATTCGGGTTGCCGCGACAAGTGTTAACTTCGCAGACATTAAAGCCCGGCAGGGTCGATATCATGGCGCCGGACAGCCGCCGTTCATTCCCGGTCTAGACGCGGCGGGTACCGTCGAGGCCATTGGCGATGGCGTTGGCAGCGTGGCTGTGGGCGACCGGGTCATCGCGTTTCCCAAGGGCGGGTCCTATGCCGAATATGTCGTCGCGCCGGCGAATCTCGTGTTTCCCATACCCGCCGCCGTCGACTGGGATCAGGCGGCCGCGTTGCCGACGGTGGCGTTTACCGCCTACAAATTGCTCCACGACGTGGGCCGTGTGGTCCCAGGGGAGCGCGTGCTGGTTCACGCGGCCGCCGGCGGGGTCGGAACGACAGCCATTCAACTCGCCAAGCTCATGGGCGCGTCAATGGTGATTGGTACGGTAAGCCGCAAGGAAAAGGCGTCCGTCGCGCGAGACGCGGGCGCCGACGCGGTCATCAATTACAGCCAAGAGGATTTTGTTGCCCCCGTACGTGAGCTGACGGATGGTCAGGGGGCTGACGTCATCCTAGACTCGGTTGGGGGAACGGTAGCGGAAAGAAGTCTGGAAGCTTTGGCCTGGTTTGGTCGGTTGGTGCACTTCGGCAGCGCTAGCGGGGAAACGGGCCATATCCGCGTGGGTGATCTCCATGCCAGCTGCCGGGCGGTGTTGGGATTCAGCTTAGGAACGGCGCGGGCTCGCCGTCCGGAATTGCTGAAGCCCGCGGCCGATGCCGTATTGGCCTACGTTCAATCAGGGCAACTCGCGATGCGGATTGGTCGCCGCTATCACCTTCATGAAGCGGCGGATGCACAAAAATGGATGGAAAGCCGCGAGAGCACTGGTAAAATCGTTCTTCTGACCAAAGAGGCGGAATGACCCGCCTCTTTGGTTAAGGTGACGCTTCCTGGCTGTTGGGATCAGGGCGGTCGCTATTGTGCTGGCGGGCGTAACTAAACCACCATACAATCAAAAACACCAACCAAACCGCTCCCGACCAGACGGAGACGTCGGTTAAGGGCGAAATGGCAATGGCCACTAAGGTCGCGGCAATCAAAAGCAGGCCGATGACCGGAACGACCGGCCAGCCTGGGGTTGGATAGTGCAACTTGCCTTTAAACCGCTTGCGAAACAGCATCTCCGAGACCAAGATGGTGCCCCAAGTCCACAACGCGGCAAAGGAGGCGGCGCTTGACATCCACACGTAGACAGAATTGGGAGCCAAGTAGGTGACCAAAATGCCGACCGAAATGCCCAAGCCTGTCGTCCACACGGCCCACTTGGGCACTTTCTTGGCATTCAGTGTCCTCATGCCGGAAGGAAGAAATCGTTCGGTGGACATGGAAAAAATCATCCGGCTGCCTCCGTAGAGGCCAGTATTGGACGAGGAAAGGCCGGACGTAATGATGATGGCGTTGATGATGGTGGCGGCAGCCGGAACGCCAATGCGGGCGAACAACAGCACATAGGGACTGGTGTGGCGTCCCGCCAGCGCCGACCAAGGAAAGGCCACCAGCATAATGAAGACCGAACCCAAATACAGAATGAGAATTCGCCAGCTCACATTGGTGACCGCACGCGGAATGGCCTCCATGGGATTTTCGGACTCACCGGCGGTCACGGCCAGGGTTTCCACCCCGCTATAGCCAAGCACCACCAATGAGAAGGCTTGCAACATCCCGCCAAGCCCCTTGGGGAAAAATCCGTGGTAACGCCACAGATTCGGGAAGCCCGCCTCATGATGGCTTGTTCCGAAGAGAGCAATAATCGCCAGCAAGAGGCCCACCACAATAAATGCGCCGATGGCGAAAATCTTAAGAACGGCAAACCAGAACTCGACCTCGCCGAAGACTTTCACTGAGGTGAGATTGGACGCCGTAAACAGCACTAAAGCAATCAATCCCGGAATCCAGGGAGGAAAGCTGGGAAACCAGTACTGCACCAAGAGACCAATGGCAGACAGCTCTGACATGACTGTCGCCACCCAAAAGAACCACCACATTCCGCCGGTAATAAACCCGGCCATCGGTCCCATGGTCCGATCGGCATGACGGCTGAACGATCCAGCCACGGGGTCTTCCACGGTCATTTCGCCAAGTGCCCGCATCATAATGAGAACAATCAACCCGCCGATGGCATAGTCGATGAGAATGGATGGCCCGGCCAGCTCCAAGGCTTGACCCGATCCATAAAACAATCCCACCCCAATGACGCCACCCATGGACAACAGTTGCATCTGACGGTCGCTCAGGGCACGTCTCAGGCCTTGACTATCCAACTTTTTGCGACGACGTGGCGGCAAGCAATCACCTCTTTTTATGGGGATAGCATTCCTCCCCGCCCAGGAGAAATACTTCGCAGGGCTCAGTGCTCTTTTAGGGTATCAAACGGAAGCCGTTGAGGCATGGAGGCTCTGTCACGACCCGGGTTCCGGAGAGAGCCTCTCTTCGCATGAGGGGGCGGGAGCAGACGTATGCACCAAGTTTGGGTCGCATACGGCCTTATTCTCTCCATTTCCGGGCTAAATGAGGAACGGCGTCGAGACGGCGGGCCAACTCTTTGGTTCTCAAGGCTTGTTCAAACGGCGGGAACCAAGAGCTTTTGGCATCGCTGGCACGAATCCATAAATCGTAATGTTCAAGAACCCAGGGGGTAAAATCCAATCCCATCAGCACAGCTTGTGGGCCTAAGCCTACGCCGGCCCAAGTAGGATGCAGGGCGACGGCATCCAGCAGCGCCTGGTGGGTGCGAAAGACTTCCGCCTTGAGATCATGGGGACCCCGCCTCACGTATAGTGCGTGGGCTTCGCTTCCGGGGTCCCGAATTGCCACCCGCTGGAGCCGGGCATGGTCGGGCCGGGTAGCCAGGCCTTCTTCCCAGGCGATGTAGGGAATTTTAAGATGGTCGATGCTGACCCAGTTGTCGGGATTGTAGACACCGCGCTCAGCGTCAAACAAGTGGGTTCCGGCGATATGCAACAATCCGGCTCGCCAGCTTTCGAGCGCCCGCGTGCTGGATAGCCAGACGCCCTCTAAGAAATGTTGGGGGCTCACGGCGTGAAATATTTGACTAAGCCAGGGCACAAACGGATCGCAACCTCCGATGAGAATGACATCCTCTGGGTGCCGGGCGGACGGAAAGGGACGAACCTCCCCACTGACGGGATTATAGACTGCGTCAGGCGGGGACGGTGTCGCCAAAAGGGAGATGGGTACCAACACCCGGACCCCTTGGATGAGGCTCCACACAATGGGAATGGGCACCTGGGGTGAAACGGCGTCCAGCCACAACATTTGGGTGGGAACGCTGGTGCTGAGGCGGTGTGCCGAGGCCAACTGATCAAGCGACAGATCGAGTAAATCAGCCAGGCGCACGGCAGTCTCGAAGCTGGGGGCGTGTTGGTCGCTTTCCAACGCGACAACGGTTTGTCGCGAGACGCCAAGCCTTCGTGCCAGCTCGCTTTGTGGCCATTGTCGCTGACGGCGGGCTTGCTGAATCATTTCGCCAAAGGTCATGATCGGGATCCCTCCTCCCCAAAGGCCGTGATGACGGGCCTAATGACCGCAATTCCGTCCGTGTTCGGGTTCTCCGCCAAGGGTCCGTTCCAATGCCAAACACGGTCTCTGGTGGTTAACCGGTATCGGGCGCGAAGCCGTGATAAGGGTTGCATTTCAAGATCGCCAGGGACATTCACGGGGGCATCCGATCGCATTCCCGGCCTTATCGCATCCGGGTGGAGCCACAACCATTGATGGGGCTCTAAGTGTACCGCACCTATAAATCCCATAAGGCGTGCCATCTCCGCCGTTTGTGGGACGATGGCTGATGTGGCCTGTGGCCCGAAGAGCCGGCCGTGCTCAACGTAGGCGATATGATCGGCCCATGATTCTGCCTCAATCCAGTCGTGGGTAGAAAAAATCAGCAATCGGTCGTTGGGCCATCGGTCTTTAAGGGCCTCCCAAATGGCGGCGCGATGCGGGCGGTCAATGGCGGACAGGGCCTCGTCCAACACCAACACCAGTGGATCGGAGGCTAGGGCGCGGATCAGCGCGGCCCGCTGCTGCTCACCGCCCGAGAGAGCCTTGGGGAGTCGGTTCCAGAGGTCGTCCAGGGCTAAGATGTGCTTCCAGTCATCGACGACTTGTGGCTCCACCCGGCGCACCCATTCCGTCTGCGAGCCCACGGTGCGATGAGGAACTAAGCTGGGACGCTGAGGGACATAGCGAATGGGTCGTGTATAAGGAGGCTGGGCGTCCAGACTTTCTCCCCGGAATGCAATGTGGTGCTGCTGGGGTTGATCCAATCCTGCCAACATGCGAAACAACGAGGTTTTGCCCGCACCGGAGAGCCCAACCACAGCGGTAATGCCCGATTGAAACGTCATCTCCCCCTGAAGCCGGAGCGTATTGATGCTAACGGTTAACATGGCTGTATCTCCAGTTTAGCCAGACCGGAAGGGGTAAAGCGGCAACGATGAGCCAGAGGGACAGGCCTAACGCTGCCGGCAACCCTTGCTCTTCGAGGGCGATCCAAATTTGCACAGGGAGTGCGCTCGGGTGATAGGCGACCACAATCGGACCGCCAAATGCGCCGACGATGCGAGCCCAGGCCATCGCTGCCGCCACGGCAAATCCGGTAACAGATAAAGGCCACAAGACGTACCAAAAGGTTTCACGCGGCGACTTGCCGAGTGCCCAGGCATCTTCTTCGAGAGATCGGGGGATGGTGCGAAGATAGCCCCAGGCGGCAAACACGAAAAAGGGCAGGGACTCATAGACTTCTGCCAACACTAAGCCAGGAAATGTGTTCGTCAGCGTAATGGGCGACACCGGGCCTGCTAGATAGGCTAGGACAAGCCCCAACACCAGCGGCGGCATGAGCATGGGAATAATAAGGCAGGTGCCCCAAAATCGCTGCCATCCGGGGCGAACCCGGCGACCAAGAAACCAGGAGAGCGGTACCCCGAGCAGCACATCCACGGCCAAGGCCAAAATCCCCGAGGTTAGGGTGGTCCGTAGGGCGGAAAGGTTTTGGGGGTTGCTTAACGACCGGGTAAAAGATCCGGCATGCAACGCGAGGACTGCCAACGGCAAGAACAGCAAGATAATGCCGACAATCCCAATGGCTCCCAAAAGGCGGCTCATCATCGCACCAGCGACCGAAGCGTCTTGGGCAAAGCCTGGCGCGCCCCTACGACCTGGGGCGGCAACACGGTATACCCGGCGCTTTTCATCCAATGTTGTCCCTTCGGCCCAAGAACATAGCGGACAAAGGACAGTGCTCCGGGGCTGGGCTGCCCCACCGTGGTGATGTCAATGGTCAGCGCGCTTCCATGCACAACGCCGGAGGAGACCCGGACCGATGCTTGAGAATACCAGGCATTCTGGCTCGGGTCCGCGAAGTTCAGATCCTGGGGAAGGCGGATGAAGTCCAAATGCCGCTGTTCTGCTTCTGACAGAAAGGCGCTAGACGCATCCAAGGCCCCCGATTGCAGAAGAGTCAGGATGCCTTCCTCGGAATAGACTTGGTGCGGGTTGTCAGGGACTCCGAGAATCTTTGACGCCGTGCCCGCCGGCAAGTGGTATTTTTTCTCGGCTAATTCCACCATCATGTAGAAGGCTTGCCCTTGGGGGTCGGTGTTGGGGTTGGTGCGTCCCAAGCGAAAGCCGGGGCTTTGCATGAGAGTAAACAAATCGCTGAGCGGCTTTTTTCCTTCTTTAATGGCGGTAAGTTCGGTCCCGTAGCGCGACTTGGGGTTGAACGCAATGACTAAGGGACTCGACGCGAAGGATACAGCCCAACGGGCCTGATGCGGCTCAAGCAGTTGAATGGGTGCGTACCCCATGCTTTCAAAGACGTTGGCAGCGATGGTGTGAGAGCGGATTTTCTGAGCCATGCCAAGCGCGCCGCCTCCCTCGCCCTGGTAGGCGTATCCGGTGGCTTTTTCAAACTGGGGACCGATAATCTGGTCGTTCACATCTTCCAGCGATCCGGCATAAGCCACGGTGACAGTTCCCTGAGGCTTGGCGGTGGGCGTCTTTTCCCCGCAACCAGCCAACAGCGCGGTGCCCAAGAATCCAACGACAACCCAACGGATGCGACGCATTGTCCCACTCCTGTCAAATATCGATGACATTAGTGTAAAGATTGTGTGACGTCAGTTCAATATCCGGCATGGCCGAGCCTCTGGTTCTTTGATATGGTAGAGCCGGAACATAAAGGAACAATGAGGCGATATTATGCGGAGAACGAAAATAGTGGCCACCTTGGGTCCGTCTTCGACCAATAGGGAAGTCTTGCGCCAATTGGTCGAACAGGGACTTGACGTGGCCCGGATCAATCTGTCGCACGGAACTGTGGATCATCATCGGGTGGTGATCCGGTTGGTACGGGCGATTGAGCAGGAAGCGGGCCGGCCCATTGGGGTGCTGCTAGACACGGCAGGGCCCGAGGTGCGCATCCGGACCCGCAACCCGGCGGGGCTGAAGCTTGTTCACGGGGCGGAACTGATTTTAGGAACCTCCGATGATGCCGATTTGAGGCCTAATCTTCCCGCATTGCTCTCGTATCTGAACGTGGAGGATCGGCTCGTGCTCGGGGACGGCAACTTGGCACTGGCGGTGAAGGAAGTCGGCGACGTGGCGCGCGTGGTGGTCGAGTCCGCCGGATTTTTGGACGACAATAAGAAAATCACCTGCCCCGGGCAAGTCTGGCCGCTGCCTGTGCTGACTGACCTGGATCGAGCGGCTCTCGCCATGGGGATCGAAGAAGGCATTGACTGGGTGGCGGCCTCGTTTATTCGCACGGCCGACGATGTTGTCCAGGTTCGGCGATATCTCGAAGAACTGGGTTCGGCTGTGCCGATTATCGCCAAAATTGAAACCAAGGCGGCAGTCGAGAACCTGGAGGCGGTCGTGCGCATGTCCGACGGAATTATGGTGGCTCGGGGCGACTTGGGCGTCGAGTATCCGCCCGAAGATGTGCCCTGGCTGCAGCGTGCGATAATCAGCGCCGCCAATCGAGCCGGCAAGCCTGTCATAACGGCCACCCAGATGCTGGAATCCATGGTGCATGACAATCGGCCAACCCGGGCAGAAGTCACGGACGTGGCGCATGCCGTGCTGGAAGGTACAGATGCCGTGATGCTGTCCGAGGAGACCGCCGCGGGAGACTTTCCGGTGGAGGCGTTGGCTGTCATGGCGCGTACGGCGGCGGCCAGCGAGGCGCACCTCACAGATCCGCCCAAACCCCGATTCATCTCCGGAACGGTGACCGACGGAGTTTGTCATGCAGCGTTGACGGCAGCCGAGGATTTGGAGGCGCGGGTCATCGTGACGGCCACCGAAACGGGCCATACCGCGTTTTCGATGGCGGCCCACCGGCCGCACGTGCCCATTTTGGCTGTCACGCCCTATGAGGAGGTGGCGCGACGGCTGACGTTAGTCTGGGGAATTCAAAGTCAGTTAATCAATGAGCACCGTTCACTGGAGGCAATGGTGTCAGATGCGGTGGCCATTGCCGTGCGCTACGGCTGGGCTGATGCGGGCGACCGGGTGATTGTCACAGGCGGAGCACCGGTTGGCCAAGCGGGATCCACCAATGGACGCCGCCCCGTCTCGTCGTCTTTCGGGCGGTTTCTCGATCACAGCCCAGCGACGGTGAATGGACTCCGTTAATGGAGGCGGCTCTGGCGATTGTGGCGGAGGAAGGCGGGTTGACGTCGCACGCCGCCGTGGTCGGTGTCTCGTTGGGAATCCCGACGGTCGTAGGCGTGGCTGACGCCACCCGGGTGTTGACCACCGGTCAAGCGGTAACAGTCGATGCCGTGGGCGGGCTGATTCTCACGGGAACGCTTAGGGCCAGCTAGGCTTGGCCTTGGAGGATGCCAGGCGATGCGTTTCCGTGATGAGCGTCCCGACACCGATGACGACCACCGTCACCATGACCAGAATGGTTGG
The DNA here is from genome assembly GCF_012933365.1 of Sulfobacillus harzensis. Lineage (GTDB taxonomy): Bacteria > Bacillota > Sulfobacillia > Sulfobacillales > Sulfobacillaceae > Sulfobacillus_B > Sulfobacillus_B harzensis. The sequence continues at coordinate 4,363 of NZ_JABBVZ010000011.1, read as the reverse complement.
GAGGCCCAAATGGGCGAGGTTGTGAATGTGAAGGCCCGTCGCCACACTAAAATTGGCCCACTTGGGGAAAAGCAGCCCAAACGCTCCCGCCAGGAAGAAAATGAGGCCGCCCAACCCTAACGTATTGCCGGCCGTTTTCAACGATACCGTACGGACGTCCTGCTGGTTAAGCCCCAAGTGGCGGCTTAACCAGCCAAAAAGCCCGCCGGCCGCCGCTTGGATCAGGGTCGTGCCGACGCCAAAGGCCAGGCCAGGCAGCCATGCTAGCCAAGCCGACGGCATTGATGGCGCCAGCACCGTATAAATGATGATGGCAAAGGCGCCAAATCCCCAGCCGGCGATGAATCCGTGGACGATGGGCATCCACCAAGCAGCGTCGTGCAGTTCTGGCTCGCTGTGCGCCTTGTTGTGCCCGAAAGCGAAGAGGTGCCAGTGCTGCCCGCGGAAAATAGCTCGCGCCGCCCATATCATGGCAATACCCACCACGACGTAAATTGAATAGTTGAGCGCCGACCCCAGCCTCAGCCAGCGATCCAGGGCCAAGTAGGCCAACTCGCTGGCCAGCGCCCGTTGCAGGGTGAAGGAGGCGGAAAAAGTTAGTCCTCGTACCACCCCGGTTTTGGTTGAATAGCTTCCAATGGCGTAGCTGAAGGTGATGGGCCAGGTGTGTTCATCGGGTGTAATGCCGTGAACCATGCCCAACAGCACCGCTGTCAACAACACTGCACCGACCGCGAGTCCTGCATGTGGTTCCCAAAGGTTCGGCATCTATTGTCCCTTCTTTGTAAATGCGAATTTCTTGCATTTAGAATATAATCGTGAATGTTGGTTGTCAAGAGCCTTCCTATCGCATGCGGACATTATCTGCGCTATTATCGAGAGAAAACCTCAGGGGTGAGACGGTGCGCATTGTACAAAAATTCGGCGGCAGTTCGGTGAAGTCTCTGGAATTGATTCAGGCTATAGCCGAACGGGTGGTGCGGACCGCGTCCGCGGGTCATGAGGTTGTGGTGGTTGTCTCGGCCATGGGGGACGCGACGGACCACCTGCTCGATTTGGCGAGTCAGGTCGATGGGCAATCTTCGCCAGATAACCTGGATTTTCTGCTGGCAACGGGCGAAATGACGTCCGCCGCCTTAATGGCGATGGCAATTAACCGGCTGGGCCGTTCTGCCCGGGCCGTCATGGGCAGCCAAGCGGGTATTTTGACGGACGGCCATTTTTCCGAAGCACGCATTCTCGCGGTGCGGCCGACCACAGTGGAAAGCTGGCTTGGAGAGGGCATTATACCGGTCGTGACTGGCTTTCAAGGGATCTCTGGCGAAGGGCGGCTAACCACCCTCGGGCGTGGGGGATCGGATCTGACCGCCATTGCCCTTGCATCTGCCCTAAAGGCGGACGCGTGCGAGATTTATTCCGATGTGCCGGGCGTGTTTACCGCTGATCCTCGCATTGTGGCTGATGCGCGCGCGCTAAGCCAATTATCGTATGATGAAATGATGGAGTTGGCTTCCCAAGGGGCTCAGGTTCTCCAGACACGGGCGGTGTTGTATGCCCGTCAATCGGGCGTGGCCGTTCAGGCGCGTTCCACCTTTGATGAACATGAGCCGGGCACCCGAATTGACGAAAAGCAGACCTCGCGTGCCCCCCGTTGGGTTACGGCGGTGGCGTTGGATACTCATCTCACCAAAATCGGGTTGGTGGGTGTGCCGGATCGGCCGGGCGTGGCGGCTTTGGCGTTGGATCGGTTGGCCCAAGAGGGCATCAATATTGATTTGGTGTTTCAGGCCTTATCTCACGACGATCTCCGGGCGGATATCGCCTTGACAGTGGCTGACCGCGATCGAGAGCGAGCAATGGCGGTCTCGCAGGAGACGCTTCGCGCCTTGGGCGGGCGATCTTTGCTGGTGGATGGAGACATCGCCAAGATTTCCGCCGTGGGCGCCGGCGTCCGCAATCATCCGGGTGTGGCGGCGGCTATGTTTCGTGCCCTGGCGGATGCAGGGATTAACATCCAGATGATTGGTACCTCGGAGATTAAAATTTCCTGCATCATCGCCCGTAGCGATGCCGAGCGCGCCCTAAACCATGTTCATCAAGTTTTCGAGCTCAACGACTCACAAGGCTAGTGCCAGGCACCTGGGCCCAGTTGCAGGCGTCGGCGACTCCCGCCCCGGCGCCACTGCCAGCTGTCCAAAACGCATTCGGCGCCAAACGAACTGGGGGTCACGTCATGGAGTTGAAAGGCCCCCGGAATCACCTCAAGGGCGGCACGGGTTAACGCTTGAGCGACTTCCATGGCCCGTTCCGAAGGAACGAGGCTAAGAATAGTGGGGCCGGATCCGGAAAGGGCGGAGAAAGCGGCGCCGTGACTAAGCGCGGCCTCAATCAGAGGCCCCATCCCGGCGACCAGTTTCTGGCGATATGGCTGGTGCAACCGGTCTTCGCCTGCTTGTCTGAGGTGCGACCAATCTCGGCGGTTCACCGCATCAATCCATAGAGCTAGGCGTTGGGCGTTGAAGACGGCGTCCTGAATGGGAACGGAGGCCGGCAAGACGCGGCGGGCATCCTCGGTCGAAACGCGGTAGTCGGGAATTAATAATAGGCACCGGAGATCCGGCGCCGGGTAATTCTGCACGCGAATAGCCCCCTGGTCATCCCACGCCAGGATGAATCCTCCGTAAATGGCCGCGGCGACGTTGTCAGGGTGTCCTTCCAGACGGGTTGCGATGGCCAATAGCTCTTCTCGGGAGAGGCGCTTCGGCAAAAGGGTGTTGGCTAAGGTGAGACCCGCCACAATCGCCGCGGCACTTGAGCCTAGGCCCCGGGCCAGCGGAATACGGCTCTTAACGGTCACACGGCCGGGCGGGATGGGCTTTCCCGATACCTCTCGATAGAGGGTGGCAGCGGTCCGCCAGACTAAATTGTCAGGCCCTTCCGGCACGATGCCCTGCCCCTCCCCACGGACGGAGATGCTCACCTCCTTGGCCTCGGAAAACCAAACGTCGAGAGACAGGGAAAGCGCCAGTCCTAAGGTGTCAAACCCCGACCCAAGGTTGGCCGCCGTAGCTGGAACTTTAATGTGCCACATGAGATTCCGCCTCGTCCAAAACCTTGGCAAAAAGCCCGTCAATCTCCTCAGCGCATACGCGGTATTGGCGCGACGTGGCCCAACTCAGCGGGGTTGTGGCGTCCTTTAGGCCGTTTCCGGTCAGCACCACCACCACCGGGCCGGCGGGAAGCCTGTTTTGCTCGCGCAGTCGCTTTAAGCCGGCATAGGCGGTTGCAGACGCGGGCTCCGCAAAAACCCCACCATGGGCGAGCTCTTTTTGAGCTAAGAGAATCTCCTCATCGCTGACACCGAGAAAAGCACCTCGTGATTGGGTGACGGCCTCTTCGGCCAAATGGCGACTGGCTGGCTTCCCAATGCGAATGGCGGTGGCGATGGTGTGCGGTTCGTCGATATCACGGCCTTGCACCATGGCGCTGGCTCCTGCCGCTTGAATGCCAAACATTTGGGGAACACCGTGTTGGTAGCGGCGAAATCCGTGAAAATAGGCGGAGATGTTGCCGGCGTTGCCAACCGGCAAGACGAGGGCCGCCGGAGCGTGACCCAACGCGTCCACGACCTCATAGGCGCCTGTTTCCTGTCCCCGAAGCCGCCACGGGTTGACAGAGTTGACTAAGGCCAATTTGGAATTTTGAGCAGCGGCACGACGAACCTCGGCCAGTGCATGGTCGAAGTTGCCGTCCAAACTCACCAAAATGGCGCCATGGACCCGGGATTGCAATATTTTTTGTTCGGCCACCTGACCGTCGGGCATCACTACCAATGCCAGCATCCCGGCGCGCGCCGCATAGGCGGCGGCTGAAGCCGCCGTGTTTCCGGTCGAGGCGCAGATGACAGCTTCGGCTCCCTGGTGCCGGGCAACGGATACCGCAACCGTCATCCCGCGGTCTTTAAAGGATCCCGTGGGATTGCTGCCTTCGAGCTTTAAGAAAATATCACTCTGGCCCCAATGCCCCCATCCAATCAGCGGGGTCATACCCTCCCCCAGAGTCACGGGCTCCAGATCCGGCAGGTCAAGCCAAGAATGATAGCGGGCGATGATGCCAGTCATAGTGGGGACCTCCTCGTATAAAAAGAATTAGCCTACTAGCCCAAGACCTTGGTCTCGGGGCTTGCCGCGTAGCGGCAAGCGGCTGTCTGCATCTGGAAAGATCTGGCTTGCCAGATCGGGTTTCGTCGACGATGCTCGAAGCACATCGGGACGATTCAAGGCTGTTGACCTCCTGCCGCTGAGACGGCTTTCTAAGTCTGTGAGTCGGCGACGCCTCTTCGTTACAGCTAACGCGCGGGATG